>DATJST010000113.1:0-41339 GCA_035503975.1 Acidimicrobiales bacterium | reverse complement strand
CAGCTCGTCCAGAGCCAGCCAAATCTCCCGAGCCAGGTACCTGGCCCCTGCGCAGCCTCCTCGTGCATTGGTCCCACAGCTACAGTCTGACCCCAAAAGCTCCTGGCTGTCAGTGGAGTTAGGTCCACCCGCCTCCGGGTGCCAGGACCCGTGCCGGCCTTGCGCGCCCCGGGTGGATGAAGTGACGACAACGTAGTACAGGGCGGGTTTGGCCCGGGATGTCGGATCCTCCGGCGCTCGTTCGTAGTGAAGGTGGAGGGTGGTCGATGGGGCCCCTCACTCAAAAGCAGAGGAGTTGTGATGGCTGAGTACCTAATTTTCTTCAACGACGAGTGGGTGACCGATGCCAGCGACGAACAGTGGCAGCAGAGGTCGCGTGACGTGCATACGTTGGTCGAAGAGATGAAGGCAGCTGGCGTCTTCATCTTCACGGGCGGCCTCGACAACGATGCCCCGGTCTTCCACGTGAAGCCCCAGAGCGGCAAGCCCGTCTTCACGGACGGGCCGTACGCCGAGACCAAAGAGACTTTCGGGGGCTTCGCCGCGGTGGATGTGCCCGATGAGGCTACGGCTCGCTACTGGGCCGGCCGGATAGCGGTGGCCTGCGACTGGCCTCAGGAGGTGCGGATCTTCCGCACTCCCGGACAGGTCCCGACGCCCGACGCCGATCGCGCGGCCGCTGCTAGGAAGGAGGGCTGAGATGCCGCAGTACCTGCTGTCCGTGCACGGGGTGGGCTCGGACTTCGACCCGGCTGCCGGCAAGTTCGGTGCCTACTCGTCGCAGGAGGACGCCGAGTCGGCCTTGGCCGACACCAGCGTGTTCAACGAGAAGCTTGTCGCTGAGGGCCATTTCGTCTTTGCTGGCGGGCTGCGCTCGGCTTCCACGGCGACGGTGGTCGACGGCCGAGGCGACAAGCCGGTCTACACAGACGGGCCTTACCTGGAGTCCAAGGAGTACCTCGGAGGCTTCTGGGTGATCGAGGCGCCCGACCTCGACGTCGCGCTGCGGCTGGCTGCCGAGGGTTCGAGAGCCTGCCGCGGCAAAGTGGAGGTGCGCCCGTTCCAGGGCTTGATCGAGCAGGGATGACCGAGCAGGGATGATCGAGGAGGTTTTCCGCTACGAGTGGCCGCGCGTGGTGGCCTCGTTGACCCGTCGCTTCGGCGACCTCGACGTCGCCGAGGAGGCGGCCGGCGAGGCTTTCCTCGCCGCGGTCGCGGCGTGGGGGACGACGAGCCCTCCCAACCCCGGCGGGTGGCTGATGACGACCGCCACGCGCAAGGCAATCGACCGGGTACGCCGCGAGCACCAGCGCGCCGCCAAGTACGAGCAGGCACTGTTGCTACAGCCCGATGTGGCACCGGTCCACGCCGTCGAGGACGACCAGCTCCGGCTGATCTTCACCTGCGCTCACCCAGCACTCGCACCCGAGGCACGGCTAGCGCTTACGCTGCGGCTGGTCGCCGGGCTCAGCGTCGGCGAGATCGCACGCGCCTTGCTGTCCAGCGAGGCGGCGATCGGGCAGCGGATCACCCGCGCCAAGACCAAGATCCGAGCGGCCCACATCCCCTTCGTAGTACCCGAGCGCCTCACTGAACGCCTCGACGACGTCCTGGCCGTCATCTACCTGATCTTTAACGAGGGCTACCTCCCCAGCAGCGACGCCGAGCTTCGCATCGACCTCTCCGACGAAGCCATCCGACTGGCCCGGCTACTGCACGACCTACTGCCGGACGAGCCCGAAACAGCCGGCCTACTCGCGCTGCTGCTGCTCATCGACGCCCGCCGCGCCGCCCGCATCGACGAGACCGGCGAGCTGGTGACACTCGACGAACAGGACCGCTCCGGATGGGACCGGGCGCTCATCAGAGAAGGGCACGCACTCGTACGCGCCTGCGTCCGGGACAACCGACCCGGGCCCTACCAGATCCAGGCGGCGATCAACGCCGTCCACACCGCCGCGCGCGAGTTCCGAGACACCGACTGGCCCGCACTCGCCACCCTCTACAACCAGCTGTACAACATCCAACCGAACCCGGTCGTCGCACTCAACCGAGCGGTGGTCACCGCGGAACTGGACGGGCCGGAGGCGGCGCTGGCAGCAGTCGACCGGCTGCCCCTGCAGGACTACCACGCCCTCCACGCGACCCGCGCCGAGCTGCTCCGCCGGGTCGGCCGCTCCGCCGAGGCGTACGGTGCATATACAAAAGCGATCGAACTCGCTGGCAACCCAGCCGAAGTCCGCCACCTCACACGCCGCCGAGGCGAGCTGGTGACCGTCGGTGATGCGAGCCAGCGGGCTAGAGGTGGGCTAGCAGCTCAGTGCGAATTTCGTTGTCGCTGAAAGCTCCGTCGAGGCCGGCGGCATAGGCGCAGGCCATGTCCAAAGTGCCCTCCGCGAACCGGAGCGATTTGTCCTCGGTGGCGCGCACGTTGCGGAGGCGGACTTGCTGGAGCCCGTCACGTACGGCTTCTTTTCCGAGGTCGTCGGTACAGATGACACGCAGGGCCATATTGAGCCGGTGGCATGACAGGTTGTCCACGAAGTTGAGCGCTGGGAGGTCACCGTCGAAGGACGCCCAGTCCACGTCGTAGGGGATCGGGGCACCGCAGATCTCCTGGATCTCTGCGACGCGACCGGGCAGGACTGACTCTTCGAGTTCCTTGATCTTGCGGCGCTCTTCGAGGCCCATGGCGCCCTCTCCTCTATATTCAGGGGTGCGGGGCCGGAGCCTAGCATCCCGGAGCGCTTCGTCTTGTCCCGCTCAAAGCGAGCCGAGCTCAAAAACCCGCTCCTTTGTCGCCGAGACGAGCCAATGGTGCGGCATGGCACGTAAAGTCGGCGGGACGACCGGGTACTGCCATCGGCCATAGGCGGCATCGGTGGCGCCGAACTGCGTGGCGGTTGCCCTCCAGCCAAATGGCACAAGGTACTCTACGGGCTCATCGATGGTCCCGAGCCATGGCGCTCCCGCGTCTGCCTGCATCTGGATCCAAGGACGCGTGATGGGATGAGTGAGCACGGCCCGGTTGGGTATGTCGAAGGCAAGCCGGCTGCCCAAAGCTGCAGAGCGAGAAATGTGCCCAAACAGAGCTGCGATGTCCTCTGGAGCAAAGTAGAAGAGCAACCCTTCAGCCAGCCAGACCGATGCCTGGCTCGGGTCGAGCCCTGCGTCCAGCAGCCGGACGGGCCAATCCTGCCCCGTTAGGTCTCCGGGCACACAGGCTCGGCGTGCGCAGGTCAAGGTAGCACCGTCGCGGGAAAGTACTTGCTCCTTGTACTCGAGGACAGCATCACGGTCGACCTCGAACACGACGGTGGCAGGAGGCCATTGCAGGCGGAAGGCACGCGTGTCCAGCCCCGCTCCAAGAAGGACGACTTGCTTGGCGCCTTCAGTGCGAGCCCATCGCTCCAGGAGGTCGTCGAAGAACCTTGCTCGCAGGACCATGGGGGCAAGGAACTCCACGGGACGGGCCGCGGCCCAACGCAAGCCTTCCTCGCCCGCGAGCGCCGCTGCCCATGGGTCCTCGACGACGGCGTCGCTCCGGCTTGTCTCTGCGGCGCGGGCAGCTGCTGCCCAACGAGCAGTACCTGCTACGCCACCCATGACATCGCGCTTACGCATGTGGTCCCGCTCGCTTGGGTTCGTCATCGGGGTCAACTTGAGGGTAGGCAATGCACCCACGCGCGGGCCGCCAGCAGATTGCACAATTACGAGCCTGACGGCCGATATGTCGTCTGCAGCCTGCCCTAGGCATAGCGCAGTGCTTCGCCGGGCCGGTACCCGATGGCACGCCGGATGGGCATGAGCGTGATCAGCAGGGCGAGCAGGATGGTGCCCGCGAAGGACACTGCGAGGTAGTCCGACGGGAAAGCGAACTGCAGGTCGAGGTTCATTACGTTCTTTACCAGCCAAACGAGGAAGCGGTCGAGGAGGTAGCCAACCGGGGCGCCGAGGAGCCAACCACCTGCCGCCAAGGCGACGGTCTCGCTAGCAAAGATGCGCCGGATGTGCCGGGCGCGCGCACCGACGGAGCGAAGGATACCTATTTCCCGGGTGCGTTCCAACACGCTGGTCGTGAGAGCACCAGCCAGGCCGGCCATGCTGATCAACACGACCAGGAAGCCAACGACCCCAAGCGTGGTCGTGATGGTCCGGTTGCTGGCTATCTCATTGGCCAGCTTGACGTACGCGACCTCGCTGCTGACGTCGTAGCCGTGCCTTGCCAGCACGTCTTCGATGCGGGTCGTGGTGCGGTCGATGAAAGCGTGGCTCTGCGAGGTTGTGCGTACCCAGTAGTCGTTGGCGTCGGCCGGCTTACCGGGCAGGAGCGCGTGCACCGTCGTCAGGGGCACGAACAGGGCAAGGCCGTTCTCCTGCTGGTTGGTGGAGATGCCGATGACACGCAGGGCGACCTGGCCGGAGGCGGTCTGGACGATGACGCTGTGGCCGAGACGGGCACCTGTAACGCGGGCGAGGTCGCTTTCGACGACGGCGACGCGGGCTCGGTCCTGTTCCTCGGCCGGGGTGTACCAGCGCCCGGAGGCTATGTGGTAATGGAACATGGTCGCCTGACGTACAGCCCAGATCTTGGCGTTCTTGCCGGCGAGCGTGACGTTGGTGACGAACATCGGCTCCACGCTTGCGACTCCCGCCGTTGCGGCAATGAGGCGTTCCGCAGCGGCACCCAGGGGGCGCTGGCCGACCGCAACGACCTTGAGGTCCTCACCGTGGTCGCCCCAAGAGGCGCGACTGGCATTGGCGGCGGCGGCGGAAAGGCCGAGCACAGCCAGCAATGTGCCCACAGCGAGGGCGATGACCAGGCTGGTCGAGACGCTCCGGCGGCGGCGCCGGGCAACATTGCGCAGGCCGACCTGAGCCGTGCGCGGCAGGAACGAGACATGGCGCAGGAGGCGGTCTCCAGTGCCGTACCAGCTGACCGTTGTACCCTTTGCCTCCAGTGCGTCCCTGAGCGGGTACCTCACGGCGCGTAGGACCGCTGGCAGCGCGACGAGCGGCGGAGCTGCCAAGCCGACCAGCGCGCTGGCGGCCAGAATGCGCCAGTCGACGCCGAAGCCAGTAGGCACGGCGAAGAACGTGGAGCCGAAATAGTGGGTCAACCCGTTGGCGAGCACTGTCCCGAGCACGGTCCCGACGAGGGTCCCGAGAGCCCCGAGCAGGAGTGCGGTTTTCAGGTAGACCGCCGCCACTTGGCGGCGACGCCCGCCTAGCGCCTTCATGATCGCGATCTCGGAGGTCTGTTCGGCGACCAGGGTCGTGACCGTGTTCGAGATCAACACGAGCGCCGACAGCAGAGCAAGGAGGGTGATCACGTAGAAGAACTTCGTGAACTGCAGGAAGCTGCTCCTGCCCGGCCAGTCGCCGGGCGCCTGCTTCTCGGCTAGGTCGCTGAAACCTCGGAAGCCGGGCACCGC
The DNA here is from genome assembly GCA_035503975.1 of Acidimicrobiales bacterium. Taxonomy (GTDB): domain Bacteria; phylum Actinomycetota; class Acidimicrobiia; order Acidimicrobiales; family Palsa-688; genus DATJMJ01. Next base: position 35,904 of record DATJST010000113.1, on the reverse strand, counting down.
GGCCAGTTGGCGGCTGATAGCGACAACAGTCCGCGCGACCGCCGCCGAACTTGTGTCGGCGAGCCGGAAGTCAAGCTCGCTGTAGCCCCAGGCACCGCTCAGCGAGGCGACGGTCGCCGAGCCGGCGTAAAGCACGATCACCCCGTCAGAAGTGGCGGCGCGGGCGCCTTCGAGGTTGCGCCCCTCGCCGCTGACCCGCAGGCGCGTGACCGCACCGTTGGCGCCGATTATCCGGACTACCTCGCCGGCGTGCACGTCGAACTGCTCGTGTTCTGCGTTCTGGAGGTCGGTGAGCACCTGGCTAGCAAGTGGTGCCGTGCCTGAGGCAACGTGCACGATGTTCACGCTCTGGCGGTCGAAGTCGGGGATGCCTTGGACCTCGACAAGCGCCCGGCGAGCACCGAGGTAAACAGGGCCTTTGTACACCGAACGCGGCTGGACGGCGGTGACGTTCGGGAGACGGGCCAGTGCCGACAACTGCGCGGGCGTGAGCACGACCGGATGTGTGTAAACGGTCACGTCGGGGAGCTTGTCAGCTGCGACAAACGCGTTCATCGAGCGGTCCATGAGTGCCGGCAGGGCGAAAAGGCCCATACCTGCCAGCGCCAATGCCAAAGTCAAAACGGCGATGAGAGTGCGCGACTTGCGGTGGCGCAGGTCAGTGGCGGACTTGCGTGTGAGCGCCGAGATCATTTCTGGCCCCTCAGGAAACCACGACGCCGTCGCGGATAGTGACGACCCGGTGGGCGCGGCGCGCGAGCTCGCGGTCGTGCGTCACGTAGAGGACGGTCTTGCCTTCGGCATTGAGCCGCTTGAACAGCTCGAACATGTCCCTTGCCGTCATACTGTCGAGGTTCCCCGTCGGCTCGTCGCCTACTACGAGCTTGGGGTCACAAGCCAGGGCGCGGGCAATGGCGACCCGTTGTTGTTCCCCGCCGGAGAGCTCGGAGGGGTAATGGTCAGCCTTGTCTGCGAGGCCGACAAGGCCTAGGTGCTCCCTTGCTCGGGCGATGCGTTCGCCGACCTTGCCGCGGCGGGCGAAATCCATCGGCAGGGCGGCATTGTCCAACGCGCTCAGGGTCGGCAGCAGCTGGAAGAACTGGAAAACTATCCCAACCGTGGTGCTGCGCCACCGAGCCAAGCCTTCTTCGGTCATCGCCCCGAGATCGGCTCCGTCGACCACAACGTGGCCCGAGCTCGGGCGGTCGATGCCGGCCACCATATTGAGGACTGTGGTCTTGCCGCTCCCAGAGGGGCCGACTACCGCTACCATCTCGCCTGGGTAGATCGTGAGGTCTATGCCCCGCAAGGCCGCGAACTCGAGTTTCCCCGTGCGGTAGACCTTCTCGACGCCGGACAACTGGACCAATGGGCTTTCTGACTTCAGACGCGGCGCCTCTTCGTACCGCATACGCCCGGCGCAATAAATCATGAAGGGGCCCATCTTTCCTTTTCCTTTATTTACAGATTGTCGCTGGCTTCTAAGGGGTTCCGAGCGGCCAAGGCTTATTGACATTCGCGACGTTGTTCACCGCCCTCGGCTTTGCCGGCGCGAGGCGCCCCCTCGCCAGTGGGGAGCATTTCCTCCAGGGTGCCGAGCAACTCGAGCAAGCCCGAAAAACGCACGCCAGCTCGAGCCCCCGCCGGTTGGACAAACCCTTCGAGCCTGCCATCGGGGGACCGGTCGATATCCAGGACGAAGCGCACAAGCCTCAGCGCCTCTCACCTTGAGGTGGTAACGACGTCACGCTCCAATTGTCGGCCAACAAGTCGGTAACGTCATCGGGGCCCGACCCCAATTCCTCCCCCAATCCGGTGTGGCGACGTGGCCATGACCTGCTGAGCAGGATGGGCCTCGGCTCAGGTCCGCGGTACCCCGTCCTCCCGCGTCGTTGTGCGCGAGGCTTCAGCCGCCAGAGCGGGGGCTGACGCACTTGAGGACCACGATCTTGCGGCGGCGCGCCTTGATGACCTCACATTGGACGCCGGCAAAGCCGGCCTCTGCGAGCTCCTCTGCGAGCCGGTCGGCTTGGCTCTGGGTGAGGCCGTGCGAGCCATGCCCGGTGGCACCGGGACGGGTGAGGCGCTCGACAACCAGGAGCCTCCCCCCGGAGGCAAGGAGGCGACGAGCCTCGGCCCACCCGGCCGCGCGCTCGGGCCAGTGGTGAGCGGAGCTGACGGCCCAAACAACGGTTGCCGAAGCGTCCGGGCCGGGTACAGCCGCCGCCGAACCTTCGAGCCAACTTACGTTGCGGCTCCGCCGGGCGCCGCTGATCGCTCTGGCCATGCGCAACATGGCGGGGTCGGGGTCGACGCCGGTGGCGTGAGCGCATCCGGCCGCCGCGAGCCGGACAGCGGCACCCGGCCCGCAACCAATGTCAACTACACGGTCGTCCCTGGAGAGCACGGCGCTCTCGACGGCAGCGCGGGCGGCAGGCCCGCGGCCGACTGCCATCGACAAGACGGTCAGTGCCCGGTAGAGCCGGCCCGTCATCGGACGGCCCCACGCGTGAAGGTGCGCACAGCGAGGGCCGTGAGCACAGCGGCGTAGAGGGCGAGCACGGTCGCGCTGAGGGCCGCCATTGTCGCAGGGTTGTTGAGCCCCCAGATCGCGTGCAGGCCGGCCACGTTGCGGCTCGCGACCCCGTAGCGCATGAGCGCGATCGCGTGGGTGACGGGAAGCGCTTTGGTTACTGCAGACAGCCAGCCCGGCAACGAGTTGATGGGGAAGAGAGACCCGGCGAAGAACCACGGCGCGATCCCGATGGTGGGGATGGCGTTCACGTACTCCTCTTCTGCCGCGATGTGGTGCGCGAGGATCTCTGCGACCCCGTAGGTCGCAATGGCAAGCAGGACTGCCGCCGCCGCGAACCAGGCGACGCCAGAGGCCGAAGTGCCCAGCGAGGCCCCGCGAGCCAAGGAAAGGCCTACCAGAGCGGCGACTTGCAGAGCACTGGTTACCAGGGCAGCCGCCAGGTTGGCGAAGACGAGCAAACCGCGTGGCACGGGGGCAGCCAACAGGTCGGGCTGAGCGCCGCTGTTGCGGTCGACGATGGCTGCGAGCCCTGCTTGCATGCATGACAGCGGTACAACTAAGCCGGCGGTCCCAATGGCCAGGTACGTCATGTACCCAATGCCGGCTATCGGGCCGGCCGTTTTGGCCAATGCCGGCGCTATGACGACTGCGATCAACGCGGGGGTGGCCAAGGGCAAGAGGATGGCGCGCGGCGTGCGCAGGCTAAGCGACAGGCGACGCCTTGCCAGGGTGGCGAACGCAGCCAGGTTGGCGCCGCGGTGATTAGGGGTGAAGACGTGGTTAGGGGTGAAGACGAGCGGGCTCGTCTCGAGCGTGATGCCAGTCAAGGTGTTCTCCTTATCCAACTCAGGCGGCGATGCGTTCGCCGGTCAGCTGCAGGTAGACGTCATCAAGGGTGGGTGGGCGGGTACTGACACCTGTGACGGCGATGCCGAGCCGGGCGAGCTCGGCGGCGGCGTCGTCGGGGCTCCCACGATGCACCGGTACGGTCACGGTTTGGCCCACTTGGAAGGCGTCGTGCCCGGCGACCCCGCCGGCCCGCAATACGGCGAGCGCTTTGACTGGGTCCTGCTCGACGCGCAGTTCGGCTATCGACTGGCCGAGCCTGGCACGAAGTTGAGCCGGGCTGCCCGAAGCGGCCAGGCGGCCCTGGTACATGATGGCGACGCGGTCGCACAGCCGTTCCGCCTCATCGAGGTAGTGCGTTGTCACAAGCACCGACATCTCCTCGGCCGAGCGGAGGAGGCCGAGCATGTCGAGCAGTTCGCGGCGGATGCGGGGGTCGAGGCCGACCGTTGGCTCGTCCAAGAAGAGCACTCGGGGATTGGACAGCAACGCCCGTGCGATCTCCAGGCGGCGGCGTTGCCCGCCGCTGTAGGTGGCCACGGGCCGTTCGAGGATCCCAGACAAGCCGAAGGCGTCGACCACCTCGGCGATGCGGGCAGCCCGGTGGCTCACTCCCCACAGCCGAGCGTGCACCTCCATGTTCATGCGTCCTGACAGCGCGCGGTCGACCGAGGGCCCCTGGCATACCACGGCGCTCGCCCGCCGTGCCCGCAGCGGGTCGACCGCGACGTCAAATCCACATAGGCGTGCCCGGCCCCGCGTTGGCGCAACGGTCGTAGTCAGCATGCCGATCGTGGTCGACTTCCCCGCCCCGTTCGGGCCGATCAAGCCGAACACCTCACCGGCTCGGATCTCGAAGTCGACCCCGCGTACGGCCTCCACACCACTCGGGTAAGTCTTGGACAGCCCCTCGACCTCGACGATTGCGCTTGCAGCCCCCTCCATCCTAGTCTCCTTTGTTTCTAAGTAGCTTAGTTACTCACTAGTATAGCCACGCGGTACACTGGGCGCATGGGCCAAAAGTCCCTTGATGACCTGGCGGGCAGCCTCCAGCGCTTCGGCTTGGAGCGAGACCGCATGAGGGCGGCTCTCGCCCGTCACGCAGGGGTGAGCTCGACCGACCTCGACGCGCTCGAGCACCTCGAGGCCGACGGGCCGCTCACCCAGCGCGACCTTGGCGAACGCCTGTCGATCACCTCGGGAGCGGTGACGATGCTCGTCGACCGCCTCGAGGACGCCGGTTGGGTGAACCGCCGTCCCCACCCCTCTGACCGGCGTTACACGCTGATAGAGCTGTCGGCCCAAGCGGCTGAGCACGAGCCCGCAGGTTTGGCCCGCTACCACGCCTCTGTCCGGGCGCTCGTGGCCGATGTCCCGTCCCGGCAACGGCGCACCATTGCCATGTTCTTGCAGGCGGCGGCCGAGGCGGCGAACCAAGCCGCCGGGAGCCTCAGCACTGGCTCCGGCCCAGTCGCACCGTGAGGACGCTATGAGGACCACGTTGACCAAGGCCATGTTGTCCGTTGTAGTGCTGGTCCCGTCCGTGCCCGCCCCTCGGTCCTGGGAGGTCGGCCCGGCCAACGCGGCCGTGCCTGTACCGGGTTACGTCTTCATCCATGACCCCACCTTGGCCAAGGAGGGAAATACCTGGTACCTGTTCTCGACTGGTGACCCCGAGGGGAACGTGAACGATGGGGACATCCAGATCCGGGAGTCCACCAACCTGACGGCGTGGAAGCTTGTGGGCACGGTGTTCAAGGTGATCCCCTCATGGATTGGTGCCGACCTCGGACAGGCCGTCACTAACCTCTGGGCGCCGGACATCTCATATTTCGCCGGTACTTACCACCTTTATTACGCAGCGTCTTCGTTCGGCTCAAATGATTCGCTGATCGCTCTGGCGACGAACCCCACATTGGACCCCACTAGCCGGCGTTACCACTGGACAGACATGGGCGAGGTCTTTTCATCGAATAGTACTGACAACTACAACGCGATCGACCCAGCTCTGGTCATGGCCCAGGGCAATGCCATTTGGCTGTTGTTCGGCTCGTTTTGGAGCGGCATCAAGCTCCTCCGGCTGAACGCCGCCAGCGGCAAGCCGCCTGCAGGGAGCCAGCGGATCTTCTCATTGTCCGAGGCGGCCCCTCCAGACCCCGAGGAAGGCGCCTATATTGTCTGGCACTCACCCTATTATTTCTTGTTCGTGTCTGCCGGTGCATGCTGTAAGGGAATAGGGAGCACCTACCATGTCATTGTCGGCAGGTCTACTCGTGTCGTCGGTCCTTATACCGACCCCAACGGGACGGTGATGACGAGTGGGGGCGGCATGGAGTTCCTCGGCAGCGATGAAGGCATGATCGGGCCTGGGTCGCCGTCGGTATATTCCGGGCCTACCGGGGATCTGATCGTTTACCACTACTACGACGCCTGGGACTCCGGGGGCCCATGGGTGCAGGTGCGCCGGCTCGAGTGGGCCCCCGGCGGGTGGCCCGTCAGCGGCCCTCCGATCGTCCCCGTACCGGGCGCACCGGACTGACGCAGAGATGGCAGCTGACTGTCAGGGCTTGGGCCCCAAAGCCGGTCGCTGTGCGATGCTGAGCGATCCCGTCCAGGGCTGAGGGCTAGTGGACAAACGGGCGCCACGGCTCGTGGCCTCGTCCACGAGGAGACTGAGGTAGTGGTCCTCGCATGCATCGGCTAGGCCGTAAAAAGGCGTGCCTTGCTCCACAAAAACACGCATCCGTGCCATGCACTCAGCCACGGCGAGCTCGTCATCTGACAGGCGTGCCGGAGCGAACTGGTTGACATAGAGGGCACGGTCACCGAGGCAGACCGACCTCAAGTAGGCACCGTCAAGGTCGCCGTCGGCCCCGCTTTGGGCGCGGAGCAACCGGCCGCAGACGGGGCGGCCGGGATCCTCGATGTAGTTGACGGTGTCGTCGTACACCTCACCATGCGTACCGTGAAGGGCTATGTGCCGGCTGCGCAAGGGCGAGAAATACTGCTCACCATTGAAGTCGTAGAACCCCGTACCGCCCTCGAACTGCAGCGTCGCCCTTGCCCTCGTCGACTGCCGCACCGACAGTGCCGGCTCCCAGCCCTCGCGGCCGAGGACGCCCACCACAGGGTCTACCGAAGTGCTGCCAGTAACTGTGACCGGCCCGAAACCGACGCCCAGTGCCAGGCGCAACAAGCTCATGGCGTGATAACCGTGGGCGACGGACACGTACGCCGCGCTGACCGGGCCGATCATGCCGGTACGTACCACCTCGAGGCGTGCCCGGTGGTGCGGTTGGAACTGGTACTGCTCGGCCACCTGGACAGGGGCCGAAGCCCCCAACGCCTTGTAGAGCTCGCCCAGGCCAGCGGCGTCCTCGGCGGGCGGGGTCTCGGCCAGGACGGCTGTTCCCGAGGCTATGAACCGCGTAGCGAGCTCGGGAGCGCACGACCGCGGCACGCAGACTACGACATAGTGATAGGCGCCGCTGTCGGAGAACCCCGCGAGGTCCGTCGTCGCTGATAAGCCCCATTTTGCCTTGATCTTTTCGGACGACGAGGCGCTCCGCGTGAGCACCCGTCGCACTTGGAAAAGGTCCGGTCGCGCCGCAGCTACCCGTAGGTAGCACTCGGCACGCCAGCCGCCACCCACGAGCCCGATGACGGTGGGGTCGCTCGCGGTCACGGTAGTTGCCTTCCGTCCCGCCCACCGCCGCGGCCAGAGTACGGCGAACCAGGGTCCCAATCCGGCGGACCGGCGGCCGCGAAGCTGGAAAGCGGCAGCGTCACGCTGGCCCTGACCCTGTTGGAGAGGTACGCGGCTTCGATGATCTCCAACGCCAGGAGTGAAGTGTCGGCGACCTCGTAATCCACCGTCCTCGTCTCGATGAGGTCGGCCAGGTGCTCGAGATGGCGGCGGTGCCCGCTCACCTCAGATGGCGGCACCTCCACCGAGCGGTCAGGACGGCCCGGGGCAACCACACGGTAGTGGTCCAGCCAGGCGCCATACTCTATGTAGCCCCGGTCACCGACGATCCTCATGAGGCAGGCCGCCCCTTCTTGGGCTAGCGGCACTTGGTCGCCCGTATGCAGCACGAGCCGTACCCCGCCGGCGCAAGTGACGAGGGTTATCGCCTCGGTCTCTACTTGGAGCCCATCGCGAAAGGTACGGGTCGACGTGTCGCAGGCGCAGAGCACACGCTCGGGCAAGTCCGTGCCGCTCAGAGCGACGAAGTACTGGATCCAATGGATCCCGGCGTTGATCAGGTCCCAGCCGGTGCACTCCATTTCCACTACGCGGAGCGCACCGATCGCGCCCGACCTCAGTTCTGACAGGACCTCTCGGGGCGCATCGCGCGCCATGAGCCCATGGGGCACGACGATCGGCAGCTGCCGCGCCTTGGCCGCTCCGACAATCCTTTGGCCTGCGGCCACCGTGCCGGCCAACGGCTTTTCGACCAGCAGACCCTTGGCGGGCAGGTCCATGGCCGCCATGGCGATCTCCTCATGCGTGGGCGCGTAGGTCGACACGCACACGACGTCAGCCGCGGTCGCGGAAAACATCGACTGGTAGTCGGGGAACAGCTCAGCTCCTGCGAGGGAGGCTTCTTGGCTCAGCCGTTCGATAGCAGCCGCGCTCGTGTCGGCGACAGCAACCAGTTCGAAACGGGGAGAAGCCAAGAGCGCGCGGGCACTCAACATTCCTCCCGTCCCCCCGCCGACGACGACTGCTCTAAGTATCGCCATTGGCGGTCCTTCCCAGCCTCTCCGGGCCTTAGTCAGTGTGCAGCGCCAGTCCCCCGGGAGCAAGCTCCTACCCGGGGCGGCTCGCTTGGGTGACTGAGCTCCGGAGCTGGCCGTGAACGGCGTCCGGAGGCGCGGCGAGATGGGGCCCCACCAGTTGGTCCCAGCGCGCGAAGCCACCCGCGTTCTTGAAGTCGACAGTGTGCGCTTCGACGGTCTCCCAGCGCACCAGTAGCCAGTACTCGGAAGGCCGCTCGACGCATTTGCGCAGCTCGGCCCCATGGAAGCCGGGCGCCTTCGCCAGCACTTCCTTGAAAAGGTCAAAAGCGCTCTCGAACTCGGCCGCATGACCCTCGGCTATTGTCAAGCGCGCTATTTCAAGGACCATGGGATGAACCCTAATCCCTCCTAGCCCCCGCCCCCAGCTCCGGGGGCAGCGGCGCCTACTGACTGAGCCGCCATCCGCTCGGCCACCCTTCGCAAGCGGTCCATCCAGGTCAGCAGGTGGTCGCGGGCACGCTCCGCGGCGTCGTCGAGGCCCTCCACCGACTCGAGCCGCCAGTGGTTCAACACGACGGGGACCAGGACCTGTTCATAGTGGACACGGAAGTCGTATATACCCGCTGCGGCGATGGCAGCGGCATGGGCGGCGAACCCGTCGATGTCGGCGCCAGGCATCTGGAACCCGGTGACCTGGCGGTCAATGGCTTCCACCGCTCTCGAAGGCTCGGCCTGGAGGGCCGCAGTCGCTAGGTCCCGGTAGAAGAGGAAATGGAGGTTCTCGTCGGCGGCGACACGCTTCAGCAAGTTGCAACCGATCTCGTCCAGGAGGCGCCCCGTGTTCCAGTGTGATATGCGCGTGGCGAGCTCCTGCAGCGTCAGGTACACGACGCCGTCGGTCAGGGTCAGGTCGCGGGCGCCGGCACGGAAACCGGCCGAGACGTGGCGCAGACGAGCCCGCTCGAGCGCCGCGGGGTCGAGCTTGCGTGTCACGCACAACCAGTCGCGCATTACGATGGCGTGACGCTGCTCCTCCGCCGCCCAGCGCCGTGACCACTCCGCCAACGCCGACCCGCTGCCGAAGACCATGGCTATAGCGTGGAGGTAATTGGGCAGGTTGTCCTCGGTCAGTAGGTTGAGGAACAGCGCTGAGGCGGTGCCGGTGGGCAGGGGAGCCCCCTCGACCTCGAACACCGCGCCGGGCACGAAACGCCGCCCGAGCTCCCAGGGCACCAGTTCATGGGGGAACCACTCCTTGGCGTGGGCCAAGTGCCGCTCGAGCAAGCCGACAGCACAATCGTCCAACATCTCATGGAGCGTCCCTGAGATCACGGCTTACCCACCAGCAAAGGCAAGCGGCATGGCCGGCGCTCGAGTACCAGTCGGTACAGCGTGCAAACGCGCCTTTGGAACATGGCCCGCGAGAGGCGCAGGTAGCGCAGGTAGCGGCGGTACGTTGCGGGCCCAGCCAGCTCGCAGGCTTCTGCCCGCCTCGACTCGAGCCGGCGTTGCCAGAGACGGAGCGTCTGTTCGTAGTGCGTGGGGTCATTACGGAAGCCCACCAGGCGGAACCACCCCTCGGCGGAGTGGACGATGTCGCCCAGTCGTGGGAGGCTCGACTCGGGAAAGATCTCCTCCGTGAAGAAAGGTGAGGTGGGCGCGCCGGCGCGGTCGAAATCCTCGTAGGCGATCGTTTGCAGCGATAGGCGCCCCCCCTCGTCCAGCCAGCCCGCGCACTGGTCGAAGAAGCCCCGGTAGACGTCACGGCGTTCAGTCTGTGACAGCTCTTCACGCGCGAAGTGCTCGAAGGCCCCGATCGAGATGAGGGCATCGTAGGTGCGAGGCGGCTGGTGGTCCCGCCAGTCCTCGAGCCGGGTTTCGCTGCGCTCAGAAGGCGGTCCCGCAGAAGCCTGGTCGGTGCTCAAGGTCAGACCGGTGACGTGGGCGACGCCCCGTTGTTCGACGAGGTACCGCAGCATCGCACCCCAGCCACAGCCGATGTCGAGCACCCGCGCCGCGCCGTCAGCCCGAGCCGCCGTAGCGTGCCAGGCAAGCTTGGCCAACTGCGCGCTCTCCAGGTCCTCGTCGAGGTCGCCTGGCCAGAGCGCACACGAGTACACCATGCGAGAATCGAGCCACAGGCGAAAGAAGTCACGGCCGACGTCGTAGTGGTGCTCGATCGCCTGCTGGGTCGCTCCCCCGGTCGTCAGCCGGTTGTCTAGGGCCATCAGAGGAGAACCACCGCCGGAACGATAGTCGAAGGCACGCGTCAGTGCCCGCACGTGCCGGGCGGCACCTGCGCAAGGACTGCGCGCCAGCCACGAGGCTCCGCCCGCGCGCACCGGGCCCTGCTCGTGCTGCCTTGCGGCAACGTGAGCCTCTCCGGAGCTGTTTTCTGGTCGCGACCCGTGCTTCCGGGTGCACCAGCGGTACCAGGACTAACGCCAGCGCGACGAGATGCACGTGTGCACCCAGATTCGCCCCCCGCTGGTCCCAGGTCCCAGGCGGGGAGGGCGGGCCTCAGTTTCGCCCCCCGCTCGTCCCAGGCGGGGAGCGCAAGCCCCCAGGTTCGACCCCCGCTTGTACCAGGCGGGGAGGGCGAGCCTCCAAGTCTCGCTCCGGGCCGGTCCCTGCCGGTCCCGGCAGGTCCAGGCCGGTCCAGGCCGGTGCGGATCTACATTTGGGACACCTCTATGCCGTCGGACGCCGAATGGCCTACCGTGCACTGGGAGCCGGGCGTCCCCGTGGTCGGGCAACAGCTGATCGCCGCAGCCGTGCCCACCAGCGACACCTTCCTGGCCGTCAGCTTCTCGGCCGTCGACGCGGCGGCCGCGACGGCGGTCAGGGGGCTGGCGCCCGGGGCAAGCCATGACCCACCGCCTCGGGAGGGCCGGGACCTGGGTGCTGGCCCGGGTCGCCCGGCCAAAATAGAGCGTGGCCGGGAATGCTGTACTCTCGCTTGCTTGACCGCCCCCCATGCCCGCTCCCCACATGCACGGTCGTGTCGACGTAGTCGCTCACTACAAATGAAATATACGATGCCAAAGGAGAGTCACTCATGAGTGGCCAATGGGAATGCTTATTTATCACCGGTAGCCAGGAGATGTACGGCCCCGAGACGTTGCGCCAAGTCGAGGCGCAATCACGCCAGGTTGTCGATATCCTCAACGCTGCCGGAGACATCGAAGTGCCCATCAGGTGGACGCCCGTCCTGACGACGGCTGCCGAAATCCGCCGCGCCTGCCTCGAGGCCAATAGCGCAGACGCGTGCGTGGGTGTGGTGGCGTGGATGCACACCTTTTCACCGGCGAAGATGTGGATCGCGGGGCTCGACTTGTTGCGCAAGCCTCTTTTGCACCTGCACACGCAGGCCAACCTCTCGCTGCCGTGGGCGGATATTGATATGGACTTTATGAACCTCAACCAAGCCGCCCATGGCGACCGGGAGTTCGGTTTCGTGCAGACGCGCTTGGCGGTACGTCGCAAGACCGTGGCGGGGCACGCCAGCGACCCAGTCGTCCGGCGGAGGATCGGTTCGTGGGCACGCGCCGCGATGGGATGGCAGGCGGCGCAACAGCTCCGCTTGGCGCGCTTCGGCGACAACATGCGCGATGTGGCGGTGACGGAGGGCGACAAGGTCGAGGCGCAACTACGGTTTGGCGTTTCAGTCAACACGTACGGCGTGAATGACTTGGTGGACGCGGTAGCCGCCGCGCCAACGGCTGCAATTGATGATGTTGTAGCCGAGTACCTGGAAAGTTACAACGTTGTCCCAGAGCTCGCGCCCCAAGGTGCGCGTCACGAGTCGCTCAGGTACGCGGCGAGCATCGAGGTTGGGCTGCGCTCGTTCCTCGACAGCGGCGGCTTCAAGGCATTTACGACCAACTTTGAAGATCTAGGCGGGCTCCGCCAGCTCCCGGGGATCGCAGTGCAGCGCCTGATGGCCGACGGCTACGGCTTCGGTGCTGAGGGGGACTGGAAGACCTCGGTGCTTGTCCGCATCCTCAAGGCCATGGCCGGCAACCGGCCTGGCGGCGTGTCCTTTATGGAGGACTATACGTACCATCTCGGCCCCGGTGAGGCGAAAACGTTGGGAGCGCACATGCTCGAAGTCTGCCCGAGTATTGCCTCACAACGGCCCAGTTGCGAGATCCACCCATTGAGCATCGGCCACCGCGAGGACCCCGTCAGGCTTATCTTCGATGCCCGCCCGGGCAACGGGTTTGTGGTCGGCATGGCCGACATGGGCGACCGCTTCCGCCTGGTGGCCAACGAGATCGAGATCGTACCGCCAGACGCGCCCCTGCCGAAGCTGCCCGTGGCCCGCGCCGTATGGAAACCGGCGCCCAACCTGCCGACAGCGGCCGAGGCATGGCTCATGGCCGGCGGTCCCCATCACACCGCGCTCGCCACTGCAGTGGATATGGAGGCGCTCAAGGACCTGGCCGAGATCGCCGGTGTCGAACTGGTCCGCATCGACGCCGCGACGACCATCGACGATTTCACGCGAGAGCTGCGTTGGAACCAGGCCTACTACCGGCTCGCCCAAGGGCTCGCTCGAGGATAGGGACACGAGACCGCGCTCGACCCTGCGGAGTAGCGGCGCTACTTGGGACCAGCGCCGAGGTTTTGGACCGTGTCCTTGAGGCTGGCCACCGCGTCCTGGAGCCCCTTGAGCATGGCGCCAAGGTCGTCGACGGTGGCCATGCCTGCTAATGCGAGCCGCACGGAGGCGAGCTCGCGGGCTAAGAACTCGGTGTCTGCCTGGGTGCGAGCGGCCACTTGGCGGTCACGCTCGACCGTTTCCCGGTCACGTGCGTCCTGGCGGTTCTGGGCGAGCAGGATCAAGGGCGCGGCATACGCGGCCTGAGTGGAGAACACCAGGTTCAGGAGTATGAAGGGGTACGGGTCCCAGTGGTTGATAAAACCTAGGCTGTTGGCGGCGATCCAACCTGCGACAATTACAGACTGGATAGCCAGGAAGCGAGCCGTCCCGAAATACCGCGCGACCGCTTCGGACAGTCGGCCGAACGTTTCGGGGTCGTAATGCGAACCGAGCCGTACACCGGAACCCCGTGGCGTAGTCACGTCCCCCCGCCGGCGCGTGCGCCGTGCTGACAGCTGAGGCCGCCTCATCGCCGCCACCGCCATCCGCTGGGCAGTACGCGGTCCAAGACGTCGTCAACACTCACCGCGCCGAGGAGGTTGCCCTGGTCGTCGCAGACCGCGACCGCGATCAAGTTGTAAGCGGCGAGACGCTCGGCTACTTGCACTTCCGGCAGGTCAGGATGGACGAACGTCGTGTTGTCGAGGCAGTGGGCCACGGCCGTCGAAGGCGCCTCCCTCATCAACCGCTGGAAGCCTGCTGTCCCTAAATAAGGGCCGGTTGGCGTCGTAGTGGGCGGCTCGCAGACAAAGGCTTGGGCGGCTACCGCCGCCGGTACGTCCGGGTCCCTCAGACGTGCCAGCACTTCAGCCACCTGTACCTCGGGCGAGACCACGACCGGCTCCGAGGTCATCAGCCCGCCGGCAGTAGAGACGTCGTAGCGCAGGAGCCGGCGCAGGGACGCGGCCTCTCGGGGCTCGAGTGCAGCCAGGAGCCGCTCCCTCTCTTCGTCAGGCATGGCGCCCAGGAGGTCAACGGCGTCGTCGGGTTCCATCTCCTCGACGACTTCTGCAACGCGGTCGATGCCCATACCTTGGAGCAGGCGCACTTGCTCCTCCTCTGGGAGCTCCTCGAGGAGGTCGGCGAGGTGCTCTTCATCGAAGGCGTTGGCGATTGCAACCTGGCGGCCGGGCGGTAGCGATCGCACCCTTGAAGCTACGTCGGTCGGGTTCATGTCTCTGAAGGTAGCCACTTCAGCCGCCAAGGGCCCCGCTTCGAACAGCGCCGACGCTTGCTGCCAGTCGACGACGCGACGGGTCCGGCGGTAAATCCCCCTGCCGCGGCCGAGCGCGACGCCCTTCACGGACCAGCCGGTCCGGTCCCGCTCGAGAGCGATGTCCATGAGGATCTCCCCGCCGACGGGGCGGCCCAATAGCCGGGAGACCAAGAGCTCACCGGCGCGCAGCTCGAAACGGCGCAGGTCCACTGTGCCGGTATGGAGCGACACACCCAGGCTGCTGATGTTGCCGACGCGCCCGACATTGACGAAGATGCGCCTGCGCTGCACATTGGCCACAAAACCGAGCACCCGTGGCGGTGACTCGCCGTACGCCGGCGCGAGTACCAGGTCTTCTACGCGGCCGAGCACAGCACCGTTTTGGTCGGTGAGCGCCATGCGCAACAGCCGGCCGGCGAATACAGGTTCGTTCTGCACGCCCTAAGGTAGCGCGCTGTGGCGTGCAGACCGTAGCCGCAGTGCTGCGAGCGCGACATGGCGCTCCCTCTGGTCTTTTTGTGACCCGGCGTCGCCCAAGGGCCCTGCTTGCGCGAGCGCAGAACGCACCAAGGCAGCGACCAGCCCGCGCTCGAGGCGCGTAGCCTTGCGGTTGTGGCCGGGGCACAGCTGCTGAGGACAAGGCTCCTGGGGCCGCTGGAAGCTAACCGCCTGGGGGTCGTCGTGGCCGGAGGCGGTTATGGCAAATCGGTGCTGGCGGACCAATTGCGTTTGCGCCTCGGGGCCCCGACGGTGCGTTTGTCCCTCGGGCCACGCGACCGCGACGCGTCGCTCCTCCCGATGGCGATCACCCAGAGCCTGCGGGCCGGGCGGCTCTCCGACCTCGCCGCAGCCGTCGATGGCCGGCCGGCGCCGGTGGCAGCCACTACCGCTTTAGTTGAGGCGCTAGGTACGGTCCGGGAGGCGGTCCTCGTGCTAGTGGACGACGCGCACTACCTGCGTGGCGAGGGTGTAGCCGCCTTGTCGGAGCTGTATGCCACGCTGCCCACCCCCCACCGGTTGCTGGTGCTCAGCCGGTTGGCCGTTTTTCCCACCGGCCCACCGGAGCCGCCCGGCGCGACCGGGACCACCCGGCTCGGCGCCGAGGAACTCGCCTTTACCCCGGTCGAGATCGAGCAGTACGTCTTCGAGATAGCGGGTTTGCGGCTAAGCGATTACGCCATTTCTACGATCCGCAGGACCACTGGAGGTTGGCCGGCGGCGGTGGCCCTCTGGGCCAGCGCGGTCGCATCGTCACCCGAGCCCGAGGCCGCGGTCGAGGCTCTCGGGGCCCAGCGCGCGGGCCTCGGGACCCTCATCGAGTCGTTGCTGTCGGAGCTGAGCCCGGCCGAGCGAGAGGCAACCTGCCAACTTTCCCACTTACCGCTCCTGTCGCCCCAGGTGGTCGGGAAGGCGACCGGGATCGCCGACCTGTACGCCAGGGTCGAAGAGCTCGGCCTACCGTTGGTCGATTGCGCACCAGGTTGGGCGCGGCTGGCCGCCCCCGTTGCCGAACACCTGGCGGCCAAGAGGGCCTTGGACGTCTCGTTCGCGGACCGTGCCGGCCAGGTCTACGAGGATGCGGGCGAGGACAGTGCGGCGATTGCTACGTTCCTCGTCGCCGGCTTGGCGGAGCGGGCGGCTGCCTTGATCGGCCGCCTCGGGCCATCGAGGAGGTCAGCGGTGGGCGCGCCCGCGGTCCGGTCGTTTGTCGCCGAGCTGCCGACCTGGGTGCTCGAAAGGTACCCGGAGGCGTGGTTACGCGCCGCGCAAGGTTCGGACGAGGACGGTCATTGGGCCGACCGCAGGGAGGCGCTCGAACTGGCAGCGGGCGCGGCCGCCTCGATCTCCGGTGCCGACCGGCGCCGGCGCTTGCTCCACGAGGTCCAGGCTGAACAGGCTTACGATTGTCTGCGCGAGGGACAGGCCGATGAGGCGAGGCGCCTCGCAGAGGTAGTCATTGGGCAGGCACAGCCAGGAGAGCACGCGGCGCGCTCGCGCGCTCTGGTTTGCGCGGGGCGCCTTGCCGCGCTCGGCGCGGTGACCGACCGTGACCTCGAGACCGCGGCGCGGTTGCTCAGGAACGCCGTGGCCTGCGCCCGTCGAGCTGGCGAGGACCGTTGGACGGCCGCGGTCCTGCTGCGCTTGGTCGAGGACGCCCTGCGCGAGCAATGCCGGTACGCCGAGGCGCTCGACGCCACTGAGGAGGCGCTCGAGCTGGGTGCCGGTGCCGCCCGCTGGCGGGCGCTGGCCCTGACGTCGCGCAGCGACACGCTCATCGAAATGGGGAGGCTCGACGAAGCCGAGGCCGTCGTCGCCGAGAGCCGGCAGTTGGGCCGCATCATGCACCACCAGGCCGTCCTGGCCTACGCCGCCTGGACAGAGATGTCGCTGGCGGCTCTGCTCCAGGACCAGCAGCGCCTGACGATGGCGGTCGCGGCGTGCGAGGAGCGCAAAGGCGATTGGTTCTCAGGCTTCTCCGGGCTTGGCTTCCTCACAGATGCGGCCGACTCGTTTGACCGGGTTGGGCTGCACGACGCCGCCCAGCGCTACCTGGAGCGTGCGCGGCTGAGGCGCCACCAGGACGAGCGCCAGTTCGCTGTGGTCGAGGCGTGTATCGTGGCTCGCTCGGGCGACCCGGCACGCGGCCGCGAGCTCGTCCGCCAGGCCCTGAAGCTCCCTGGTGTTTCGCCCCGACGGCGGTGGCGGCTGCAGCTCCTCGATGCGCGGGCGGCAATGGAAGCTCGGGACGAAAATGCCGGGCCTCTCGCCGCTCTGGCCTTCGATTATTGCCTCGAGTTGGGCTGGCCTCGGCTTCCCCTGCTCCACGAGCCCCGGGCCGTAGAGCAGCTACTGAACCTTGCCGCCGCCGCCGGCTCGCATTCGGCAGAGGTCCTGTCGCAAGGCAAGGGCCGGATGCGGCTGCGCTGCTTGGGGGACTTCGGGCTGGCCAGGGGCCCCGAGAAGCTCGTGCTCCCGCCTGGGCGCCCCACCTGGGCGGTGATGGCCCTGGTGGCCACGGGCGGCGGCATGCACTCCGAGGAACTGATCGACGCCCTATGGCCCGAAGCTGACCTCGAGGTGGGTAGGGGGCGCCTCCGCAACGTCATGAGCCGAGTCAAGGCTGCGGCGGAAGGTTTGCTCGAGCGCCAGGGCGAGTTCATAAGGCTTGGCCGGGACGTAGACGTGGACCTTTTCGATTTCGAAGAGCTCGGCCGCCGAGCTTTAGAACTGGCTCCCGCAGACCCGTACCGTGCCAGCACCATGGCCCGCAGCGCCGTCGCCTTGTACCGCGGCCCTGCCCTACGCGACGCCAGTTACGAGAGCTGGGCCGCGCCGACCCGGGAACGAGCTCGGCTCCTTTACCTGCGGCTGGTCGACCTTCTCGCCGCGGACGCCGAACGCCATGAGCAGGTTGACGAAGCGGTCCGGTTGCTCTCCCAGGCCATCGACGTGGAGCCCTACGACGAGGACCGTTACGCCCGGGCTGCTCGCCTGCTGCGGTCCCAGGGCAGGGTCGGCTCGGCTCGCGCCATGGTGCAGCGCTGCCGGGCTGCGATGGCCGAGCTTGGCCTGGAGACGACGCTGGAAGGCTCGGACCTGCTTGCGGAACCAGCCTGAGCGACCATCAGCCTTTCACGTTCATTAAACGTCGCTTCAGGACCATGTTGGCATGGGCTCTTACCTATTACGGCTAGTGGAACGAGCGCGCTTGCAGGGGCGGGTGGCGGGCACGGCCGAGATCCTGGGCACAGGCGAGGTGGTCGCGGTGCGCAACGCGCAAGAGCTATTGGCCGTCCTGCTGGCACCCTCACCGGTTGCGTCCTCCGCTGTCGCCGGTGTGCCCGATGACGAGCCTGGGAGTACTGACAAAGGCAACGCGCCGCGCAGCTAGTGCGCCCCGTACAAAGTCAAGTTAGTTGACTGTCAAGGCGCCGCGATATAGCCTGCCTACGGTGGGCGCTGGAGGGTCGCTGCGATTATGGCGCTCGCCGAGCGACCAGCCGGCCTGGGCGCGCCCGGCACTGCTCGGGGTCGCGGCCTTGGCAACCGCCGCCTATGTCTCGAACCTCGGCGGACAGCAGCCCGAGCTGTTTTATGCCGCGGCGGTTCGTTCGATGGCCCACAGTTGGCACGACTTCTTTTACGGTGCTTTCGACCCGCTCGGGACCGTGAGCGTGGACAAGCTCCCAGGCGCATTTTGGGCCCAGGCGCTTTCGGTGAGGTTGTTCGGCTTGCACCTATGGGCCATCAACCTGCCCCAAGCCCTGGAAGGTGGGCTCACCGTACTCTTTTTGTACCGGGCGGTACGGAGGCTGTGCGGGCCTCGCGCGGCGATCTGTGCGGCGTTCGTCGGGGCGCTCACTCCGGCGGTAGTAGCGCTCGACCGCGGGAACGTGTCAGATTCGCTCCTCATCCTCATGCTCGTGGTGGCGCTCGACGCCACGAGCCTCGCCCTCCTGTCGGGCGGCCTCGTCCCGGCCATGCTCGCCGGAGTGTTCATCGGTTGCGCCTTCCAGGCGAAAATGCTTGAAGCGTGGTTGGTGCTGCCCGGCGTTCTCGGGGTACTGGTGCTGGCTGCACCGGGGGAACTGCGCCGTCGCTTGTTCCAAGCCGGTTCGCTGTTTGTCGTTGCGGTGGTTGTTTCGCTGAGCTGGATGACCGTTGTTTCGGTCATCCCCGCCCACGACCGCCCCTATGTCGACGGCACTAGCAACGATTCGGTGTACGCCCAGGTTTTCGAGTACAACGGCTTTGGTCGGGCGAGTAATTCTCCCCTGTCCGTGGGCGGCGTGTTCACTCCCCTCCGGGCCGTCACCCTGGATGAGGGGAGCCGGGCGCAACGGGTGATCTCGGGCGCCGGGGGGCGCGACGTCGGCTACCTCCTGCCGGTCGCGGCTGCGGCCCTACTGGCCGGGCTGTGGGTTACCCGGCGCCAGCCGCGAGCCGACCCTGTCCGCGCTGCCTGCCTGCTCTGGGGTTGGTGGCTTTTGGTGGACGCGGCCTCGTTCCTAGTGGTTGACACGATAAATGCCTACTACCTCGCCGCGCTGGCCCCCGCCGTGGGGGCGCTCCTCGGCATTGGCGTCGAGCTTGTCCGGGCGCGCTCGGCGCCAAGACTGCCGCCGCTCACCAGCGCCTTGCTCGTCGCGCTCACGGCAGCGAGCGCCCTGTACGCGTTCTGGCTGCTAGCCCCGGCCGGGCTCGGCGTACGTCTGGCTGCTCTCGCGGTTGCTGCCGTGCTCACCGCCGCCGCCCTGGCGCGGCCCGGCTGGGCCCTCCCCCTGTTGGTCGCAGCGGCGACGGTAGCCCCGATGGTCGCGGCGGGCGAAGTCGTTGTCCAGCGTGACGGCCCCTTCGATACGCCCTTCGAGCCCGCCGCCAGGCAGCGGCTCACCGGTGCGGACATCGCCCAGCTTGTCCGCTACTCGCGCAAGGCCGTCGGGGCGCTGGCGATTGGTGCGGGTACCCGGTACCTCGCGGCTGCGTACACCTCGGCGCTCGCTTCGCCGCTCATCTATGCCTCGGGCGAGGAGATCCTCCCCATCGGGGGCTTCGATGGCCGGGCACCGGTGCCCACTGCCAGCACGCTTTCTGCTGACGTTGCCAGCGGCGCGCTCCACACCGTGCTCGTCGTGCCGGCGACCGACCCACGCGTCAGCTGGGTCATGACGACCTGCCGGCTCATTCCGACCAACGTCGCGGTGGTCCGCACCTATTATTGCGGCGCCCCGACGTTCGGATAGCAGAACTCGCAAAAGGGATTATTCGCAGCCGCGTGCGCCTCCTTTCGTGCCCGGTGCCCTAAGCTAAAGCGAGTTTTGCACCACGTACAGTGGTCGGTGCTCCTCTGGCCAACCTCTGCTAGAAAGACCTCAATATCCACGGTGCAGCAAATCTGAACACCCATCAGAAATGAGGTCCAATGTCCGCACAGTCGACGATAAGGCTCAATGCCAAACAAGCGATCTGGTGGATCCTGGTGACGATCCAGCCGCTCATCGTTGAGGTTGACGGAACTCAACAGAGGGGCATGTGGGGTGAGCAGGCTCTGCCGGTCGGGCCCGGGAGCCACCGCATAACGGTGTGCTGGAAGTTTTACTGGTTCTTGCCGGTGCAGCGAGCGACGCTCGACGTGAACCTGGATCCCGGCGGGGCTGTGTCACTGCGCTACAAAGTGCGTTGGCTGCTCTTCTTGCCTGGCAAGTTGTACGTCGATAACTGAGCGCCGCAGCACCGGCGGCGGGTAGCCGCATTGCAAGGGCCACTAGCCTGTTCGCTAAGCGAACAAAGGGGAAGTGGCCGGCAGTGGCGAGGACGACTGAGGGGCGCGGCGAGCATGAGGCATCCAACGAGTTTGTGCGGTCCGTGGACCGGGCCTTCGCCATCGTGCGGGCCTTCGGGCGTGAGAACCCAAGCCTGACTCTGTCGCAGGTGGCGGAACGGACCGGGCTGACCCGCGCCAGCGCACGGCGTTTCCTGCTCACCCTGCAGGCGCTCGGCTATGTCGGTTCCGAAGGCCGGCAGTTCTTCCTTCGGCCTCGCATCCTCGACCTCGGCTTTGCCTATCTTTCCTCGGTCCCGGTGTTCGACATCGTCGAGACCCATATGGAGGCGATGGTCCAGCAGGTGCAGGAGTCCTCCTCGGCTTCGGTGCTCGATGGCACCGACGTCATTTACACGATCCGGGTGCCGACCAGGCGCATCATGAGCGTGCAGATCGAAGTAGGCACTCGTCTGCCGGCCTATGCCACATCGATGGGCCGGGTCTTGCTGGCCGCTCTTGCCCCGGCCCAGCTCGACGACTATTTCCACCAGGCCAAGATGCAGAAGCTGACTCCTCTCACGGTGACCGACCAAAAGGGTGTGCGAGCTGCCATCGACCGGGCCCGCGAGCAAGGCTGGTGCCTGCTCGACCAGGAGCTGGAAGTGGGTGTCCGTAGCGTAGCCGTCCCCCTGCACGACTCCGTGGGCCGGGTGTTCGCCGCCATGAACATTTCCACCAATGCCACGCGGGTGCCCGCCGAGCGCCTGCTCGGGGAACACCTACCCCTGCTGCGCAAAACGGCCGGAGCGATCGATGAGGAGATCCGGGCCCGCCGTTCGCAGGCCCCGAGCTCGGCGCCTATTGCGGGCCGGGCGCGTCGCGGTCGGGCAAACTAAGGCCAGGGCCAGCCGGCGTCTCGGACGGCTCACATCGCTCGCCAACCACGCGGTCCGCAATGGCAAAAGCCGCATTGGCGGCCGGGACACCCGCATAGACCGCAGTCATAAGCAACACCTCTTCGAGCTCGCGGTCGGTAGTGCCGTCTCGTCTCGCCGCCCGTACATGCATCTCCAGCTCATGGTGATGGCCGAGGGCGGCGAGCATGGCAATGACCAAGAGGCGCCGGGTGCGACGCTCAAGGCCCGGTCGCGCCCAGACCTCGCCCCAGGGCCACCTGTTGAGCAAGTCCTGGAAACCAGCACTGAGCGACGTCTGCCTAGCGAGCGCCCGCTCGACGTGGGCGTCACCCAGCACCTCTCGCCGCACCCGCAGGCCTCGCGCCACCGGGCTGCCGACAAGGTGGCCAAGGAGTGCATCATTGAAGGCGCCAGGCTGCTCGACGTTGACCAAGTGGGCACTCTCGGGGACCACGACCAAGCCCGCTCCCGGGATCTTCGACGCGGTCTCGGCGACCAGCAGGGGAGGGACGACCGGGTCGAGCCCTCCTCCGATGACGAGCGTGGGCGCCTCGATGCGGTCCATGTCCGGGCTCAGATCGGCGCCGGCGACAGCCTCGCAACAATAGGCGTAGCCGTCGCGACTGACCTCGGCCAAGTCCTTGGCGAAGGCGGCCACGAGGTCAGCTTGCCGGGCCGCAAATGGTGGCGTGAACCAGCGGGAGAGGGCGCCGGCGACAAGGGGGGCTGTACCATCGGCTCGGACGGCGGCTGCCCGCTGCAGGTAAGTCTCCGGTGAGCCGAACCGGCCGGTGCTGCACGAGACCACCAGGTGGTTGACCCGCGAAGGGTGGTGGGCCGCCAGCCACATGGCAATCAGGCCGCCAAGAGACAACCCGGCGATGTGGGCCCGCGCGACGCCGGCCTCGTCCATCAGGTCGAGCACCCTCTGCCCGAGTGCTGCCACGCTGCCCGTTCCGGGAGGGGCAGCGACGGCGCCACCGTGGCCCGGGTGCTCGACCCGCATAACCGCCAGCCACGGGCGCAATGCCAGCAATTGTGCCTCCCACACCGCGCCCGTCGTGCCGAGCGAGCCGAGCAGGACGACAACCGGTGCGCCCGCCTGGCCATCGCAGTAATACTCAGCCAAGCTGCAGCTCCTCCCGGTAGGCGGCCAAGGCCCGCTCCACCAGCGCCTCGGCCGCCCTGGCCCCGGCAGCGACGGTCTCGGCCGACGAGATTTGCCCGTTGTGGGCGAGGTTTAGCGCCATCCGCTCGGTGTCCACGACGAGGCCATGCAGCATGTCAGCCACGACCGACACGGCGCCTCCGGCAGCTTGGGACAGCTCCGACAGCGAAAGCGCCTCCGCTTGCCACGTCCCCGCCGCCCGCTCGTGCGCCTGCGCCATCGCTCCGGTGATTATCGCTGCCAGGCCCCGTGCCCGCTCCCAGTTGGCGGTGACCACGGCGGCCATGGCCGGGTTGCGCTTATGGGGCATGGAAGACGACGCACCGCGGCCTGGAGCGGGCGGTTCGAACACCTCACCTACTTCGTCTTGCATGAGCAGGGTGACGTCCAAGGCGATCTTTCCTGCTGTCCCGGTAGAAACAAGCAGCGCCGCGGCCACGTCGGCGACGCGCGCCCGGTCCGTATGCCAGGGTAGGAGCGGCGCGCCCAAACCCAGCTCGGCTGCCAGCTCGTCCATTACCCGGGGGCCGAACTCGCCCAGGGCGGAGAGGTTGCCCGCCGGCCCGCCGAGTTGCACGGCCAGGCGGTGGCGCCGGACGTGGCCCAGCCGTTCGGCCGCTTCGAGCAGCCCACATAGCCAGCCCGCTGCCTTGCGGCCAAACGTCGTCGGCAACGCGTGCTGGAGCAAGGTGCGCGCCACCATGGGAGCGGACCGGTAGCGCTCGGCGAGCGCGGCCGCCGCCGCCGCGGCGCTCGCGAGGTCCGCCGACACGAGATCGAGGACCTGGCGGGCGACGAGCATAAGAGCCGTGTCCACGGTGTCCTGGCTGGTCGCCCCGAAGTGGGCCCAGCGCGCCGCCTCCTCGGGCAGGGCCCGGCGCAGGGCTGCCACGAGGGGCACGGCGGGGTTGCCGGCGAGGCGGCCCGCCCGCCCGAGCTCGGCTGGGTCGAAGTCGGAACCACGCTCGCAGCATTCGCGAATTGCCTGGCAAGCCTCGGCGGGGACCAGCCCGGCGCGCGACTGGACCAGGGCCAAGCCGGCCTCGAAGTCCAGCATGGCGCGGAGCCAGGAGCGGTCCGAGGTGGCGGCGGCCATGGCATCGCTGGTGAGGGCCAACCCGAAGAGCAGGCCGGAGCCGGCTCCGAGCTCATCAGGCTCACCAGGGGGCAAAGAAGACCGTTTCTCGTTCGCCTTGCAAGCGTATGTCGAGGCGGTAAAGGTCGCCATCGAGCTGTGCCACCAAGCTCTCGTGCCGGCCCGAGCCATCCCCGCCACGTAGTGCCGCCAGCACGCGGTCAGCCATGTTGGCGGCCGGCTCGTCCGAGAAATAGATGCGGGTAACGAGACGCTGGAGTAGGCCGCGAGCAAAGATGGAAACGTTGACATGGGGAGCCTGGGTTTGGCCGCCCGGGGCGGGAAAGCGGCCCGGTTTGATGGTCACGAGCCGGTATGCGCCGTCCGGGCCTGTGAGGGCGCGGGTGAAGCCGGTCCATGGAGCCGGGCATTCGGGGGCGAAACGACCCTCGGGGCCTGCTTGCCAAAACTCGAGCATGGCGTCGGTGACCGGCATGCCGGCGCCGTCGAGCACAAGGCCGGCGACGACAATGGCCCCCGAAGTGCCCTCGTCCACCATGCGCCCGGTGGCGGCCCACCCTGTCCCAAGGGACACGAACGGCCCCGCGGTCTGCGACGGGGTGGCACCCCGGGAGGGTGACGATGTGGTCGGGGGCGAGGATGCTGTGCCCTGGTCAAGGGAGCTCATATGCCCACCGGTCCGAGCGGGGTGGCGCCTCGGCCGCCCAAGACGATGTCGAAAACGTAGCCGAGCGCCCAGGATTCAACCGTCGTGGCCATGTCCAAGCTGGACACCAGCCGCTCGGCCGCACCCCGCTCGCGGACCGATCGGTAGATCGGGTCGATGGCCAGCAGCGGGTCGCCCGGAAAGTACATCTGGGTCACCAACCGCTGTTGGAAACTCGTACCGAACACAGAGAAATGAATGTGCGCCGGGCGCCAGGCATTGCGATGGTTCTGCCAGGGGTACGCGCCCGGCTTGACCGTCACGAAGCGGTAGCTCCCGTCCTCGCCCGTGAGGCACCGGCCGGACCCGACAAAATTAGGATCGAGCGGCGCCGGGTGGCGGTCGTTGTCGTGGTGGTAACGACCCGCGGCGTTGGCTTGCCATATTTCAACGAGCTGGTGGCGTACTGGACGCCCCGCGCCGTCGAGCAGGCGCCCGGCCACGATTATGCGCTCCCCCAACGGTTCTCCGGGCTGGCCCTGCGTCAAGTCGCTGTCGGCGGGCAGTACCTGGTGCGGGCCGAACACGGGGCCTTGGGCGTCCGCCAGCCCCAAAGGCAGCGGCTGCAAGGGCATTTTCGGTGCCCTGAGGCGGGTGGACCCGTAACCCGGGCAGTCATATGGGGGGTCGGGCGCGCCCGGTTGTTGGTCGAGCGGCTCCACCGACGTCATTTTGTCCCTGCCGTGGCCAGCGCCCGGTTCAGCCTGCGGAGCGCGGCCAGCTCGCGTTGGCTCGGGGGTTCGGTGGTGGCCAGGTCCGCGGACACGGCCAGCTCCCAACCTGTGGCCGCCCGAGCCCGCTCCAAGGTGACGCCGGGGTGCACGTGGGTCAGTTCTAGTTCCAAGCTGACGGGGTTGGGGCGTAGCAGCCCGAGGTCGGTGATAACCAGGCTCGGGCCACCGCCGGTGAGCCCGCAACGCTGGCGGTCACCAGGCCCCGCGAGGTAACCCACGGACGTGACAAAGTCGAGCCGTTCAACAAAGGTGCGCCGGGATTGGCGTATGACGATGATCACCTCGCGGCAGGAAGCCGCGATCTCGGGGGCCCCGCCCGCCCCGGGTAGGCGCACCGTCGGGTGGTCGTAAGGCCCGATCACCGTGCTGTTGAGGTTGGCGAAGCGGTCCACCTGCGCGGCGGACAAGAACCCGACATCGATCCGGCCGGCCTGCAGCCAGTAGTTGAAGATCTCGGGCACGGACACGACCGTGTCGGCTGTCTCCGCCAGCTCCGCGTCACCGATCGAGAGTGGCAGCCGGCTCGGCTTGGCCCCGATCGTGCCGGACTCGTAGATCAGCACGAGGTCGGGTGCGTGCGTCGCTCGGGCCAGGTTGGCCGCCGCGCTCGGTAACCCGATGCCCACGAAGCAGGCGACGCCGTTGCGCAGCGCCCGCGACGCAGCCACGGTCATCATTTCGTCGGCGGTCGGGCCCGCGCCGTCCGCCGCGCTGCCGGCGCTCGTGCTCGGCCCGGCCAACGTCATGCGATGAGCCCGTTCATCAGAGTTCATCAGAAGGGAAAGGGCCGGTGGCCCTGTTGCACGGTTACCCAGCGCAGGTCGGTGAAGGCCTCCGCCCCTGCCCGTCCGCCGAAGCGGCCGTAACCCGAATCGCCCATGCCGCCAAAGGGTGCTTGCGGTTCGTCGTCGACGGGCTGGTCGTTGACGTGGACAATGCCCGTGCGCAGTTGCCGGGCAATATCGAAACCGCGGCGCACGTCTTCGGTTATCACGCCGGCAGTGAGGCCGTAGCTCGTCGAGTTGGCGACGGCGACGGCTTCTTCGTCGCTGTCCACCGCGAGCACGGTGCAGACCGGGCCGAATATCTCGTCTTTTTCGATCGCCATGGCCGGTGTCACGCCCGAGAGCACGGACGCCGGGTAGACGGCCCGATCGGGGCGCCCGCCGCCTGCCATCACCCTCGCCCCGCTCGCCGCTGCTTCCTGCACGAGATCGGCTACCCGCTCGGCCGCGCGCACCGTGATCAGCGGGCCGATAAGCGTGCCTGGGTCGCGAGGGTCACCGGCGGGGAGCTTCGCCGCCTTATCTGCCAGGCGCTCGGCAAGTTCGCCGGCCACGGCCTTTAGTGCCACCACGCGGTCCGCGGACATGCAGATTTGCCCGGAATTGAGGTAGGCGCCAAAGGCGATGGCGTTGACCGCGTAACCCAGGTCGGCATCTTCCAGCACGACCACGGAGTTCTTGCCCCCCAGCTCGAGCACGGCCGGCGTGAGGTGGCGACCGGCGAGCTGGGCAATGGCCCGGCCCACTCTGGTCGACCCGGTGAAACTGACCCGCCGCACGCGGGGATCGGATATCAGCACCTCCGCCACTGCAGGCGCGTCTTCGGGCGTCGTGGTCACGACATTGCAGGCGCCGGCCGGCAGGCCCGCCTCGGCCATGATGTCCGCGAGCCACAGACCGGCTGAAAGCGGTGCGTGCTCGCTCGGTTTCATGACAACCGTGTTGCCGACGGCGAGCGCGGTGGCTATGGACCGAGTGCCGAGGATGATGGGGGCGTTCCATGGGGCGAAAGCTGCGACTACACCGGCGGGCTGGCGCAGGGCGAGCGACACTGCCCCGGGGGTGGAGGTCGTGAGGACCTCGCCCACGGGCTGGGAAGCCAGGGAGGCAGCCTCCCGCAGCATCTCCGACGCCAGGTGCACGTTGAAATAACCCCACGGCGCCACGGCCCCGGTCTCGGCGGTCATGAGCGCCGCTGCCTCCTGTGCCCGCGCTTCTAAGATATCGGCAGCTTTCCAGAGCGTGCGGCGCCTTTCGCTCGGGGAGGTGGCCGACCACTCCTTGAACGCTGACGCGGCGGCGTCCACCGCGCGGGTGGCATCCTCGGGCCCGGCGGCGGCCACGGTCGCGAAAAGCTCGCCGGTGTAAGGGTCGACGTCGTCGGCCGTCCTGCCCGCGGCGGCGGCAAGCTCTTGGCCACCGATAAGCAGTTGCCTTGTCATGGTCATGCTCTCGTCTCCTCCTTGTGGGGGTCGGCGGGGGGTACGGGCGGGTCACCCCTGAGGAACCGGGAGAAGCGGTCTCCCGGAGCCGTCGGGCCCGGTATGTGCACGTGGTAGCCCACGGGGAAAAAGTGCAGCGACAAGCGTGCTGTCAGCACGCCCCAGACGCCTCGCCTGGCCCAGATGGCCATGGCCATGGCCACCGTCCCAAGGATTATCAGGTACCAGGCGTTGTAATTGGCCAGCTCCTGCTGCAGCACGAAAAAAATTACCGCGCCGACCAATGGTCCCTCTATGGTGGCCAGCCCGCCGATCAACACGGCGAAGATCATGTAAGCCGTCCACTGGACGTTGAAGACGTTGCTCGGCTCGACGTCGAGCTGGCTGATGGCGATGACGGCGCCGGTCGCTGCGCAGCCGCCCGCGGCGAGCAGGTAAACCACCCTCTTGGACGCCATGACCGGCGCCCCCACGCTCCGCGCACCGGTCTCGTTGTCGCGCACGGCCGTGAGCACGAGCCCGAGGCGGCTCCGCAACAGGACGAAGACCGCCAGGACGACCAAGGCAGTCACCCCCAACGCGAGCCAGTACGTGTAGCGCAGCAGGGCGTCGGGGCCGAACCCGTCGAGACCGAGCACGGGAGCGCCGGTGCCGCCGCCGAGTGAGCCGAAGCGCTCCACGAACAGCATGCCCACCTCGGCCAGTACCCAGGTAGCGATGGCGAAGTAGGCACCAGAGAGCCGGAAGACGAGCCAGGAAGCCGGGAGGGCAAGGACGGCGCCTCCGACAACCGCCACCGGGACGGCGGCGAATGGGTCCCAGCCGTGCTGGGACAGCACCAGCACGAGGTAGGCGCCCGCGCCTATGTAGAGCTGTTGGCCTACCGACACCAGCCCGACGTAACCCGCCAGCGCGTTCCACATGGTGGCCAAGGAAACGAGTATGAACAGGTTGACGAGGTCGGTGATGAAGCCGATGGCGGACACGAAGGGCAGCAGGGCGAGCACCAAAAGGCCGCACACGCCCACGGCGGCGGCCCATGTCGCGGGGCGGCGCGAGCGGGTAACGAGCAACGCTGGTGCGGCGGGCGCCAACGCCCCTGTGGCGGCGGTCATGCCAAGGACTTCTTCGGGAAGAGCCCGCGGGGGCGTACGGCGAGGACGGCGAGGAAGACCAGGTACGGCAGCATCGAACCAAAATCGGGGTCGACCAACGACCCAAGGGTCGTGGCCACTCCCAGCACCATGCCGCCGAGCAGGGTCCCCCAGAGCGAACCGAGCCCTCCGATGACCACGGCCGCGAAACCATAAAGCAAATAGGACGGGCCGGTGCTCGGGGCCACCGAGGTGTACATCCCGAGCGCCAGCCCGGCTAAGGCAACGGTGCCGAAGGCCAAGGCCGCGGCGACGCCGAAGAGGTGGCGGTACCCGGCGCCGACCAATTGTGCCGCCTCCCGGTCGTCCGCCACCGCCCGGACCATGCGGCCAGTGCGCGTGCGCGCCAGGAAAAGGTGGACGGCGGCGAGCGCCACGATGGCGGCGCCGAGGATGATCAAGGACAGGTAGGGCAGGAAAATTTGGCTGGATATGGTGATGCTGTCGGACACGAGGGAGCCGATTTGGAGGGACTGGCTGTTCGCGGTGAACACTTCGAGCAGGACGTTTTCCAGGACCACCGACAAGCCGAAAGTGACGAGCAGGGTTGTGACCGGCCCGCTGTCCAGGCTGCGTTGCAAAAAGTACCGTTGCATAAGGTAACCGCCGACCACGAACGTGGGTACGACCAGCACGAAGATCCAGATGGCAGAGACGTGAGCGGCGGGGATGAGCACGATGGCGAGGTAGACTGCGGCCACTGCCACGTCGCCGTGGGCCAGGTTTATGACCTCCATGACCCCGAAGATCAGCGACAGGCCGCAGGCGAACAAGGCGAACAGGCCGCCGAGCATGATGCCTTGGGCGAGCGCGTTGAGGTACGTCACGCGCGCACCACCCCTTGCCCGTGTTGTGCGTAGGACACGCCAAAGTAGGCGGCCTCGATACGCTCGAGATCGAGCTCCGCCGGTACTCCCGCGAGGGTCTGGCGGCCTTCGAGGAGGCAGTGGGCCCGCGTCGCCACTCTCAGGGCCTGGCGCACGTCCTGCTCGACCAAGAGGATCCCGAGCCCCGAAGCGAGGAGTTCGGGCAACACGGCGTAAATGCGCCGCAATGCGAGCGGGGACAGCCCGAGCGACGGCTCGTCGAGCATAAGCACGCGGGGGTTCACGAGGAGGGCGCGGGAGATAGCGATCGCCTGTTGTTCACCACCGGACAACGAGGACGCCTTCTGGTGGCGGCGTTCGTTCACCCACGGGAACAGTGCCGCCACCCGCTCCATGTCCCAAGGCCCCGGCCGGGCCCGGTAGGTCCCTGTCAAGAGGTTTTCTTCTACGCTCAAGGATGAGAACAAGCGCCGCCCCTCGGGCACGAGGACGAGGCCTGCTTCGACCCGTTTTTCCGGAGGCAGGCCGGTGATATCGCGGCCGTCCATTGCCACCTTGCCCGCCGACGGCCGGTGCAGCCCGGCGATCGTGCGCAGCAGCGTGGACTTGCCAGCACCGTTCGCCCCGATCATGGCCACCACCTCGCCGGGTGCCACCGAGAGGCTTACCTCGTGGACTGCCTCCAGCTGTCCGTGGAAGACGGTGAGCGCATGCACGTCCAGGAGCGCGCTCATGTGCTTGCCATCGTTTCCAGTTCGTCGGTACCGAGGTAAACCTGTTTTACCAGCGGGTCGGACAGCACAGCCTCGGGTTGGCCGTCGGCGATGATGGCACCGTTATCGAGGCATATGAGGCGGTCGACCAGGGCGGTCAGCGCGCGGACGACGTGCTCGACCCAAATTACGGCCATCGGTGCACCGTTTTCGGTGTTGCCGCGCGCTTGGCGCACGATTGCGACCAGCTCGGACACCTCGGGGTCGGTGAGGCCCGCCGCCACCTCGTCCAGGAGCAAAAGGCGGGGCCGGGTAGCCAAAGCACGCGCCAGTTCGACACGCTTGCGGGAGAGCAGGCCGAGTTGGCCCGCGGGCCGGTTCGCGTCGCGGGCGAGCCCGGTTTGCACGAGGACGGAGAATGTGTGCTCCTGTGCCGCCCTCCGGCGCAGCCCGGCCCCGGACTGGGCCGCCAGCAGTACGTTCTCGAACACGGTCATCTGCTCGAATGGCCTTGGGACCTGGTAAGTCCGGCCGATGCCAAGACGGCAGCGAGCGGCCGCATCGAGCCCGTTGACGACCCGGCCGGCGAAGCGCACCTGGCCGGTGTCTGGCGCCAGTTCGCCCGAAATGATGCTGAAAAGGCTTGTCTTGCCGGCCCCGTTCGGCCCGACCACCCCAACGAGCTCGGTCTCGCCGACACCGAACGAGAGCGAGTCGGCGACGACCACCTGGCCGAAGCGCTTGGCCACGCGCTCCAGCTGGAGAAGGGCCGGCCCCCGGACTGGTGCGATCCGGGGGCGCTCGGTGCCGGACGGGTCAGGGATTGGTGGGCTCGAGAGTGCCGTTGAGTGGCCAGGAAGGGGCATCTGTATTGTCGACGACAAACATTGCGTAGGGGAAGTCGGTGAACTTGCCAGGCTTCCCGGTCTTCCATTGCACTCCCGCCGCCGGGATGATCGCTACCCCGGGGGCAGGCCCGCTGGCGAAGTCAATCTTGCCGTTCATGCCCTCGTAGCTCAAGCCGTGGAGCTTGGCGGCGACTTCCTTGTGGTCGTGCGGGTCGCTCACCTGGCTGAAAGCCTCGTACGCGACCTCGAAGGCGGCGTAGGTGGAACCGATCGCCTGGGTCCACTGTTGCCCGGTGCTCTGCTGGTAGGCCTCGGCCAGGCTGGCCGCGGTCGCGCCGGTGAGCGACGATTTGTAAGGAGCGAACGGCGACCACCACGAGTCAGTGGCGATGTTGTTCACCAGAGGCCCGAGCGCCTTGACGTCGGCGGGGAACAGGAGGACCTTGGCGACCGTGGCCAGCTTGGGTTTGAAGCCCTGCTGAGCGGCTTGCTTCCAGAATGTGTTGAAATCGGGCGGCAGCGGCACGTTGAGGTAGATCTCGCAGTCATGGGACTTGAAGTCGGTGATCATCGATGTGAAGTTGGCCGTGAGGTCCGTGTACGCGCCGCCGTCGACGGGCGTGTACCCCTTGGCCTTCATCATGCTCGGCCAGGCGGCGCGGAAGGCATTGCCGTCCGCGTCGTTGGGGAACATCTCGGCCACCACCTTGTTGGTCTTTATGCGCTCCCACATGGGGATGAAGCACGCGCCGAAGCCTTCCAGGCCGAAGAAGAACATGACGTTGTACTCGAATTTTTGCGTCGGTTTGACCGGGTCGCCGCCGAGGCCGGCGTACCAGGCCTGCCAGGGGACCACCGTCGAGATGCAGGGGACGCCCAGCTCCTCGCATGCCAGCGCCACGGGATTGTCGGTCTCGGGGGTGGAGCTCGTGATGATCAGGTCGGCGTTGTTGTTGAGGACGAGGTCTTTGGCCACCACCGAGGCCCGGCTCGGGTCGGACTGGCTGTCCTTGGTGATGATGTTGGCGCGGTAAGTCTTGCCGCCGGCCCGGAAACCCTTGGCGAACTGAGGTGCCCGGAGTACTTGGTTGACAGCGAAGGTGTTGGAGGTGGCGAAGTCCGCGAGGTCACCGGTCTGGGGGCTGACGAAACCGATCGTGATGGTAGAAGTGCTGGAGCTCGACGCGTAAAAGCGGGGTGCCGCCCGGCTGCCGAGCAACCGGCCGGCGCCCAGCAGGGCGGCTCCACTACCCATACCCATCAGTAGCTGGCGTCGGGACACCACGGCTGCGCCCGGCGGCTCCTTTTCGAACTGGGGCACTGGCTCGAACTGGGGCACTGGCGTCTCCTGTTCTGTTTTTTGCGGCGCCCCGGGGCGCCGGGTTGGCTAGGAATTTGTGCGATATGCGAACACCATGTTCACCAGGTGTACGGATGCTATATCGTGGCTGGACACAGGGAAGGGCAGCACAGGGCAAATGGCCGAGATTCTCGATCTCAAGGCGGCAGTGGCCGAGCTCGTCCACGACGGCGACTGCGTGGCGCTCGAGGGTTTCACCCACCTCATCCCTTTTGCCGCGGCCCATGAGATGATCCGTCAGGGCCGCAAGGAACTGACCTTGGCCCGCCTGACTCCCGACCTGGTCTTCGACCAAATGATCGGGATGGGCTGTGCCCGCGCGCTCATCTTCTCTTGGGGCGGCAACCCAGGAGTTGGGTCGCTTCACCGCCTCCGGGACGCGATCGAGAACGGTTGGCCCGTGCCCCTCGCCATCGACGAGCACAGCCACGCCGGCTTGACAAACCGGTACGTGGCCGGCGCCTCGGCGCTCCCCTTCGCCGTGATGCGGGGGTATGTGGGCACCGACCTCATGTCCCGTTCGCCGACCATCGCCAGGTTGACCTGCCCGTTTACGGGCGAGACGCTGGCCGCCGTGCAGGCCCTCCGGCCCGACGTGGCCGTCGTGCACGCCCAACAGGCCGACCGCGACGGCAACGTGCAGCTGTGGGGCATCACAGGCGTGCAAAAGGAAGCCGTGCTGGCGAGCCGGCGCTCGCTCGTCACAGTCGAAGAGATCGTGGACCAGCTGGTCCCTCACCCGGGCGGCATCGTCCTGCCGTCGTGGGTCGTGAGTGCTGTCGCGCTCGCTCCAGGTGGCGCGCGGCCTTCTTATTCCCTCGGTTACTACGAGCGTGACAACGACTTCTACGTCTCGTGGGACGCGATCAGCCGCCAGCGCGACACCTTCCTCGCATGGATGCGCGAAAAGGTCCTGGCGCGGTGAGCCCGCGCCCGGTCGTGATCTCAGCCGTACGCACCCCTGTCGGGCGCTACGGCGGAGCGCTGGCCGGCGCCCGGCCGGACGACCTGGCTGCCCTGGTCATCATGGAGGCGGTGAGGCGGGCGGGAGTGCCCGGCGAAGCCGTCGAAGACGTGTACTTCGGTGCGGCCAACCAGGCCGGTGAAGACAACCGCAACGTGGCCCGCATGGCCGCACTTCTCGCCGGCTTACCCGAGACGGTGGCCGGAGTGACGGTCAACCGGTTGTGCGCGTCGGGCCTGTCCGCCATCGTGGGCGCCTGCCATGCGGTTATCGCCGGTGAGGGCGACCTCTTTGTCGCCGGCGGCGTGGAGTCGATGTCCCGGGCTCCGCTGGTGATGGGTAAGCCCGAGACAGCTTTTGCCCGTGGTGAGCGCACTCTCCATGACAGCACGCTCGGTTGGCGGTTCCCCAACCCGGCGCTGGCCGCCCTCTTCCCGCTCGAGACGATGGGCGAGACCGGCGAAAACGTAGCCGAGCGCTACGGCGTGCCGCGCGAGGAGCAAGACAGCTTCGCGCTCGAGTCCCAGCGGCGCTGGGCGGTCGCCGCCGCCGCCGGGCGCTGGGACGACGAGGTTGTCCCCGTGGCAGCTGTCGTGCGCGACGAACAACCTCGCCCGGCGACCACCATGGAGAAGCTCGCCGACCTCAAAGCCGCCTTCAGGGAGGGTGGTACCGTCACCGCCGGCAACTCGTCCGGCATCAACGACGGTGCCGCCGCGCTCGTGATCGCATCTCGGGCCAAGGCCAAGGAGCTCGGGGCCCCCGTGCTGGGCGAGTTCGTCGGCAGTGCCGTCGCCGGGGTAAGCCCGCGGGTTATGGGGATCGGGCCCGTCCCTGCCGTGCGAAAGTTGCTCGCCCGGACGGGCCTCCAGGTCACACAGTTGGACTTGGTCGAGCTCAACGAGGCCTTCGCCTCCCAGAGCGTGGTGGTCATACGAGAGCTCGGGTTGCCGAGGGAGATCGTCAACGTCAACGGCGGGGCCATCGCCATCGGGCACCCGCTCGGTATGAGCGGGGCGCGCCTCGTCGTCTCCCTGCTCCACGAGCTGCGCCGCCGCGCAGGGCGCTACGGTCTGGCAACCATGTGCGTCGGGGTCGGCCAAGGGCAGGCTGCGCTCTTCGAACGGGCGTGACTGCGGTGCGCACCCAGGTCGGCATCATTGGCGCCGGGCCGGCCGGGCTGGCCCTGGCTCGGCTGTTGGAGCGCCACGGTGTCGAGTCGGTCATCGTCGAGTGCCGCAGCCGCGACTACGTGGAGCAGCGCATCCGGGCCGGCGTGCTGGAGCAGGGTAGTGTCGAGCTCCTGACCGAGGCGGGCGTGGCCGGGCGGCTCGAAAAGGAAGGGCTGGTGCACACCGGTATCTCGTTGCAGTGGGGCGGCGAACGCCACCGCGTCCCGTTGGACGAGCTCACGGGTGGCCGGAGCATAGTGATATACGGTCAGACCGAGGTCGTCAAAGACCTCATCGCCGCACGTCAGCAGTCGGGGGCGCCGTTGCTGTTCGAAGTTGACGACGTTGTTGTTACTGACCTGATGAGCCAACGGCCCCGCGTCAGCTTCAGCCACGGCGGGCAACGCATGCAACTCGAGTGCGACGTGGTAGCGGGTTGTGACGGGTCGCACGGGCCTTGCCGGGGGTTTATCCCCGATGGAGTGCTGCGCAATTACTCCCGTGAGTACCCCTACGGCTGGCTCGGGATCCTGGCCGCGGTGGCACCGTCCAACGATGAGCTCGTTTATGCCCACAGCGAAAGGGGTTTCGCACTGCTCAGCATGCGCTCCCGCGCGCTCAGCCGGCTTTACGTGCAGTGCCGCCCAAACGATGAGATCGCCGCTTGGCCCGACGCGCGCGTCTGGGAGGAGCTCCACTACCGCCTGGGCCTGCCGGGATGGCAGCTCGCCGAGGGGCCTGTATTGGAAAAAGGTATTACCGCCATGCGAAGTTCTGTGTGGGAACCGATGCAGTGGGGCAATTTGTACCTGGCCGGCGATGCCGCCCATATTGTGCCCCCTACCGGGGCCAAAGGGTTGAACCTGGCGCTGCACGACGTGCGCCTGCTGGCGGAGGCGCTCGTGGACCTGTACGCCACCGGTTCGCGCCGTGGCCTCGACAGCTACTCCGAGCGGTGCCTGCGACGGGTCTGGCGCTGCGAACATTTCTCGTGGTGGATGACGTCGATGCTGCACCGGGCCGAGGGGAGCAGTGAGTTCGAGCTAAAGCTGCAGGAGGCGCAACTCCGCTACCTAGCCACTTCGCGAGCCGCGGCGGCGACGCTGGCGGAGAACTACGTCGGGCTCATCGACGTCTGAAGCCGACGGCGGGGCAGGCGCCGGGCCTGCGCGGGCCGGCTCAGGCGGCCAGCTGAGCATCCCCCGCTTGGGCTTGCTCTGGCTGGTTGGCGCCGACCTGCGCATGGCTGTGCTCGCCCTACCGCCGGTCTTGGCGAACATCCAGCAACAGCTGCACCTGAGCGAAGGCATGGTGGGCACGCTCACCAGCCTGCCCGTGCTCTTGCTGGCGCTCGGCGCCGTGGTCGGTTCGGTGACCGTCGCCCACTGGGGCCCCCGGAGGGTATTGGTGGTCGGCCTCGTTGTCGTAGGGGTCGCCTCGGCCGGGAGAGCTTTCGGCGGCCTTGCCGGCCTGTTGACAGCCAGCGTGCTGCTCGGGCTCGGCATCGCCGTGCTGCAGCCGACGATGCCGAGCATCACCAGGGCCTGGTTCCCGCGCCGGGTGGGCTTGGCGACCGCTGTTTACAGCAACGGCATCGTCGTCGGCGAGGCGGCGGCGGCCTCGTTGACGATCCCATTGCTGTTGCCTTTGGCCGGTTCGTGGCGAGTTGTCCTGGGGCTCTGGGGAGCGCCGGCGCTCGTGGCCGCGGCGCTGGTCCTGTTTTCCCGAGGCCCTCGGCCAGTGCCG
>DATJST010000112.1:0-3550 GCA_035503975.1 Acidimicrobiales bacterium | reverse complement strand
ACCCCAGCCGACGTACCCAAAGGGAAACGGCGGTACATCAGTCGACACGTGGAAGCCGGCCGACAACGACTTTGGGTACATAACCTGCCCGAACCCAACCGGTCCCAACATGGCGGACGCGTTGCAGGAGTATGGGCCGAGCGGAAACCCAATAGGCTCGCCGGTGGTTGTCTGCCCGCAACCAGCACCGAAGCCCGACGTTCCACCGCCACCCCCACCCACGCCGGCCGAGGTCTGGGCTCAGGTTCCGTTGCCGACGCCGGCCTTTGCCATCAACCCGGCCACCGTCGGCCTCACTCAGTTACCGAGCTGGTTTTGGGTGACGGGCGGTATCGGGCCGGTGACGATCACGGTGACCATAGACGGGTACGTTGTCACGACGACGGCGACGCCGGTCGCTTTCCAGTGGGACTTTGGAGACGGTTCGAGCACTACCAGCCCTGTACCCGGTGACGAGGCCGATCCCTCCGCTACGCATACGTACCATTTCAAAGGCACATATATCGTGACACTGGCGATCGAGTACGCCGGCACGTTCACCTACGCCGGACCCGGCGGCACCGGAACCGACGGCCTTGGCGACTATGAGCAGCCGGGCTCGAGCGCTCCCTACGTGGTCCAAGAGGTGCGGTCAGTACTTTTGCCGACCACAGGGGATTGAAAATGTCTGTGGTACGGCTCGTTCTCGGTGTAATGGCGTCTTCTCGTCGCGCTTCCGTGCAAAAAGTGCTTGGAAACGCAACAGGAAGCGATCGCTGCACCGAAAAGAGCAGGGAATTGAAAGAGCGACACACTCACTCGCTTTGGCACCTGGCCGAGGTTGAAGCTCGCGCGTTTGGGACTATTCAGTGCAACCCAGGGATAAGCCGATTCCCTGCGCAGGTGGCCGCGCTCCTTTCGCTAGTATTTTACGAGCGGCGCCAGCACCCCTCCGGCCAAGCCGTTTGTATGCTCGGGCTTCGCCGGTGGCGCCTCTGCGGGGCCGTGGCCGGGCTGGTGGTCTTGATTTCCGGCCTCGGCGCACTGTCCCCCTACGCTTGCGTAACCGTTGTAGTCGGCATAATCGTCTCGCTGCTACCGCGGGCTGTGCGAACTGGACGTGCGTTTGCCGCCCAAGCGGACCTCAGGGCGTTCTTGCCCGCCCGCCCCTACGTCTACGTACATTCGCTCGCAAGTACCTGGCCCGGAGCAGGTGGCGAGCTCCTGCGCGACCTTGCCCAGGAGGCCGACCACAGGGGTTGGTCGTTGGTGCTGGATGCCAGCAACGAGAAATTAGCATGTTACTACGGCACATTTGGCTTCGTCGCAAGGGGCCAAGCAGTACGGATGCCGGATGGTGGCTCCCGTATTCGCATGTGGCGAGCCGTACCTGCACTCGAACAGCCAAGCGCCGACAGAGGAAGGGGGCTTGGTGTCAAGCAATAGGCTTCGCCGGTACTCAGACGCCCTGTGCGTCCTCGCCTGTGAGATTGTGGCCTTCGCCTTCTTTTTGCGGGCGTCGACGCTGTTGGGGACCGTCGATTTCTCGCACTTCGGGAAATGGTTGCAGTCCACGAACCCGGAGGTTGCGCTCACCGCCATGTTCCGCTTGTTGGGCTTGGCCATCTCAGGATGGTTGTTACTCAGTACGTTGCTCTACGCCGTGGCTGTGCTAAGCGGTAAACGAGCCATCGTGGCCAAGTCGCGGCTTATCACGCTCCCCGTTCTCCGCCGGGTGGTGGACTCCGTAGCAGCGGCTTCGGTAGCGGCGTCATCGATTGGGTCAGCAGCTGCGGTTTCGAGTGCAGCGCCCTTTCCGCACAACAGCATGGTCGTCCGGTCGGTCGACGCCGGTCAGCGGCAGCAGACCGCACCGGCGCACCGGGCAACCAATGTCCTTACGTCCGCGCCAGCCCGTGTAAGTAGTACGGCCATCGGCCGCCATTTTCCCCATCCCGGCCGGGTGCACCACGACCTGCCACAGGCGGCTCCTGTCGAGACCCCCAGCGAGGTCCCGAGCCCGCAGAACGGTTTCGCCGGACTGCCCCGGGGTACGAAAGTAGTTGTCGTTCAACCCGGTGACTGTTTATCGGTCCTGGCCGAGCGCCATCTGGGTGACTGGCGGCTGGACAGTGAGATCGAGGCGCTCAACTACGGCCGGCGCCAACCTGACGGTCGGGCCCTGGTGGACGACCACTGGATTTACGTTGGGTGGGTTCTCGTTATGCCGCCTGACGCTGTCGGGACCACTGTTGTGGGTGAGACGTCTCGGCCTGCCCACGACCCGGTTATAGGTTCGGGCCCCTCGTCCAGGCGAGGTTCGTCGCCCTCGTCAGCCACTTCACGCCCGCCCACTCCGAGTGTCGTCGGAGCGACAGCGCCGCCGCCGGTTCGTACCGCTGCGGCGGCCGGCTCATTATTTGGAGCAAGACAAAGAGCCGAGCCGGCGGCGTTGCCGCCAGCCGGGCGTCAATCCGCCAGGACTGCGCCTGGGGCATCAACGGAGAGGTCCGGCAGTAGGGCAACTGGTCCTACCACCACGGTCACGCAAAGGACTAATGAAGTACCCGTCACTGACGGGAGCGAAGTTAGGACAACGCCAGACCCAACGTCCGTGGCCCCTGGGTCACCCGGACAACCAAAAACAGCCCCTTCCCCGCCATCGCCTCCAACTACGACCAAGTCGGACGGCGACGCCCACGATCGTCAGGAGGAAGTCGAGGGCAGCCCTTATCAAGCACAGCGCGACTCCCAACAGCAGGTGGGCGATGATGCCCGTCTCGCCTTTGCCGGAACTATCGGTGCAATCACAGGGGGCAGCGTCGTCTGGGGCCTCGACCAAGCGCGTCGGAGGTTGGCCCATGCGAGGCCGAAGGATGGACCAATACCTCGTAACCGAACGGAGGTTGAGGCGGCCGAACGACGAGCCCGCGCCGTCTCTGACCCCGAAAAGACCCGCTGGGTCGACCAGGCGCTCCGTTACTTGAGTGGCCTCATTGAAGAGGTCTCGCTGGAAGGGACCATCGCCGTGCCCTCCCTGGCCCTTGTGCGGATTGGGGCGGTCGGTCTCGAGGTCTTTGTTTCACCCGGCGTAAACAACTCGCTGGGGTGGTTCTCACCGACGCCCGACGGCAGCACGTTGGTGCTCGACCCTGAGGTGACATTGGAGGAACTAGAGGCATTAGCCGAGGATCGGTGGCCCGCGTGGCCGGCCCTTGTCAACGTCGGAGAGACCAAGGACGGGGAGTTGCTTCTCAATCTCGAGCACGCCGGCTCGGTTTCGGTCGAGGGCAGTAAAGGCGCGGTGACGGGCGTACTGGGCCGCATGGTCCTAGAGCTCTCGAGCCAACCATGGTCCGACGAAATGCTGGCCGGGTTGTATATCCTCGGGGACTCGCCTCTGGAGCCTCTACACGGAGTGGAAAACGTTGCCGCTGACGAGGCCTTGGACCTGGCCGAGAAATTAGACACTGTTTCCGGGGCACAACAGGAGCTTGCCGGCTCGCTGTCGATTTCTGCTCTCCGGGCGGTGGCATGTGAGGCCCTACCAAATGTCGTGCTGGCTTTTGCC
>DATJST010000111.1:0-5115 GCA_035503975.1 Acidimicrobiales bacterium | reverse complement strand
GGCCAGCACGGAGCCCCTTAGCCGCCTCGGTAGGTCGCTGCGATCCTCCATCTGCTTGCCTTGCCTCCCTTCCGGTCTGCTCTCGTCTCGACCTTAGGCGCGCTGGGCTGGCCCGCCTTCGAGTCTGCCGAGGCTGTTTCGGGTGGTCGCGTAGAGTTGCGCTGACATCGCGATGACAGGAGAAGGGCTGGCGTCATGACCACCACCGGACCGGGAATGGGCCCGCTGCTACCCGCCTATCGCCGTTGGTTTGCGCCTCGGTGGCAAGAGGGTGAAACTGAACACTGGGCAGCGGGCCTTCAGGGAGTGGTCACTGGCGCGACCCCGCTTTGGCGTCTCGCAAGGGTGACGCGTAACGGCGAAGTGCTGGAGGAACTACCGCCGTTGAACCTCCCCAACCCAACGCGTGACCAGGTCGTCGAGTTTCTCAGCCAACATATGAGCCGCGAGACAGCGGAAGCCTGTTACGAGGCTCGGCAGCTGGACCGGCAGCAATGAGTACAAGCCGGGAGTTACACAGCTAGCCGGACCAAGACCTCAAGGCCAAGCGCTAGGAGCACCAGGGCGATGGCCATCTGGTAGACCTCGGCGGCGCGACCTGTGAGCCGCTTGTAGCCGGGCATCAGCACGCCAGTGAAGAGCAGGCACCACGCCAGGGTCACCCAGTGCCGGTCCCAAGTCTGGGCGAAGT
The DNA here is from genome assembly GCA_035503975.1 of Acidimicrobiales bacterium. Lineage (GTDB taxonomy): Bacteria > Actinomycetota > Acidimicrobiia > Acidimicrobiales > Palsa-688 > DATJMJ01. The sequence goes on along the minus strand of DATJST010000111.1, from coordinate 4,424 downwards.
CGGTGAGGACGAAGATGGCGAGAAAGAACCAGCGGAAGAGGCTCACCCGCCTGCGCCGGACCACCCCGCACGCTGGGGCTGCCATATCGTCAAGGGTACTGCTCGCCTGTGACGGTTTCCCATGCTGAAGCGCGAGCTACGAACCTGCCAGAACCTCTACGGTGGCCCCAGGAGCCTCGCAAAGCCCCGGAAGGTCAAGAACTACGTCCGTGTGATTAGCGCCGCTCCTACGCGGCCCCGCAGGGATCTGGGCTGCGCTCACGGGCCACAGCCGGGGCCACTACGCTCCGAAGCCGTGGCAGCCGTGGGCTAAGTCTCAGTACCCGGCATCCAGCCCACCTGGGCAGCGCTAAGCGTCGACCAGCTCCTTGGCGTTGCGACCCACAAGGGTATAGCCAACCCGGCGGCGTGGATCGGGCCAGGTGGGAGTGCACACCCCGGCGGCGTGCAGCGCAGAACGGAACGCGCTGTCTACACGCGTCACTGCTTCATCCCAGGTCGACGACTCAACGATGCACGACATGGTGATCTCACCCGTCGTTACGGACCCCGAGACAGACGGGTCGATAACGTCCAGTTTAAGCAGCTCTTGCATGGTGAGGTCGAACGCTTGAGCGATCTCGGACCCCGGATCAACGACCTCACCCTCGTAGTCGGGTTCAACGGTTAGACGACCTTCATAAGTGATTTCAAGTTCCATCATCCCGTCTCCTCCTTCCAGCATGACTTCCTTTCAAAGTTCTTTCGCGTATTCATAAGCGTACGTTGTTTGCTCGGCGTCAACACTACAGATACCCAATGCTTGTCGTCACATGGGCAGAGGCACTTGAAGTAGCCAGCATCGCGCGTGATGCGCCAGTTTCGTTTTTCTGCCTCACATAGCAAACGTTCGTAGTCCGGGTCTTCATGGCGTGGACGCGGGGCCATTTCAGCGACAGGCTCACTCTTAGTGGTGGGCACCTTTCGTGCTTCGACAACACGTCTGGCCCGCTCACGCTTCTGGCGCTCGCCCCGCTTGTCGCTCATCGGGGGCGACGCTACCACTCTCGGTGCTGGCTCTAGTGGATTACAGCTAGGTCGTCGCCTGGTGCCCCCCCGTCAGCCTCTTCCTTGGGGGGACCTTGCAGCGCTCGCCTATCCGGTGCGCGCTCTCGGCTTCTGGCCTCAGGCGGACAGGCTCTGTGAGCCCCATTCAGGCATCCAGGGCTGGAGCGGCCAGGGCTCGTCGTGGACGCGGACGGGAGCGGGCTGAGGGATCACAGTCGAAACAAGCCAGTCGCGCCGCAGGAGCAGGTACTCAACGACCGCGGCCCGCTCTTCGGAACTGGCGCCCCACTCGTCAGGGCAGGCGGCAACGGCGGCAGCCACCGTCTCGTCGCTCATCGCCTGGAGGGCAGCGAGGTCGTCTTGTGTCGGCGGCGCCGACTGGTTATCGCTGAACGGGGCCAACCAGAGCCGTCGGCGAACGGTCAGCCTGAGCGACGCGAGCGACCAAGGGCGGCTCCCGAAGGCAGCCTCGTAGTCGACCCCGAAGACGTTGCCAGCCCCGGCGTGTAGTTCATGGTCTTGCACCCACACCCACTCGTGGAGCAACGCCAGCCGCCGGAGCGGAGCAGTGGCGAAGACGTGCGGGCCCGGGCTCGGCCAGCCGCCACCGGGCAACTTGCGGAACGGGCCCAGACCGGGGATGTAGCGCGACCCGTGAGCCGGGCCGGGGACCATCGTCGCCGGGGCCACCTCACGGGGTACGTCGACAATGGCGGGTTCCGGGACAGCGGCGCCCAAGGTGACCCCAAGGCGTGAGACCACTTGCTCGGCGACCAGGTTGCGGGCGACGGCCGGCCGGTCTGTGCGCGGGGCCTTGACCACCCACTGCCCCGCGTCGCACTCGTACAGGACCGGGAGGTTCCCGCTCCCCCACGCCCTCACGAACTTCCGCGCCGTCAAGTGGGGCGGTCGCCAGGCATTGGCGATGAGCGTTGCTATGTCCGACTCGGTGACTAACAGCATCGGCCTTCTCCTTGTGCGCTCTAAGCAGGCTGAGCAGCCTGCCGACGGGCTATCTGTTCGGACATGTACGAGCGGAAACCCTCGCCGGGCGTGCCGCGCTCAACGAGCCACAGGGCCAAGCACAGCGCCAAAACGAGGTCGTTGTGCGAGCCCCGGCCTTCATAAAGCGGCCTTCCTGTGGCCGACAACTCGTAGGAAAAGCTCCGCAACTCCTTGTCGAGCTCGGGCGCCAAAGCCAAGTCCGGGGCCGCGTGCAAACGGCGACCGCTCAATGTGACCTCCAAGCACGTCACCAACTCCACCTTGGGGACGGCGACACTTTGACCGCGCGTGGCCACCTCATTGGCACCCGTTATGGTGACTGCCGTGAGGGGCCAGAGGCAGCCTTGGCGCAACAGATCGACTACAGGTCGTCCGACGCCGGTCGCGTCAATGGCCACGCGGGGGCGCTCCTCACCGGCCAAAGAGTCGAGGATCCCTGCGATGGCCTCCACCTGCGCGGGGTAAGAAAGACCGATCCGCAGGCGGCCGATGTAGGTGATCTCATGATGAACCTCGCGCCGCGGGCGAGCCCGGACCTTTTGGCCGGGCAAGGTATCGGCCTCGGGGCGGTCTTGTAGTTCGGGTCGGTAGGACTCCAGCGCGACGATCGCGGTCGCGTCCCTAGCCTGTCCAAGGTCTATGCCGACGCTGAGCACGGGTCCTCCGTCACGCCACAACAGAACACGCAGGTATCGCCCCGCCAGCGGTGGTCGCAGCCCTTGGCTGGCTTGGGAGGGCTGACGTCGGCGAAGCTATGCAGCCCGACGAGCGCCCGGTTCATGCGGGCCAGTTCGGCCTGCCTGGGGCTGAGGGGCGCGGGGCGGTCCTCTCTGGCCGGCAGGGCCGGGGGCCGAGGGGGTGCCGGGGCCTCGAAGATCGCGGAAATGTCATCGCCGGAAAACGCCATGCCCGCGGCGTCCACGAACTCGGCCAAATACTCGGACCTGTAAACGAGGTCTCCCAAGGTCGCGCGCTCTTGCTCCAAGAAGTCGGCATTGATGCGAGAGCACTCGGTCGACGGCACCCGGTAGTGCTCCCAGCCGCGGGCCTCGGACGCCTCGTAGAACCAGCCCCGCTTGCCCCACGGGGTGCTCAAGGCGACGATCCTGCCCTTGCTCACCGCGACCATCGGGGAAAGGCTGGCGAATATCTCGTCATCTACGCGGCTGGCCTCATCGCACAGCAGGAGGTCAACGGTGAAGCCCCGGAGCCCGGTTTCCGTGCCCGGCGCAGAAATGACACGGGACCCGTTCTCGAGGGTCAAGGAGAGCTGGTTCTCGCTCTCGCTGTCCACGGGCCGGCCGAGGGAGCGGTAGCGCCCGATCACCTGGCGGAAGAGCTCGGAGCTTTGGCGCTGCGTGGGGCTGACGATCAACACCAGGGAGCCGGGGTAGTACAACGCGCGAGCCAGCGCCATGACCGAAGCGGCAGTGCTCTTGCCTACCTGTCGGCCAGCGCAGAGGTGGATGCGGGCCGCGTTGGAGCGCAAGAGCTTGGCCTGCCAGGGGTCGGGCTCCATGCCGAGCGAGCGCGCGACGCGTACGGCGTCGACTGCCCCCGCCAGCCACGCGCTAAGGCGGCTCATGCGCCCACTCCCACCGGGAGCGCGTCCAGTTCGTCCAAGGCGTCGGCGATGCGCACACGCGCCTCAGGGAAGGCCTCGGTCGCGGCGAGGATGGCAGTCACGGCGCGAGTGAACTCGGCCGACGCTAAAACGTTGACGGTCACGTTTTGCGGCCGGTCGTCCAGTTCGTGCCGCAGGCGCGCCACCAGCTCGAGAGCGCCGCGGATCTCCCTTGCCAGGGTGGCGCCGCCGATGAGGCTCTTGCGTTCCTCGGCGACACTGAGGAGCGCTTCGAGGCGGCCTATCAAGCCCTCGAGGCGATCGACGGTTGCCCCGAAGGCTCCTTCAGCCGACTCGGCCCGGACCTTTTCGAGGCTGAGCTTGCGTAACGCCGGGGACAGGTGGGCCTCACGGTGACGGCGCACGGCGTCAGATGAAAGGCGGTGACGGCGCGCCACTACTGCCAAGGGCGTGCCGCCCGCTAGCTCCGTGTCCACCAGCGCGTGGGCAGGAGAGGTGCAAACCGTGCAGGCCCGGGGCACTCAGGACGCCTCCTCCACCTTCCGGCGCCAGGCTTGGAGGCTTAGGCGACCTCCAGCGGCCCGATAAGCGACCCACCCGTCGCTAATTGGGTCGACATGGCCTCCGGCGGCCATCGCCTTCGCCCGTGCCCGCATGCCCACGGCGTGAGCCTGGGCCTCCAGAGCCGACGGCGAGGTCAACGCGGCGGCCTTACTGGCCTTCTTGAGTGCTTTGGCCGCCTTCTTGGCCTGCTTCCTCAACGCCTTGGCGCGTTCGTCGGCGCTCA
>DATJST010000110.1:0-2270 GCA_035503975.1 Acidimicrobiales bacterium | reverse complement strand
CGTCGCCCGCTGGGCGCGAAAGTCTGGGGTGAGCACGTGGTTCGTCGGGCTGGCGTCCGGCTGCGCCGGCGCCCTGGTAACTGCCGGTGTGCTCCTAGCCTCGGGGGGAGTCCCGACCAGCTCCCCGACCATGACGGCGGTGCAGTCGACCCCTCAGTACCCCACACCCAAAGCTTCCACGGGATCGGGGATCACGCCGGTGTTGGAGAGCGTTGACCCTTCGGTCGTGGGCGTCACCGTCAACGGCCCCCAAGGTGAAGAGATCGGCTCCGGGGTCATCGTGAGCGCCACCGGCGACCAGTGCTACATACTGACGGACAGCGCCCAGTTCTCGAGCACGGCTTCGAGCACCCAGGTGGAAGTGACTGCCGAATGGGGGTATGTAGCCAAAGCCCACCTCGTGTCGGTGGACCCGTCGGCAGGTGTCGCCCTGGTGAAGGCGGCGCTCCAGCCAATCAAAGAGGTGAGGCCCGCAACCCCCGGGAGCGTTGCCAACGTCGAGGACGGAGAGGAGGTGATCGCGGTCGCCTCCCTGTACCTCGCGGGTTCAAACAGCGCCTCCAACTATTGGCCCGGTTACATGAGCGACGTGTCGAGTTATATCGAGCCGGCCAACGGGGCGGACGACGGGATGTTCTCGCTCCTCGTCGCCAGCATGAACGTGAGCCAGTGGGCTTACGGTGGCGCCCTAGTCGACACCAACGGGAACTTGCTCGGTATCGTCACGCCGGTCCCGGGGCAGTCCAGCCAGTCGGGCCTCACGTACGTGACGCCCGTGGACACGGCGATGGCTGACGCCACCGCCATGATGAAAGGCGGGCGAGTTTCGCATGCATGGGTGGGGGTGCTCGATGCAACGGACCTCTCGGGGCCTGCGGCGCAGCACCTCGGGCTCGACGGGGCCATCGAGGTCGAAAGCGTGGCGGCGGGGAGCCCTGCGGCGAAGGCTGGTATCGCCGACAACGCCCTCATCACTTCTCTCGGTGGCCAGCCGATCGGTTCAGTAGGCGCGATGATCAACTGGTTGGCCAGCGCCAAACCCGGCCAGGTGGTGGGCGTACGCTGGCTCGCCGGCGGTCGCTGGTACTCGAAGGACATCATTCTCGGGACTCAGCCGGCGTCCGCATCGCCCACCTAGTGCGACCCGGGCCCACCTTGTCCTACCTCGGCCGCGGGTAGTGACGACCGGGCCGCGAGCCTTGGGTCAGTGCCTGTGGCGCCACCAGGCAGCGCCGCCCGCACCCGTTGCCGCCACTGCAAAACCAGCAGCCGCAAGGGTGAGAGCGACACGGCGGCCCTGGGGCAAGTCGTCCCACCGGCCCCGCTCGTCGGTCACGACGAGCGCCTGCTCTGAGCTGTACTCCGCTCGCCAGCCGCTCAGGCGGAGCTTGTCACCCGAGATGACCCAGGAGTGCTCGGCGTAGGCATCGGCCCCAGGCGGGGCCGCTTGCCGGGCCGATCGCCAATGCAGCGCGGCTAGCGCCGCCCTCAGAGCAGCAGGGAGGGGGAGCGAGGCTGACCCGCCAGCCAGGGCCCCGGCAGCCTCTTCGGTGAGCCCGGCGTCCGGCGCCACGTTATAGGTGCCTGAGAGATCTTCCGCCAGCGTGTGGACCACGGCCCCCGCCAAGTCATCGATGTGGAGGAACTGGACCATCCGGCCCTCGGAGCCGAGCGGAGGCCGCCGTGCCTCCGCGAGCGCCTGGTAAAGGGTCTGCTCCCCGTCGGGCCCAAGGGTACAAGCCGGCCTCAGCACCGCTGTCCTCGTCGAGAGGTGCTCCTTGGCCCAGCGTTCGACGAGGACCTCGGACGCGCGTTTCTCGACCGCGTAGGCGAACTCAGGGTTGGGGCGCGGCTCGGCTTGTTCGGTTAGGGGCAAGGGGTTGTCGGGCCACGCCCCGTAGACAGTCGCGCTCGAGAGGTAGACCAGCTGGCGCACGTTGGCGGTAGCAGCAGCACTGAGGACGTGCCGAGTAACCGTGAGGTTGTGCTTGCCCCCTGGTTGCCACGCGAGGTGGACGAGCGCAGTTGCCTCCGAAGCGAGGTCGGCGAGCCGTTCCTCGGCTCGCGCAGTGGCGAGGTCCAGTGAGTGGACTTCGACGTTCGGGGAGATTTTCGGGGCACGGACCAAGTCCACTGCAACAACGCGGCCCCGTGCCGCAAGCTGCTCCGTGACGCGGCGGCCAAGGTTGCCTGCCGCCCCCGTCACGAGCACTGTTCCCATGGGCGCGAACACGCTATCTCGGGCAGGTACCCTTTAGAAGTGAGGCACA
>DATJST010000109.1:0-3324 GCA_035503975.1 Acidimicrobiales bacterium | reverse complement strand
TTGGAACTCGTTATATACCGACCAGCCGACCTGGTAGCAGTGAGCGGCCGTGATCATGTACTGAGCGCCGTTGTATTCGATGCCGACCCCAGAGGTGCAACCAATGCCGTGGCTGGTTAGGTTGTCGCCTCCGTTCCACGGCGCATAGTCATAGTTACGGTTGGTCGCCTGAGGGACATTCGACTTGGCGACGTTGGTCAGGACAAGGTTGCCCGGCCCAAAACGCTCGCGCAATATCTCAGCCTTCTTGGCCGTCAAGTTGAGGATACCAATGTGTTCCATGCCGTCGCCGTTGATCCCCGGGAACCAACTGACGAGCCTGATCCCTTCGGACGCCAACGTAGGCGCTGACCTCGTGACGTCAATGTGCAGAGCGAGCAACTGTGCCCGGGTGTGGGCAGTCTTGGCAAAGGTCACGACACCGGGGGCGGCTCGGACTGCGAGCTCTGCTTCCGCCTGGGGCCGGAGTGCCGTGAGGTACACAACAAGGTGCTTGCCTTGGTCCGTGACGCTCACGGCCCCAAACACGTTCGAGAACGAGCTTGAGCCCACTGTCCTGATACGGCTTAACAACGATGCCAATCCCAGCGGGCTGCTGGTGGGGCGAAGAGGCGCGGCAGCACTCGTCTCGGTCTGCCCCGGTGCCACTATAAGGCTGCTGCATAGTGCGGCAAGGGCCACAGCCGAGCGGGTCGACCAGTGCCTCGTCCGGTACTGAGCTCGCCCCCGTCGAATCCTGCGAGCGACTGCGGTGCCGTCGGTACCTGCGGCTGGCCCCCAATCATGAAGGTGAGGCGGCCCCGCCCCCTTTGTTCGATGCGGTAGTGGTCGAGACGTCGCGCTGGGCCGCAGACGTCTCGGGGGTTGGTGAGCCAAGCTCACGCAGAGTGGTGGCTTTTCACTTTGCGCCCCCTTGCGCCCGGGGTTGAGCTTCAAGCTTCTGATGTTGGTCTCCTCCTAGTACCGGGCCGCCAGGGTGCGGCCGCCCCTCCGGCCTACCGCCGGTGTTGTCCGAGCGGCCGGCCCGGACAGAATAAGTACAAGGAACGGACAGGAGCAGGTTGAGAGGATGCGGGAGGGGAGACCCGAGTTCGATCGCAGCGAAGATCCGCTCGCTGCTTGGCGCAGGGAGATCCAGGGCCTCCGGTGCTGGGTCGCCGACCAGCCACGTGACAGTAGCGCAGGTGGCTGGCAGGGCGTGCGCCGTAATCGCAACGGGTTCCCCGTCGGCCGAGACTTTGCCGACCGTCTCGGCGTCAGTAAGACCGTCGTCAACGACCTCTTCAACGGACGCAACGTGCCTGGCTGGACAAGCTTCGAGACGATCTTGGAACGCCTCGGCCTAACGCCAGCGCTGTGGGAGGGGTTCTACGACTTCGCGCACCGCCAGCTGAAACCGACCGGAGCCAAGGCTGTGGACGAAAAGGACCCAGGGTTGCCCGCGGTAGTTTCGGTACCGCAGCAGAGGGTTCCTTCGCGCTTCGACGAGGAGCTAGCAGCGAGCGGGTTAGGCGCCACGCACGTGCAAGTGGTGGCGCAAGGGCACGACGAGGGTGTCGGCCAAGGGCGCCCGGAACTAGTCGTGCGGTCGGCACCACTGCCACATGGGAGGGTCCGCTCGTCAGGACGTCGACCGAGGTCCGTCGTGTGGGGGACGGTCGGGCTCGTCGTGGCCGTCTTTGCTGGTGCCGCCATCCTCGTCAACCGATTCTCCGCCGGGCTGCCTTGCCAAGGCCCGACCACCACGTCGACCATCGTTCACTTCGCCGGTTCCTACAGCGGCCCTGTCTACATCCGAGTCTGCGCTCCCCCCCAATCCCGACCACGTGATTACCGCCTGCTTTTGAGGTGGGGCGCAAAGAGCCGGGCCATCAGGCTCGCCGACGTCGGCCGATCCGGTACCGCGGTTCTGTTCACCAAAAGCAGTGCCGGTACCTCATTCCCCCTGACAGTAACTGTGGACCCCGCAGCTCGCCTGAGTGATGGGACTGGTCAACCGGATGGGGCGATAGACATCGACGCGGGCTGGACCAAAGGGTCATCCGGAACTGCTCCAACGATCCAGCCAGCAGCCTCCCCCACCCAATAGTTCAACTCTCTCGATGACCTCGCCACCGTGGTTACGCAGCTCCCGGATCGAAACTTCACCCACGCCAGTCAGCGTATCTCCCGCTGGCTAGGACGCCTGACGGCCGCCTGGAGCGGGCACCGGCGGCACCGGGCGTGGCCGTGGCGAGCCGGCATCGAGCGGTTCGGCAGCCCGCTTGTTGCCCAGGCCGCTGGCCCGTTGCTCGCGCCGGTCGTCGGCGAGGTCGGCCACACGCCGGCCGCGCCGGATGCGGCGCCTCTCGCGCTCCGAAGCCCCGCCCCACACGCCGTGCTCGATGTGGTGCTCCAGCGCGTACTCGAGGCACTCGGCTTGGACCGGGCATTCGGCGCAATAGCGCCTTGCCACCTCTACGCCTGCGCCGTCGCTCGGGAAGAAGATGGACGGCGGCAGTTCTCGGCAGCGTGCCCTGGCCATCCAAGAGGTGACCAGGTCGTTGTCGACCTCCTGCTCCTGGCGGTTCCGCTTGCTCATCTGCCCACCTCCTGCGTCCTAGGAGCCCGCCACCCCGGGACAGGCGACGGGCTCACTGGGTACAGCCTTCCCACCGCCTGTGCGCGGCCGGCCAGGAGAATGTCACGGATCTGTGAGGCGGCCCACGCTATTGCTTTGTGCGTGCCGTGTGCGCCTGGTATGACGCCCGCGACCCTCCTCGCGCAGGCCCGCGACGAGCCAATATGCCAGTTACCCTGAGCACAATCTGGCAATCGCGGGTTGCGAACGCCCCGGGCTGACCTAATGCAATAAAAGGCGCAACACGCTGTGCCACGCGCTACAAGGTAAAACGTTTCAAAAAAGCATTCCGGACATTTCAGGACATTCATGCTCGGCTGGTAGGGAACCGTTTTGGGCCGGCGGTGGGGACTATTGGCGGCCTTCCCGCCCGCCACTCGCGCTCACGTGACCCTTGACCCCGGAGGGTCACCGTAGTAGCGTGCTCGGGCGCACGCACCCTGGCCCTTTTATGCCAATGTGCGCCTAAGGACTTGCGTACAAATCAATCGGGGGTAAGCATGCTTGGCGCGAATATTAGGTCCTCACGGCTCGTGAACCGAGTGCATTTGGCCTGCCGCAATGGCGTAACTGGGGCGAAGTGCTTGACCGGAATGGCCGTCGTAGGCGCATGTGTGCTGGCCGGCGCAATGCCCGCCGTTGCCTCTACTCCGCCGACGTTAGGCGTCGTCATCGTCGGGAGCGGAGCAGTAACAAGCGTGCCC
>DATJST010000108.1:0-9585 GCA_035503975.1 Acidimicrobiales bacterium | reverse complement strand
ACCCCAGCCGGGACCGTATCCCCACTCACGGTGCTAGAAGCTACCGGGCGCGCGGCCGCGCACGCCCGAGAAAGCTGCTGTTACCCGGCTCAGCTGGCCAGGAGGTCGCGAGCGTCGCTGCCCGCGAGAGCCCGGCGCAACTTGGTCAAGGCGTCGCGCTCGATCCGCCGTACCCGCTCGGCCGTGAGGTCGAGCAGCTCGCCTACCTCGCCCTGGGTACGGGGCTCGCCTCGGTCGAGGCCGTAGCGCAGCGAGAGGACCCGGCGCTCGTCTTCCGACAGCCGGCTCAAGAACTCGTCGATGTGCCCACCGAGCAGCGCTTGAGCGACCGTCTCGAACGGCGACTGGGCTGAATGGTTGACCACGAGGTCACCGAGGCTGGTGTCGCCGTCCTCACCTACGGCCGCGTCCAGGCTCACCGGGTCGCTGTCGTAATGCAGCAGCTCGGCCAAGACGCTTTCTTCGATCTCCAGGGCCTCGGCCAGCTCGCCCAGGGTGGGTGGGCGCCCGTTCTTGGCCTCCAGCTCACCTTGGACGCGGCGGGCCCGGCGGATCTCGTCGCCGACATGCGCCGGGATGCGGACGGTGTGCGCCGTGTTCTCGATCGCCCGGCCGATCGACTGGCGGATCCACCAGGTGGCGTACGTCGAGAACTTGAAGCCCTTGCGCCAGTCGAACTTCTCGACGGCGTGGATCAACCCCAGATTGCCCTCCTGGATCAGGTCGGAGAGGGGGAGCCCGGACCACTGGTACTTGCGTGCCACCGAGACGACCAGGCGCAGGTTGGAGTTGATGAACTGGGTGGTGGCGTCCTCGCCCGCCACGATCGCCTTGCGGAGCTCACGCTTGGCCTTGGGCGACAGGTCCTTGCGGTTCTCAAGTTCTTCGCGGGCAGCCTGGGCAGACTGGATAACCTGGCCGAGGCGCATCTCGTCGGCCTTTGTAAGCAGGGGGAAGCTACCGGCCTCGTCCAGGTAGAGACCGAGCAAGTCAGGGCCAGCGCCCATGGCGCCCCGAGCGGCTGTGCGGCGCACGAAATCAGTCATTGTGAAGAAGCTAACGCTCCAGGTCGGACGTTTGTTCCATTTACGGCCAGATTGCCCGTCCGGGCTCACCTTGGCTCCGGTAACTTCTACCCGTCCGCTACTTCGGTTATCAAACGGTTTCCGCTTTGACCGGCAATGCCGCATGTTCGACCGGCAGTGCCGGCTGTTCGGCCGGCGCAGCGCGCCCGTCGCGCCGGTGCCGGCAACGGCGCGCCCGGTGGTGCCCAGGTTACCGTGTGCAGCGCCCGTAGCGGGTGGGCTCTGTGGGGATTGTGGGCTGGCTCGGGCCTGCCCAGGGAGGTGTTGCCGAGATGACGCTGGCTAGCGCCGAAGAGCGCCGTGTGGTCGGCGCGGTCAGGAAGGACCTCCTGGTGGGAGGCGAATGGCGAACCGCCGAGGGAGGCCGGAGGTACGCGGTCGAGGATCCCGCCACCGAAGAGGACGTCGCCGAGGTCGCCGAGGCCAGCCCGGCCGACGCCGCCGCAGCCCTTGACGCCGCGGTGGCCGCGCAAGCGGGCTGGGCCGCAACCGCCCCCCGCCAGCGGGGCGAGATCTTGCGGCGGGCGTACGACCTGATGACGGCCAGGGCTGATGACCTGGCCCTGCTCATGACGCTCGAGATGGGCAAGCCGCTGGCGGAGTCCAGGTCCGAGGTGGCGTACGCGGCCGACTTCTTCCGCTGGTTTTCCGAGGAGGCCGTGCGCATCAGCGGCGACTACAAGGTGTCCACCAGTGGGGCGAACCGGGTCCTGGTCATGCGCCAACCGGTCGGGCCGTGCCTGCTGATCACCCCGTGGAACTTCCCAGCGGCCATGGCGGCGCGCAAGGTGGGGCCGGCCTTCGCCGCGGGCTGCACGGTGGTGCTCAAGCCGGCGCACCAGACACCTCTGTCTGCCCTGGCCATAGCGCAGATCTTCGACGAGGTGGGCCTGCCCCCGGGCGTGCTCAACGTTGTCACGACAACCTCGCCCGGCGATGTCACTGCCCCGCTCCTGGCCGACCCGCGGCTGCGCAAGCTCTCTTTCACCGGTTCGACCGGCGTCGGTAGCCGGCTCATGGCCGCCGCCGCCGAGCGGGTGCTCAGGGTGTCGCTCGAGCTCGGTGGGAACGCGCCGTTCTTGGTGTTCGCCGATGCTGACCTGGAGGCCGCAGTAACGGGCGCGCTCATTGCCAAGATGCGCAATGGGGGCGAAGCGTGCACCGCGGCGAACCGTTTCTACGTGCACTCCTCTGTGGCCGCCGAGTTCACTGAGCGGTTGGCGGCGGCCATCTCCGAACTGCCGGTTGGCCGCGGCACCGAACCCGGGGTCAGGGTCGGCCCCCTGATCGACGCCCAGCAAAGGGAAAAGGTTGCGGGCCTGGTTGACGACGCCGTAAGCCGGGGCGCCAAGGTCCTGTGCGGTGGAGCGGCTCCACGGAGGAATGGCTATTTCTACGAGCCCACGGTCCTGGCCCAGGTGCCCGAGGACGCCGAGATGGCCTCGACTGAGATATTCGGCCCGGTGGCCCCCGTGTCCAGCTTCGACGACGACGAGGAAGCGATCGCCACGGCCAACCGCACCGAGTTCGGGTTGGTGGCGTACGCCTACACAAGAGACCTGGGGCGGGCGCTCAACGTCGCCGAAAAGCTCGAGGTTGGGATGCTCGGCTTAAACCGAGGGCTCGTCTCGGATCCCGCAGCGCCGTTCGGCGGCGTCAAGGCTTCGGGGATAGGGCGCGAAGGGGGCGACATCGGCATCGAGGAGTACCTCGAAACGAAGTACGTCTCGATCGACAAGACATGGTAGGTGCGTTCTCGCCGCGACGTTCAGGGCGAAGGCCGCCGGAGCGGCAAGGCCGGGAACAGGTCTCGGCGGGGTCGCCGGGTAGCACACGCAAGGGGGCGGGGGCCGGGCACGGCCGTATGATCGGGGGTACCCATGGCCCCCGACCCGAGCGTACTTAGCGCCCTCGAGGCCGCCGTCGGCGCCGATCCCGCCAACTCTGCCCTGAGGGAGCACCTCGCGGGTCTCTACCTGGAGGCGGGCGACGGCGCGGCCGCCCTCGGCCACCTGGAAGTGCTGCTCGCCGCCCGGCCCGATCAGGCGGAGGCGCTTGGTTTGGCGGCGCGAGCGGCCGAGATGGTGGGCGACACCGAGCGCGCCCGAGCGTGGCGCCGGCTGCACGAGGCCTTGGCCGGGCCCCCGCGGCTGGTGGAGGGCGGCTCGGACGGGGGAGCTCGGGCCGGGCCTGCGGCCGACACCGGGGCCCAGGTTGGTGGCGAGGCTGTGGGAGCGGACGCGGTTGGCGGTGCCGGCACCGACTGGGACGCCGAGCTGCTCGAACTGGTCGGCCAGGAGCGGGCCGCCCGGGTCACCCTGGCCGACGTGGCCGGCCTCGAACGGGTGAAGCAGCGCCTGGAGACGTCCTTCCTCGGCCCCTTGCGCAACCCCGAACTGCGCAAGATGTACGGGGCGTCACTGCGCGGCGGCCTGCTGCTCTGGGGACCACCCGGCTGCGGCAAGACCTTCCTGGCCCGGGCCGTGGCGGGCGAGCTCGGCGCACACTTTGCCAGCGTCGGTCTGCACGACGTGCTGGACATGTGGCTCGGCAATTCGGAAAAAAAATTGCACGAGCTGTTCGAGGTGGCGCGGCGGCGGACACCGAGCGTGCTGTTTTTCGACGAGATCGACGCCATCGGGCATGCCCGCGTCAACCTGGCCCGCAGTGCCGGGCGCAACGTGGTCGCCCAGCTGCTGACTGAGCTCGACGGGGTAGACGCGGCGAACGACGGCGTCTTCGTGATAGGCGCCACCAACCAACCCTGGGATGTCGACCCGGCCCTGCGCCGGCCGGGCCGCCTCGACCGAACACTGCTCGTACTGCCCCCCGATCCGCCAGCCCGCGAGGCCATCCTGCGCTACCACCTGCGCGACCGCCACGTCTCACCCGAGCCGCTCGCACCGGTCGTGGCCGCCACCGTCGATTTCTCGGGTGCTGACCTCCGATTGGTGTGCGAGGAAGCTGCTCAGCGGGCCCTGGCCGACGCCGTCCGCACGGGGGTGGCCCGCCCGATATCGGTCGCCGAGATGGTGGCCGTGGCGCGCGAGCTACGCCCCTCGAGCGCACCCTGGCTGGAAATGGCCCGCAACTATGCCACCTATGCCAATACCGCGGGTGAGTACGACGAACTGGTGGAGTACCTGCGGTCCGTGGGCAAGGGCCGGCGGTGACGCCAACCACCACCCGGGACTCACTGGACGCCGCCGAATCACTCCTCGACGCCCGCAAGTTCGACCAAGCCCTGGTGCGGGCGTCCGAAGCGGTGGCCCAGCAACCCGGCGACGCTCGTGGCTACGCGGTCGTCGCGCGTGCCCTCACCGGGCTCGAACGCATCGAGGAGGCGACCAACGCCGCCTGGCAGGCGGTCTCGCTAGCCCCGCAGGTGGCCTATTACCACCGTCTGATGGCTATTACCTTGCTCAGGACGCAGCCCGGCCTCCCACGCCACGCCGTTGCAGCGCGTCTCGCCAACGCCACCAACGAAGCCAACGCCGCGGTGCGCTTGGCACCTTCGGAGGCGACCAACTACGTGGTACTGGCGGAGTGCCTGGCCCGTGCCGGTGACCGCCGCCAAGCCGACGCCGCCGCCCGCAAGGCGTTGCAGCTCGCACCCCACAGTGCCAGCACCTGGGTGATCGCCAGTTTCGTCGCTTCGCGGGCACACAATTGGTACGCGGCCGAGATAGCCGCCCGCAAGGCGCTCGCCATCGACCCGGGCAATTATGCGGCCACCAACAACCTCGGCGCGGCATTGCGGGGACGGGGCCGTGTGATGCAATCCGCCGTGGCCTTTGCCGGTGCCGCGCGGATCGACCCGCGCTCACCCACGGCCCGCGACAACGTCGAAAACGTCGGCTTCCACTTCATCCGCCTCGCCCTGCTGGTCGCGATGTTGCCCTTGGCGCTCGTATGGCCTTTGTGGGTTGCCGCCGGTGTCGGCGTCAAGCGCTGGCTCGACAACAAGCCGCCGAGGCTCATGGCGGCGGCGCGCCGCTTGGGGTTGTGGGTCGCCGCCAGCCCGCGCCACCAGCGCCGGTACCGGAAGGAGGTCGCCCGCGCCGAGAAGATGGCTGCCCGTGTAGGCCCCGACGGTTGGTCGAGCCTGCGCAAGTACGCGCCGGACGCTCAGTCGTTCTACGCCCAGCTGCTCAGCACGGGTTTGCTGGCGGTCCTCTTCGCCGCCCTTGTCCCCGTTGCTCGCAACCTCACCGGTACCCTGTTCTGCTCCGTGGCGGCCATCGGCCTCGCCGGTGTGTTCGCCTGGCGGTTGCGGGTGTACCGCAGAAAGGCCCGGGAAGCGACGGCGACGTAGCCGGATAATGGCGCCGCCCGCGCGAAACCCGTTACCAGCCGGCCTTAAACCTGGGGGGTCGCGTACAGTTCTATTCGGCCGGGCCGGAGCTGCGTACAGTTATGGGTCACTTTCCGAATGCAGAACGTCGCAACTCCCGGGCTAGCGACGGTAAGTGTACGCGACACACGTGGTCCGGGGGTGAGCTGAGTACAGTTGGCGCCGGTTTCGGGTCTCCTGGCGCCGGCCGCCGATCTTCTGGCGCCGGCCGCCGGTCTCCTGCGAGCCGGTGGCCGGTCCTACCCCATGGGCGCGACCATCCCGCCCCGTAAGGCGGCCAACAGGACCCCGGCGGCCACGGCGGCCGTTTCGGCCCGCAGCACGTGAGGCCCGAGCCCGACGCGGACGGGTACGGCGCTCAGCTCCTCGTCGCTCCAGCCCCCCTCGGGCCCGATGAGCACCGTTGGCGTGCCGAGGTGGAGCGGGGCTCCTCCCGGCACCGCGAGCGCTACGCCCGAGGCGTAGCAACCGGCCAGTTCGGCAAAGTCGAGTGGCCCGTCGAGCGCCGGCAGCCACGCCCGCCTGCTCTGCATGGCAGCCTGGCGGGCCACGGTCAGCAGCCGGGCCACGTGGCGCCGGGCAGACGTGGCGTCCCAGCGCACCACGCTGCGTGCCGTGGTCATCAGCACGATCCGGTCGACGCCGGCCTCGGTCATTTTTTGCACCGCCCACTCGGGGCGCTCGCCTTTGGTGAGCGAGAAGGCCACGGTCAGCGGCGGGGACGGGGCGGGCAGGTAGACGACCTCGCTCTCCGGCGAGAGGGCCACGCCTCCGCTCCAGGCGCAGGTTACGAGGCTCCCATGGCCGTCCGAGGCGGTCACCACCTCCCCGGCGCGCAGGCGCAGGGCTCTGGAGAGGTGGTGGAAGTCCTCCGGTGCCAGGACCGGCCGGGCAGTGTCATCCACGAACACGTGCGCCGCCACCGGGCGTGCGCTTTCCCCGCCTATTTGAAGGCGCTACGGATACGCGAGAACAAGCCCGCCTCCGGCGGCGTCACCACCTCGCCCCGTTCGGCGGCAAAACGGCGGAGCAGCTCCTCCTGGTTCGGCGTCAAGTCGGTGGGGGTGTCGACCGCTACGGTCACGACGAGGTCGCCTCGGCCCCGCCGCTGCAGGTGGGGCACACCCCGACCGCGCAAGCGCAGCTCCTGGCCGCCCGCCCAGCCAGGGCTGATGGTGACCTCCTCGAGGCCCTCCAGTGTGGGCACCTGCAGTTGGGCACCCAAGGCCGCCTGGGCCATGGTCGCCCGCACCGTCGCCCGCAGGTCGGTGCCATCGCGTGTGATGTCGGGGTGCGGCCGCACCCTGAGGTGGAGGTAGAGGTCGCCAGGCGGTCCGCCTCGAGGCCCGGCGGCGCCCCGTCCGGTGAGGCGCAGGGTGGCCCCGTCGTCCACGCCGGCCGGCACCTCAACGGTGTAGGAGCGGTCCTCGACCCGCCGGCCGTGGCCCCGGCAGGCGACGCAGGGCGACGTCACCTCCTCCCCGGTGCCGTTGCAGCGCGGGCACGGGCTGGCGGTGACCATCTGGCCGAGCAGGGACTGGCGGACGCGGCGCAGCTCACCCTGGCCTTGGCAGGTCCCGCAGGTCACCGGCGTGGTGCCCGGACGCGCCCCCGTGCCCGAGCACGTTTCGCAGGTGGTGGCGGCTCGGACCAGCACTTCCTTTTCCGCCCCAAGCACGGCTTCGGCGAACTCGAGGTCGAGCAGGGCCTCCACGTTCTCCCCGTGGCGAGGCCCGGCGCGGCGCCCGCCGGCACGTGTTCCGAAGCCGCCCTGGGCTCCGAAGAAGGCATCGAATATGTCGCCCAAGCCGGCTCCGGCGAAGCCTGCGAAGGGGTCGCCCCCCGCGCGCTCGCCGTCCGCACCGAACATGTCGTACTGGCGCC
The DNA here is from genome assembly GCA_035503975.1 of Acidimicrobiales bacterium. Lineage (GTDB taxonomy): Bacteria > Actinomycetota > Acidimicrobiia > Acidimicrobiales > Palsa-688 > DATJMJ01. Next base: position 2,262 of record DATJST010000108.1, on the reverse strand, counting down.
GCCGCTCGGGGTCGCGGAGCGTCTCGTAAGCCCGGTTGACCAGCTTGAAGCGCTCCTCGTTGGCGTCTGCCTCGCTCGGGGAAGAAACGTGGCGGTCGGGGTGGAGCTCGCGGGCCAGCTGGCGATAGGCCCGTTTGATCTCGTCCTCGTTGGCGCTGCGGCTGACCCCGAGGATTGCGTAGTAGTCCTCGCCGGGCATTAGCCGTCTGCCCCGGGCGCCTGCCGGCCCTCTCGTGCGCCCAGGCCTGCACCTTCGCTCAACGCCCTCGTCAAGCGGTGGGAGACCACGGCTACAGCAGCCATGGCCTGGTCATAGTGCATCCTCGTCGGGCCCAGGACCCCCACGGTACCCGCCCGTTCGCCGTCCACCTCGTACGGCGCCACCACCACCGAGCACTCCGCCAGGGGCAGGATCCCGTGCTCGGTGCCGATCGCCACGGTGAGGCCGCTGTCGAGCACGTGGCGGAGCAGCGTGACCAGCATGAACTGTTCCTCGAGGATGCCAAGGACGGTCCTGATCGTGCTGACGGCGTCGAAGGCGGTGGCCATGCGGGCCGCCCCACCGACAAAAACGTGGCCGTCCCCGTCTTCGCCTACCTGCAAGCGCAACGCCTCGAGGGTGGCACGGGCGAGGGCGTCCGCGGCGGGGTCACCGGTCGGCGCGGGCGCCGCCGTCGTACCGAGCAAGCTGCCCACGACCACGCTACCGGCGGCCGCCGCGGCCCGGTTGACCTGGTCGTCACTGACGGGTGAGGACAGCTCGAGCGAACGCCGTTCGACCATGCCGTTACCCAGGACAGCTACCGCCAGTACCAGGCGCGCTGCCAGGGGGACGAGCTGGAGGGAGCGCACCCTCCCGGGGTCGGGCGCCCGGGGGCCGACGACTACGGCGGCGTAGTCGGTCAGGCGCGAGAGCAGGCTGCTCGTCTCGGCCAGGGTGCGCTCGAGCTCGCCGTGCTTGCGTGCGAAGAACAAGCGCACCAGCTCGGCCTGGGCCGGTTGCAGCGGCGCCGGGCCGCGCAGCGAGTCGACGAAGAAGCGGTAGCCCTTGTCCGTGGGCACCCGCCCGGCGCTCGAGTGCGGCTGGAAGAGGTAGCCATCCTGTTCCAGCACGGCCATTTCGTTGCGCACGGTGGCTGGCGAAACGGCCAGGTCGCCCAATGCGGCGACATAAGCTGAGCTGACGGGCTGTGCCGTCTGGATGTGGCACTCCACTACCGCTTTGAGGATGGCTGCTTTGCGGTCGTCCAACATCTTGGCACTCAAGGTTACCGAGTGCTAGGACGGACCGCGGGCCATGGGTGCCGGCCTCCGCGGCCTGCCTGAGCGCCAGTTTGGCCTGCCGTTGAAATATGACTACCCTTGTCGTGAATTAGTTCCTCACCTGGAGGTCCCGTGCCTGATCAGCTCATCAGCCCTCATGGGGGCGCCTTAGTCGACCTGACCGTGACGCCCGCTCGCGCCGCCGAGCTGAAGGAGGGGTCACGCAACTGGCCCTCGTGGGACCTCACGGCTCGCCAGCTGTGCGACCTCGAGCTGCTGGGGAACGGCGGTTTTTCGCCCCTCCGTGGGTTCCTCGGCGAGGAGGACTACGGGGCCGTCTGCGAGCGCATGCGCCTGGCGGACGGCACATTGTGGCCGATGCCCATCAACCTCGACATCAGCGAGGAAAAGGCGGCGGAGCTGTCTCCCGGCACGAGCTTGGCGCTGCGCGACCCCGAGGGCGTCATGCTCGCCGTGGTCCACATCACCGAGCTTTACCGGCCCGACCGGGACCGCGAGGCCAAGCTCGTGTTCGGGACCAATGACGTCGCCCATCCGGGCGTCGCCTACCTCGTCAACAAGGCCAACCCCGTCTACGTCGGAGGGCGTTTGGAGCTGCTTACACCGCCGGTGCATTACGACTACAAGGCGTTGCGGCTCACCCCGGCACAGCTGCGGGCACAGTTCGCCGGGGCGGGCTGGTCCCGGGTGGTCGCGTTCCAGACGCGCAACCCGATGCACCGCGCCCACGTAGAGCTGACCCTGCGGGCCGCCCGCAAGATCGAGGCGAACCTGCTCATCCACCCGTCGGTGGGCATGACCAAGCCGGGTGACGTAGACCATCACACGCGGGTGCGCTGTTACGAGGCGGTCATGAAGGGGTACCCGCACGCCACGGCCATGTTGTCGCTGCTCCCCCTGGCCATGCGCATGGGCGGGCCCCGCGAGGCGGTCTGGCACGCGATAATCCGCAAGAACCACGGGGCGAGCCATTTCATC
>DATJST010000107.1:0-7946 GCA_035503975.1 Acidimicrobiales bacterium | reverse complement strand
CTTTTTGGATAAGTCGAGGGGACCGCCGCGGAGGAATAGAGAAGGGTCAGAAGCCGGGTCCTCGACTACATAACTGGAGGATCTGCTGCCGAAACGCCCGTGAAGTCGAAGGCGTCGGGCTAGCGCCAATTCGGCGTTCTGGCCGGTTAGCAGTGATGTGCAGGCGACACAGAACCGCGCACATAACCTCACTCTGGTGGGCTGCTTTTGGGGGGCATGGCGGCCGGGACAAAGGCCTGCGAAGACGGTCGGTCAGTCGCACTCGTTCGTCGTTTTGAGGTAGACCGGTCTACGACAGGGCAGAAGCGAGGTCACTGGACGGACGACAGGACGGACAAAACCCAACGTCGGCGCACGGGAGCACAATGCCCAGAGGCAAATTGTGACCTTTTTGCCAAGGCGAGGGTCGCGGGTTCGAATCCCGTCGTCCGCTCGCAAAAAACCTGGTAGACAGCTATTTTTCGGGGGCATTCTAGGTCCCTGTCTCGCACGGTTGCCCATGGTCCCATATGTGGCGAGCGATAGTACCAGGCTGTAGAGGAACCAGCACTGAGGCAGCGCAGGACACAGCCTCAGACTGATAACGGCCACCATGCACGGTTCGACGGGGCGGGTTATAAAGAGCCAAAGGCGCGTCCAACCTGCCTTGTGACTTCCCTTCGCGTGCGAACAGCCCCTAAACGATGGTTGTAGAGGCAGTCCAAGGCCTCGAAAAGCGCGTGCCCCGGTTGGATGGGAGGTGAGTGGTGCGGCCAATCGGAGCTGCCAATACACGCGCCCAATGTTTGCGAGCGGCGCGCTCGTGGTCGACGTCGTTGAACGACACCAGCTCACTGGGCCCAGCCGCGCAGGTCCTTGACGGGCTCGCGGTACTCCCACTCAATGGCATCTTCGAGCAGGTGAGCCAGTCGCCCGCCGATAGTGACACGGGCGATGTCAGCCACCCGCCGGTGGGCCCCCACCCAGACGACGAACCCTTTGTCATGGAAGGGTGAACGCCTCCAAACGGCCTGTCCCGTAGCTCAGCCTTCAGGTTGCGCGCCACCCTCTTGCCCTCTTCGAGGGTGCCTGAAGGTCCAAGAACCCACTTACGGGCTCGTGAAAACTGGTCGTTTGAAGCCGTGGTCCCCTTGTTCGGAGCCGAAGCGAGGGGTCACAAGTAATGCTCTCCCCACGAAACGTGCTCTTGGTATTGGGTGCCACGGAGGTGGTCAGCACGACGTGGAGAGACCAGTACGGGTCAATCAGGTAGAGCGCTCGTACTTGTGGATTATGCCCCCCAAGACATCGTGGCGAATTGCCGGCATCAATCTCGGTCTGCCTAAACGGGTCGTGCATTACTTCCGGTAGCTGCCGGTGCGGAACTCTTCGACGAGCCCGGGATGGGACGGCTGCCAGCTGAGCTCGGCGCGTGCCCGGGCTGCTCGGGTGCCCTGGTCGAGGAGCAGCACCTCCGCGAAGTAATCACCGAGGCGCGAACGGGCTTCGTCGTCGGAGCCGGCGACCGCGCCTGGTGCACCGGCCGCCACGGCCGCTGCCTGCGTGAGCTCCGCCACGGTAGGGTTGAGCCCGTCCCCGATCACGTAGGTGCCGCGTGCTGAACCGTTTTCCAGGACGCGCCGGAACGCATCGGCCAGGTCGGCAACGTGGACCGTGACCCAGTGCTGCTGCCCTGAACCCAGCATGATCAAGTTGCCAGCGGCGTCGCGGGGCGAACCGAGGAGGATCCCGGGGATACCCCCGCCCCCGTCTCCGTAGGCCGTGCCGGACACGACTACGACCCCGCGCATGCCGGTCTGGCTAAGCAGTCGTCGCTGGAGCGGCTCCTTCCAGGCCACCAGGGCGGGCGCGTCAACCGTGGAGCGTTCGGTGATGTCGGTGTTGTTCCCGTAGATCCACAGGCCACTGATATGGACATAGGGCTTCCCGCTGGTGCCGAACGCGTCGATGGCAGCGTCGATCACAGCGGAGTCCAGGTCGGCGCTCGTGGCGTCGCCCGGGCTGGCGGTGTTCACCGCGCCGTCCGAGTTGGTCAACACCTTCACCAGGGCCGGCCGGTCGTAAAGGTCGACGACCGTTGGGCTCGCGCCTCGGGCGCGGACGTCCGCGGCCTCCGCTTCGTTGCGGACAACCGCGGTCACCTCGTGACCGTGCCCGACAAGCTCCGTCAGGATGTGGGATCCGATAAACCCAGTACTGCCAGTGACTGCGATGTTCATTTTGGTTTACCTCCGAATTCGTTGTTGGTTGATAAGGGAAAAATGCGCCGCATCGACCCCGCAGCCTCGTCCTAGCCTTCGCACGGAATGCGTCCGCAGCGACGGGTCATCGGTCAGCTGGACGGCCTACGCCGCCTTGAGCAGGCGGGAGGTGAGGACGATGTCGACGACCTCGGGGACCGTGTCCGTGCGCGCCCAGTCCCGCTGTAACTCGCACGCCAGGGACACCCAGCTGATCGGCTGCGCCCCGGCCTGCACGACCCGCTCAATCCCGGCCCGGTGCGCTTCGAGCGAAGTCCCCCCCACGGCGTCAACCACGGGGTAAACCTCGTAACCCTCTCCAAGTGCGTCGAGCGACGGGAAGGTAAGGCAGACTTCGGTCCACAGGGCCGTCATGATCAGTTTCCTGCGGCCCGTGGCTTCGACTGCCTGGCGGAACTCGACGTCCTCCCAAGCGTTGATCTGGGTCCTGTCGATCTCGCTGCTGTCGGCAAGTACCTCTTTCAGCTCAGGGACAGTGGGCCCCTGTCCGTTGGCCACATTTACGGTCGATAGGACGATGGGCAAGCCGAAGGCCTTGGCCGTGCGGGCCACAGAGACGATGTTGCGGGCCAGGACGTCGTGGTCGATGGAAGTGACGGTCTGGAACTGGCTCGGCTGGTAGTCGATGACTACGAGGGCGCTGTTTTGGGGGGTGAGTAGGTGGTCTGCCAAAGGATCGCGGATCGGCTCACTCGTCATGCGAGGCTCCTTTATTCGTGGTGGGCAAATTGTGCGGGCGACCGAGCCCGCCTTGCATCTAGGAAATCCGTAGTTCGGCGTTCTCAGGGGCGTTGAGGCCGCGGCCGGCGCGTGTGCCCACGGGTCACGTGACTTGCACCTGAACAAGGACGAGCTACCAAGCGGGTACCAACCTGCGGCAGTGACTATGGGTTTCCTAGATGCCATCTCGGTCCGGCGGTCCTGAGAATGACGTAGGGGGTAATGCGGTAAATGAGCCAACGAACGTCAACCGTCAAATGGAGGGCACAACGACATTGCCCACCCCTGGGCAATCCGAGCACTCTTGCGCAGCCGGGTTACGTGCCGGTCCCGCACCTGTCGCTCGGCCGCCACTGTCAACGACGAGAGCTAATACATCGGGCGCAATGGACGGTGTAACGCATCAAACCTGACCGGGACAGCCACCGGTCACGCACCGGTCTCCACCGCTGACAAAAGAGAAAGAAAGTAGTGGTGAACGCCATGTCTGCTGCCATCTCAGTCACCAAGCCCGGGGACAGCCGGCGCTGGCTCATCCTGGGCGTGATCGCCATCGCGCAGCTCATGGTGGTCCTCGACCTCACGATAATGAACATCGCGCTGCCGTCCGCGCAGCGTGCGCTGCATTTCAGCACCGTGGACCGGCAGTGGGTAGTCACCGCCTACAGCCTGGCGTTCGGCAGCCTGCTGCTCTTTGGCGGCAGGCTAGCCGACCTGCTCGGCCGCAAAGCGACCTTTCTCACCGGCCTGGCCGGCTTCGCCGGGGTCTCGGCCATCGGCGGCGCCTCGGTCAACTTCGCCATGCTGGTGACAGCGCGGGCCTGCCAGGGCGCGTTCGCCGCCATTTTGGTGCCGTCGGCCCTGTCGCTGCTCACCACCACCTTCACTCAACAAAAAGAGCGCGGCAAGGCGTTCGGCATATACGGGGCGGTCGCCGTAGCCGGCGGCGCCGTAGGGCTGCTGCTCGGCGGCACCCTGACCGAGTACCTGTCCTGGCGCTGGACGCTTTACGTAAACCTGGTCTTCGCCGGCGTGGCTTTTACCGGCGGGGCACTGCTGCTGCAGAGCCAGCCGTCTACGGCCAGGCCCAAACTCGACGTCCCCGGCGTGCTGCTGGTCTCCAGCGCCGTTTTTTGCATCGTGTACGGGTGCTCGAACGCGGCCACGCACGGCTGGGGGTCGTCGTCCACGTACGGGTTGCTGGCCGCCGGCCTAGCGCTGCTGGCACTGTTCGCGCTGTGGCAGGCCCGGGCCGACCACCCGCTGCTGCCGCCCCGGTTGGTGCTCGACCGCAACCGGGGGGGCGCGTACCTGTCGATGTTCATGGCCGGAGCCGGTTTGTTCGGCACGTTCTTTTTCTTGACCTTTTACATGCAGCGGACGCTCGGGTACTCGCCGCTCGTCACCGGCGTTGCGTTCCTACCGATCAGCGCTGGTTCTGCTCTCACCTCCAACCTGTCCACGATCGTGCTGATGCCCAGGTTCGGGCCCAAGCCGCTGGTCGGCATCGGGATGCTGACCGCATCGGGCGGCATGGTATGGCTGGCCCAGCTGGGCGCACACACCGGGTACGTGGACGGCCTGCTCGGCCCGCTCATCCTGGTCGCAGTCGGCATGGGCATGGTGATCGCGCCATCGATCAACACCGGTACGTTCGGCGTCGCCCCCCAGGACGCGGGGGTCGCCTCCGCCACCGTCACCGTCGGCCAGCAGCTCGGGGCCTCGGTGGGGACGTCGCTGCTGAACACCATCTTCGCCAGCGCCGTCGCGTCGTACCTCGCCACCCACCTCGCCTCCACCCAGGTCGACCGCCGGACGCTGAGCGGGCTGGCGTTGGCGCACGGCTACGACACCGCGTTCTGGTGGACGGCCGGGATTTTCGCCGGCGGCGCAGTCATCGGCGGCGCTCTGCTCCGCCGCGGCCCGTTGGCCCCGGCCGGCACGCCGTCCCAGGCCAGCGGCCGGGCGACTACGGCACCGGCGGAGGCGGGCGCGATCACTTGAATGTTCAAGCTTGATGGTTCAAACGTTGTGACGGCCAACCATGCTCTCGAACATGAGCCTGGCCTGGGCCCAATTTGGCGAGTAATTCGTAGCCTCTGCCTGTGTGAGCATCAGCCTGAATTCGAGCGTCGGGCCGGGCGCTGGGAGCGCACCCCGATAACGAGCAGGGTTGGTTCCCCTGGTCATCACCGCTCATGCTCTTGGTCTCAATCCGGCAGGCCCTTTTCAGTACGACAGCGACCGGAACCACATAAATCGGCTTGGACGAAATACCGAACCGGTGATCGCGGTAATTCTCGTCGATGGTCATTCGTGCTCCCCGGTCCGAAGAGGAACCCAGCCCCTCACGCTCATCACTCGCGGGGAGCTGTATGGCAATGGCTGTTTATCTCAGACGAGACGACGGCCCCCCCGCAGGACTAAGGGTTTCCTAGATGCCAGCAGGTCGTAGTTGCTACAGGATTTGGAAAGAAGACGTTCACCTTCAGAACGGAGATTTGTTATGTCTGAGTCCACGAACGCCGGCGTCCTGATCGTCGGTGGGGGGAGGATCATGTCCGAAAATCGGCAACGCGGCGACGTTCTCGAGCGTGGCTTGCTGATCGGCGGCAAAAGTGTACCGGCCAGCTCCGGTAAATTAGCCGACGACGTTTCGCCGTGGGACGGCGAGATCTACGCACGGGTCGCCGCCGGGACGCCGGAGGACATCACCCGGGCGGCCGATGCTGCCCAGGCGGCGTTCCCGGCCTGGTCCAACGTAGGGGCGTTCGAGCGCCGGGAGATCTTCCTGAAAGCCGCCGACATAATGGCCGAGCGCCGGGAGGAAGCGTTCGCGGCCCTGGCTCGGGAGACCGGAGCGTCCCGCATATTTTCCGAGTCCAACGTGGCGTTCTGCGTCCAGGTACTGCGCGAGGCGGCGGCGGCGATCACCCGGCCGATGGGCGAGCTGCTGCCCACGTCGATCCCGGGTGCCTACTCGATGGCCCAGCGGGTCCCCTTCGGTGTGGTGGGGGCGATCTCCCCATGGAACGCGCCGCTGGTGCTCGGCATCCGGTCCATCGCCATTCCGTTGGCCGTTGGCAACACCGTGGTGATGAAGCCTAGCGAGGACGCTCCGATTACCTGTGGGCTGTTGCTGGCCGATGTCCTGGCCGAAGCCGGGCTTCCGGCCGGGGCCCTAAATGTCGTCACCAACGACGTGGCAGATGCCGGTGACGTGGTGGCTGCCCTCATTGCCGACCCGAGAGTGCGGATGGTCAACTTCACGGGCTCGACCAACGTCGGGCGCATCATCGGGGTCCAGGCCGCCCAGCATCTCAAGCCGGCGGTGCTCGAGCTCGGGGGGAAGAACCCGTTGCTCATCCTGGAGGATGCCGACCCGGATCTTGCGGTCGACGCCGCCGTTTTCGGCGCCTTTATGAACTCCGGACAAATCTGCATGTCGACCGACCGGATAATCATCCACAAGAGCCTCGTCGAGGGTTTCATCCCGAGGTACGTGGAACGGGTCGAGGCGCTGAAAGTCGGCGACCCCATGGATCCCACGACGATCGTCGGGCCTCTCATCAACACGCGTGGTGCGCAGCGAGTCTCGGCGCTCGTCAAAGACGCCGCCACCAAGGGGGCCAAGGTGCTGACCGGCGACGGGACGATCGAGGGGCCGAACGGGACGCTCATCAGGCCGGTCGTGCTCACAGATGTCACAACTGACATGGACATTTTCGCTTCCGAGATCTTCGGGCCCGCGGTCGTGGTCCATCCTGTCGACTCGACTGACGCCGCCATCGATATGGCTAACGACACCGAGTACGGGTTGACCGGTGGGGTCATCTCGCGAGACCTAAACACAGCCTTGGATGTCGTCTCACGCGTCCGGTCAGGCATCATCCACATCAACGACCAAGGCATCGGCGATGAGCCGATGGCCCCGTTCGGAGGCGTGAAGAACTCCGGCTACGGCAAGTTCGGTGGCACGGCAGGTATAGAGTCGTTTACGCAGCAGCGTTGGGTCACGGTCCAGCACCGCGGTCGCCCCACCTATCCGTTCTAGGGGGTCGGGGACTACAACTTGCGTTGCGCAAGCTGGGTTCGTGACTTGACGTCGAGCTTGCGGAACGCCTTGTGCAGGTGGTACTCGACCGTGTTGGGGCTAATGAAAAGTTGAGCAGCAATCTCTCTGTTGGTATTGCCCTGTGCCGCGAGGCGGGCGACCTGTGACTCCTGAGGGGTGAGTTGGTCCAGCGTCTCTACAGTTCGTTCCCGGGCTCGTTCCCCGCTGGCCCCCAGCTCGGCCCGGGCGCGCTCGGCGAACGCCTCCATTCCAAACCCGGTGAACATCTCGTGAGCGGTCCGCAGCTCGTTACGCGCGTCCAGGCGACGACGCTGACGTCGGAGCCACTCACCGTAAAGTAGGTGTGCACGGGCCAGGTCGACAGCGACTCGCGTGCGCGCCAGTCGTTCAATGGCCTCGGCGTAAAGGTCGTCGGCGCCCCCGTCCTCCACAAGCAGAGCGTGCGAGCGAGCCGCGATTCCCAACGCCCAATCCGTCCCGCTCGCCCTGCTCCTGGCCGTCAGCCGCCGGTCGGTCTCGGCGGCGAGCTCGAACTCTCCGACTCGTACGGCTGCCTCGATCAGCTCAGGCATCGCCCAGTTCACGGGGACCAGCTCCGTATGGTCGACCACCCGGCGCGCCGCGGCCAGCGCCTCGGCGTAGCGTCCAAGCCCGTTGTACAGCACGGACTCCGCCCAATCCATGAACGACAGGCCAGCCCCCTCTCCGCGCCCGATCACCGCAGCACGAGCTGTTTCGATCAGCTGTCTCGTCTCGGCCTCGCGGCCCCGCATGGCCACCCGGCCCACCGCGTCGTAGGGGGCGAGGGGGGTCCCGGTCAGCTCCGTTGTCTCCTGGAGGGCCTCCTGGATAGACGCCGCCAACGCCAGCTCGCCCGCGAATACGTGCAT
>DATJST010000106.1:0-8308 GCA_035503975.1 Acidimicrobiales bacterium | reverse complement strand
TGTCGATCCCGCGCGACCTCTTCGCGCCCATGCCGGCCAACAGCCCGGTAGGTCCTTTCAACAAGATCGACGCTGCCCTGAACGACGGCAAGGAAGGGCCCGACAACCTCGTGGCCGCCATCGAACAGGATTTTGGCATACCGATAAACCATTTTATAATGGTCAATTTCAACGGGTTCATAAATAGCATCAACGCTCTCGGCGGGATATATGTCGATTTCCCCGAGAGGCTCTGGGACCAGGAGTCGCTGCTCAACATCACCCGGACAGGCTGCCAGCACCTCGACGGCTTCGAGGCGCTTGCTCTGGTGCGCGCCCGCCACCTCCAGTACGACCCTCCGGGCGACAACGAGCCCAAGTACGACTGGCCCCAGGAGGCCGAGTCCGACCTGGCCCGCATCGGCCGCACGCATACCTTCATGAAGATCGTCGCCCACACGGCGATAAAAGAGGGCAAGGCCAACCCGCTCTCAGGGCTGTCGTTTATCAACGCCGTTTTGCAGCAGATAACCATCGACCGAGGCCTGAAGAGCCAGATAATTGCCCTGTTGCGCCACTACGCCCATGTCGACCCGGCCAACGTCCCCGAGACGACGTTCCCCACGAGCGATTACCCCTATACGTACTATTACGACGCCGGCGGGTACAACACTGACGCTGGGGACGTGCTCTTCTCAGTGCAGCCCGAAGCCAACAGGGTGATCCAGGCCTGGGACCCGCAGGCCTTCCCCAAGGCCAAAAGGCCCAAAGCCGTTACCGTGGTCAGCCTGGCGGGCAACTACTACTCGGCCGAGCAGGCCGGGCAGTCCTTGGCCTCGCACGGTCTGAACGTCACCAGCGAGACCGCCGGGGAAGTGCCGGCGAGTGCCACGGAGACCTTCGTCGACTACCGCCCGGGGGACATGGCCCAGGCCCTGTACGTGATGAAGTTCATGTCGGGCGCGGTGATGATGGAGCAGGACACTTCGCTCAGCCCCGGCACGGTCGAAGTCGACCTGGGTACCGTGGTCCAGGTCTCCACCAAGCCGACCACGACTACCACTGCTTCCACAACGACCAGCACTCCAAGCGCCACGACCAGCACCCCCAGTGCGACCACGACCGCGGCCGGCACGACCACCACGGTCGCTAGCACAACGACCACGGCCACCAGCACGACGAGCAGCGGAGCCAGCACCACTACCACGGGTACGGGCCACACTCCGCTGGCTCAGCCCGCAGGTACTACCACGACGGTGCCTACTCCTGATGGCGCCGTCGTGAATTCCTCAGCCGACCAGCTCGAGCCCTGGGACCCGCGCGCCTGCCCCACCTAGGCCCTCTCCGTGGCCTTCATAGCGCGTCTTGGCTGGGCCGGCCGAAGAGGTACCCCTGGCCGTAGGTGCAGTCGAGCCGGCCCAGGATGGCCGCTTGGCCTTCGGTCTCGATGCCCTCGGCGACCGAATCGATGCCGAGGTCCCGGCACAGCTCGACCAGGCGGTGCACGATGGCGGCGGTGCCCGGGTCCCGAGCCAGTGGCTCGACGAAGCTGCGGTCGATCTTCACGGCGCTGACAGGCAGGTCCCTAAGCATCGACAGCGACGAGTAGCCGGTGCCGAAGTCGTCCAAGGCGATCTCGACCCCCATGCGCCGAAGCTCTGACAGTTCGTGCTTGACGGCGCGGGTGGGGTGCACCAGGGCGGACTCGGTGATCTCGAGGTGGAGGCGGCTCGGGTCGGCGCCGGCCGCGTCGAGGGCGCGCACAACGGCAGGCACGAGCTGCCCCCGTCCCAGCTGGCTGGCCGAGACGTTGACGGACATCCAGGTGGGCCGCCGGCCCAAGGACGGGCCAGGGCGGCACGGCGGTACGTCGGCCGGCCCGGAGCTGGCGTCCAGGGCGGCGCACCCAGCCTCCAGCATCCGCCACCCGAGGGGTACGACCAGCCCGCTCTGTTCGGCCAGGGGTAGGAAGGCGGCGGGCGCCAGCAAACCTCTGCTGGGGTGGCGCCAGCGGGCCAGGGCCTCGTGGCCCACCACCGCGCGGTCCGCTAGCCGCACGATCGGCTGGAAGTAAGCGGTAATGGGGGCGCCTGCCTCCAGGCTCTCGCGCAGTGCGTCCTCCAGCTCGAGGTCGGCCACTGTTGCCGGGTTGTCCTCGTCGGGGTCGTAGACCTCGACGCGGCTCCGGCCCCGGGCCTTGGAACGCAACATGGCTTCGTGCGCCTCGCGCATCACCTCGTCGGGGTGGCGGTGCCAGGGATGCGCGGCGGTGACGCCGATGTTCGCTCCCAGGGCATGGCGGTGGCCCCTGACGTCGAAAGGCTCGGCCAGGGCGGCCAGGATGCCGGCGCCCATGGCCTGGAGGTCGTCCACGCTGGCCGAGCCAAGGCATACCATCATGAACTCGTCACCAACGACCCGGCCCAGGGTGCAACGCCCGGGCAGGCTGGAGCAGAGCCTCCGGGCGACGTCGCGCAGCAGCTCGTCGCCCGCGGTACGGCCCAGGCTGTCGTTGACAGTCTTGAGCCGGTTCATGTTGCAGTATGCGACGCCAAACGGGCGCCCGATGCGCAGCAGCTCGCCGATCTGGCTGGCCAGGAAGACCGAGTTGGGGAGCCCGGTCAGTTCGTCGTGCAGGGCCTCGTAGGCCCGTGCCTCCTCCGCCCGGCGCTGCTCGCCGATGTCTTGGACCTGGGCGACCATGGTCTGGAGCCTCCCCGTTTCGTCGCGTATGGCCGCCACTTCGATGTGAGCTGACAAGATGCCGCCGCTGCGGCGATGGAAGTCGTGCTCCAAGACGCAGCTGTCCCGGCGACCCTCGGCCAGGTCGGAGAACAAGCCGTCCAGCAGCGGTGCGTCGACGGCCTGGACGACAGCGGTAAATGGGCTTCCCTGGAGCTCGTCGGGAGCGCGTTCGAGCAGGTCCGCCAGCGATTGGTTGCAGCGCGCCAACGTGCCTTCGGGCGTGACCAGGGCAGCTCCTATGGGGCTGTGGTCGAACGCCAGCTGCCACTGCCGTTGGGCCTGGTAGAGGCGCGAGCGATGTTCGTGCAGCACCAACTCAGCGGCCCGCGTCTGGCTTAGGGCGACGAGCAGCTGCGTGCGGTGGGCGACCAGGCCGAGCCCGGCCACGGCGATCGTCGCCAGGCCGCCCCAGCGGATGAAAGCCGACGGCGCCCCACCGCTGGCGAAGTAGTAAGCGCCCAAAGCTACCGCGGCACCAAGGAAGGCGTACGGTACCGTCGCTTGGAGCGCGCTCTCCAAACGGTCGCCGCAGCGGTCCCCGGTCCCGCCTGCCCAGAGCGTCGCCATCGTGATCAGCAGTGGTGCGACCGCCCACTCTGCGCCCGTTGGGCCCACGCTCAAGGGTGTCCCCGCCAGCACACCGAGCGTGTAATGGGCGTCAGTGATGCTCATGGCGAGGAAGCCGGCCCCGAGGCAGCCCAGGCTGAGTTGCCGCCTACGCTCGCTGGCCAGGCTGAACGCGAGGAACAGGGCCGCGGTCACGACCACGTCGCCGACCGGGCGGACCAGGGCCATGGCGACGGCGGTCGAGGACAGGTGGCGTGCCCCGAGCGGAGGACGGAACCAAAAGAAGCCTATGAACAGGAGCGAACTGGCAATGAGCAGGCCGTCTAGCGCCTCGCGGGCGCCGCTCAGGCGCTGGCGCGGGCCGACAGACACGAACACCGTGGCGGCCATTTCCAGCGGTAGTGCCAAGCTGGCACCAAGGTTGCCCATGGAACGGGCGGCTGTCGCGGTGCCGCCCGCGATCTGCAAGACGGACGCGACCGCTTGCCCCAAGGTGGCGAGCGCTATTGCGGCGGACAGCAACACCCAGCCGTGGCGCGCCGTGCCCTCGGCGCGAAAAGTAGCCGAGCCGGTGGCCAGGGCTGCTCCTGCCAGGGCGACAGCCTGAGCGAGCCCGTCAACGCGCACCGTGGCCGAGTGGCTGACGAGGCCAGCCGCGACCGCCATGACCATGCCCGCCGTCAGCACGACCGCTAACGGCACGACCGTCGGCAGCACGACCGTCGGCAGCACGACCGTCGGCGGCACGACCGTCGGCGGCACGACCGCCGTGCCGGCCAGACGAGTGCCGGGAACGCCGGCCGGCGTTTGGGAGCCGTCCCGGACAGGGAACCGTCTGTCTGAGCGCAGTGCCGCCAACCGCCCTACCCCAGGGCGATTGTCAACACGCTGCTCGTTACTGGACATAATGTCCAATATACTACATACATCAAGAACCAGCCAGGGTGTAAACTAGTTTTTAGGGAAGGAGTACCTGAGCCGGGAGATGCACGAAGCTCGATCATCGGACAAGGACCGCCGCGTGCGGCGCACTGAGCGCGCGTTGTGCGACGCCCTCGTCGCGCTGGTGAACGAGCGCGGCTACGACAAGGTGAGCGTGGAGGACATCGCGGAGCGTGCCGACGTCGCCCGGGCGACCTTTTACTCCCACTACACGAGCAAGGACGACCTCCTCGCCACCGTGTTCGGCGAGCTGGTGGACGAGGTCATGGAGCGCCTGACGCTGCGCGAAGGCCCCTGGGACGTGGCCCGCACACGCATGGTCGAAGAATCGTTCCGCCACGCAGCGGAGCTGCGTGAGCTGTACCGCGCCTGCCTGAGCGGCGCCGGCGACGGGCGCGCTCGCGACGCCTACCGGGACGCCCTGGCCAGATCGGTGGAAGTCAACTTCGCCTCCCGCCTGCGCGCCCTCGGCCGTGAGCCCCGGGTGCCGCTCGACATATTGGTGTTGGTGTTCGCCGGCGCCCATATCGCCCTCCTGCGGGCGTGGCTCGACGGCGAGATCAACTATGGAGCCACTGAGCTGGCCGTGCTCGAGGTGGAGGCGCTGGCCAATGGGCTTTCCTGGGCCTTTGGTGCCGAGCAGGGCGCTTTCCCGCTCGACACCACGGCTACCGAGGTCCCCGGCCCCACGGCCTAAAGACCCGGCTGCACTAAGGTGTCGCGCCGATGGACATCCCCTCTCCCGACCCGGCAAAGCTCCTCCAACAGTGGATGGAGTGGGAGCGCGGCGAAGTGACGCCCGGCCGGGTCATGGCCAACCTCAAGACCGGGGGCATGCGCCAGTTGCTCGAGGGCCTGGCGAGCGAGAGCGGCCCTGCGCCAGGTCAGCCATCACCCAACGCACCAGCTCCGTCCTGGTCGCCGGTCGTCTGAGCCGGGGCGGGCTGATGGTCGCCCATCCACCTCGGCCCGCGAACGCTCGGCCGGGCCGCCCGGCGCCATGGTCGGACCTGGCGCCTTCGGCTCGCAGCAGGATAAGCCTGGATGAGGTGCGCCTCGCGCTGGCGCAACGCCGGCCAGGTGGGGCCGCTGGCTCCCCGCGGGAGGTGGCGCCGCCCGAGCTGCCTGGCCTGCCCGGCGGGGCTGAGACTCGCCCGGCGGGAGTCGTCTGCTTACTGTTCGAACGGCACGGGGAGGCCAACGTGCTGCTTACGCTCAGGTCGGACCGGTTGCGTACGCACGCCGGCGAGGTGTCGTTCCCGGGTGGTCGCCTCCGCCCCGGGGAGCTGCCGTTGCACGCAGCGCTCCGCGAAGCGCACGAGGAGGTAGGTCTCGACGGTGGGTGCGTGCAAGTCGCCGGCGAGCTCTCGCCCCTCACCACCCGGCTGAGCCCGGCTTTGGTCTACTGCTTCGTGGCCACCTTCCCGGGGCCGGACCGGGCAGGCTCGGGGGGCTGTCCTCTCCGAGCGGACTCCCGGGAAGTGGCCAGGATCTTCTGGGTGCCGCTCGCCCGCTTGGCCGAAGAAGGCGTCTTCCACGAAGAGCTGTGGCCTGCCGTGCCCGGTCTCGGTGCAGCGACCGCCGTCCCGTTCTTCCAGCTCGGCGAGGACCTGGTGTGGGGGGCAACAGGGCGGCTCCTTTATGAGCTCCTGAGCGCGGTGCTCGCTCGGCGAGCCACACCCCGCCCGCCAAGGGGTACCCTGGTCAGGTAATGATCTGTCCCCGCTGCGGTGTGACCAACCCGGCCGACCGCTCGACCTGCTCGCGGTGTTCCGGCTCGTTGGCCCCGCCACCGGGGCGGGGTGACACCCCACTCCCGCCGGTGCTGGCGATGACCCGGCGCGCGGAGCTGGAAGCGGGCCATGCCCGCCGGGCCGCCGTTGGCCCGGCGGCGAGCACGCGGGCAACCGGTCCGTTGGGGCCCGAAGCTACGGGTACCGCGGGGGTGGCAAACCCCGCCGAGTTGTACCTGCTGGCTGCCGACCGGCCCACCGGACAACCGCCCCCGCCCGAGGCGGGCACGGGCTCGCCGGGACCGGCGCGCCCGACCGAGCGCCCGGGCCGTATGGCGGTCGGGCTATCGGGGGCCTGAACTTACCGCCCGGGGGCCGCCAACCGGGTTCTCGGTCCGGTGCTCGGCGGGCCTGCTCGTGCCAGGCACCGCATCGGCCCTGCGCCCGCCCGCCGGTCGGCCGCGGCTGGCTCGTAGCGGCACGTGCCGGCCAATAGACTCGATGGGGCGGCGCACTTTGTGGCGTCCCGAGCCCAATCTGGCCCAAGGTACAAGGCGTACGAGAGGTAGGCGACGTGGAGATCGAGATCGGCAAAGGCAAATCGGGGCGCAGGGCCTACGGGTTCGACGATATCGCCATCGTCCCGAGCCGGCGCACCAGGGATCCGGAAGACGTGGATATCTCTTGGGAAATAGACGCTTTCCGCTTCGAGCTGCCGCTCATGGGTGCTGCCATGGACGGTGTAGTCAGCCCGGCCACGGCCATCGAGATCGGGCATTTGGGAGGCATCGGCGTCCTCAACCTGGAAGGCCTGTGGTCGCGTTATGAGGATCCGGAGCCGTATTTTGACGAGATCGCCAATCTGGCGCCCGACAAAGCGACGGCCCGGATGCAGCAGATCTACGCAGAGCCGATCAAGGCCGAGCTCATAACCGCGCGCATCAAGGAGATCAAAGCCGCCGGAGCCGTGGCGTGCGCCTCCCTCACCCCGCAGCGCACCGCCCAGTACGCCAAGGCTCTGGTGCAGGCCGAGCTTGACCTTTTCGTCGTGCAGGGCACAGTCGTGTCCGCGGAGCACGTGTCCAAGACGGTCGAGCCGCTCAACCTGAAGCGCTTCATTCGCGAGTTCGAGATCCCCGTGATCGTCGGCGGCTGCGCTTCCTACCAGGCCGCGCTGCACCTCATGCGCACCGGCGCCGTGGGCGTGCTAGTTGGCGTCGGGCCCGGCCATGCCTGCACCACCCGCGGAGTGCTCGGGATCGGTGTGCCGCAGGCGACCGCAATCGCCGACGCGCGCGCGGCCCGGGCCCAGCACCTGGACGAGACGGGCGTGTACGTCCACGTGATCGCCGATGGCGGCATGGCCACCGGTGGCGACGTGGCCAAGGCCATCGTCTGCGGCGCCGACGCCGTAATGCTCGGCTCGCCCTTGGCGGCCGCGGCCGAGGCGCCTGGCCATGGTTACCACTGGGGCATGGCAACGTTCCACCCGACACTGCCCCGCGGGGCGCGGGTGCGCACCGAGGTGCGTGGCTCGTTGCGCGAAGTCCTCGTCGGCCCTGCCCACGACAACGACGGCCGCCTCAACTTGTTCGGGGCCCTGCGCACGTCGATGGCGACCTGCGGCTACGGGAGCGTGAAAGAGTTCCAAAAGGCCGAGGTCATGGTGGCGCCGGCGCTCCTCACCGAGGGCAAGGCGCTGCAGCGCTCCCAGCACGTCGGCATGGGCCACTGATCGCATTGCCGCAAGCCGGGTGGCGGCTCAGCCGCCTTGAGGAAATGCGGTGTGGCCGCAAGACGGGACGGTCGCATTGCCATCGCCCGTAGACGACCACGGTGCGGCGCAGGCAAAGGAAGGGCCGCGGCGGGACAGCACCGAAGAGCTCCTCGCGGGGCTGAACCCTTCGCAGCGCCAAGCCGTGACGCACGCCGGTGGCCCGCTCCTGGTGGTGGCCGGAGCCGGCTCGGGCAAGACCCGGGTGCTCACGCACCGCATCGCGTGGCTGGTGCGTGAGAAAGGCCTCTCGCCGTTCAGCATCTTGGCCATCACCTTCACCAACAAGGCCGCCGACGAGATGCGCCAGCGGGTCGCCACGTTGGTGGGGCGCGTGGCGGAGCGGATGTGGGTGTCGACCTTCCACGCAGCCTGCGTCCGCGTCCTGCGCCGGGACGCCCAATTGATGGGTTACAACCAGTCCTTTTCGATCTACGACCAGGCTGATGCGGTGCGGCTGACCGGCTACGTGGTGCGCGACTACGGCCTCGACGCGAAGAAGTTCGCGGCCAGGGCTGTGCACGGTGCCATCTCGAGCGCGAAAAACGAGCTCATGACCGCGCCGGTC
>DATJST010000105.1:0-28921 GCA_035503975.1 Acidimicrobiales bacterium | reverse complement strand
GCCGCAGGGCCGCAGGGCCGCAGGGCCGCAGGGCCGCAGGGCCGCAGGGCCGCAGGGCCGCAGGGCCGCAGGGCCGCAGGGCCGCAGGCATGGTTAGCCCGATTTACTGGGTGCAGAAGTGGTTCTGGGCGTACTTTTGTCAGTCCTGGCAACGCCGGCGCGCCCGGAACCCCGCACCGCGACCAGAAACCTTGGTTCCCGGCCGGCCGGCCCAAAAATATAGCACTTCGGTGGCGCCGCAACTACTCAAGGTGGCAACCGCACGCCAGTACCCAACACGGCAAGGTCGGGCTCCCTCGGCACGGCCGTCTCGCTGGTACCCGGCCCAGCCGGCGACTCCCTGAAAGCTACGGGCCCACTACCGCCGGGCGGTCGTTGACGAAGTCCTCCACCAGTTCACGCGCCACGTCGTCGTGGTACTGCCTAGGCGGGGACTTCATGAAATAGGCAGAAGGCCCCACCAGCGGCCCACCGATCCCGCGGTCACGGGCAAGCTTGATGCAACGTATCGCGTCGATGACGACGCCGGCCGAGTTGGGCGAGTCCCACACCTCTAGCTTGAGCTCGATGCTGAGCGGGACGTCGCCGAAATTGCGGCCCTCGAGACGAATGTAAGCCCACTTGCGGTCATCGAGCCAGCCAACGTGGTCCGAAGGCCCCACATGGATGTCGTGCGCTGCGATACCGCGCTCGATCTGGCTGGTCACAGCCTGGGTCTTGGAGACCTTCTTCGACTCCAGCCGCTCCCGCTCGAGCATGTTCTTGAAGTCCATGTTGCCTCCGAAGTTCAATTGGTACGTGCGGTCGAGCACGAGGCCGCGGTCTTCGAACAACCGAGCAAGTACTCGATGGGCGATCGTGGCCCCCAACTGGCTCTTGATGTCATCGCCAATGATGGGGACGCCTGCCGCCGAAAAACGCCGCGCCCACATCGGGTCGCTGGCTATGAAGACGGGAATGGCGTTTACGAAACCGACCTTGGCGTCCAAGCAGGCTTGGGCGTAGTACTTCTGGGCCTCGTCCGAGCCAACCGGCAGGTAGGCAACCAGGACGTCGGCGGCAACGCTCTCGAGCACTCCCGCCACGTCGACGGCGGGCGCGGGCGATTCCTCGATCATGTCGCGGTAGAACTTGCCCAGCCCGTCCAGCGTGGGGGCGCGTTGCACGTCCACGCCAAGGTGGCCGACGTTGGCGAAACGCACGGTGTTGTTCTGGCCCGACCAGATGGCTTTGCCGACGTCCGTTCCGACCTTGGCATTGTCGACGTCGAAGGCCGCAACGACCTCGATGTCGCCGACGTGGTACTTACCCAGCTCGACGTGCATCAGGCCCGGTACCTGATCGGTGGGGCTGGCGCTCCGGTAGTACTCCAGGCCCTGTACGAGCGAGCTGGCACAGTTGCCCACGCCCGCTATAGCCAAGCGGATTTTTGCCATGCTTATGCCGTCCTTTGTGATGACGATCGGCTTTTTGATGCCATTTGGATGCTGATGGTCAGGTGTTCGCGGCCACGTCGTCAAGCGGGACCGGCTCGGGCGGTCGCGACCTGTGGGCGCCGCGCTGCAATTGCGAGGCGCTGGCCAGCGGCACCAGGCGGCTGTCCGGAGGTCGCAGGGACCAGCCCAGGCCCGGGCGTCCGGATTGAGCGGCGGCGGGCGTAGCCGAGGTACCTTCAGCCAAGCCGACCGAGCTGAGCCCGGCCTCGCCCGGCGATGCACGACCCGCACCGGGCGGCACCGGGACTGAGGCTCGCTCTTCTCGGATCAGCCCGTCGAGCCATGACATGTCGCTCGACAGCGCTTCTTGTTGGCGCTGGTACAGGACGCGCATGTAGCGGTCGTCGCGCCGTGCCCGCGCCCGAGCTGCCAATTGCGCCAGTCGCTCCCCGAGCAAGGCTCGGCGTTGCTCCAATAAGCCCAACCTGGCCTCGGTCGGCAGGTAGCGAGCAAAGGCGAGCCGCAGGTTGAAGGACCTGGTGTCATCGCCGGCGGCGGGGCCGCCCTGGCTGCCTGCCAAAAGCTCGGCGAACATCTCCGCACCCGTGGCGGTGATCCCGTACACCTTTCGCCGGCGGCTCGCGCGCCGTTCCGGCTCGGCGGCACTGTCGTCGGAGGCCAAATGTGCGATAACGGGGACGACCCGCACGGCACCCGCCGACTCCAAGCGCGCCAATGCGGGGTAGAGCGAACCAAAGGACACGGCGGTGGCTAGCCCGAAGACATCAGCCAGCCTCTTTTTGAGCTCGTAGCCGTGCATCTCTTGCTCTTTGAGCAGACCGAGCACGGCCATCTCCAACATGAGCCGCAATAGTAGCGCTCGATGTATCGTTCCGCTACATCTAGGCGCGATATCCCGGGGAACGAGCTCAGGTGGGAGGTTGCCGGTACGCTTGAGAGCCGTGGTCCTATGGCAATGAAGTTCCTGCCTAAGCCGGATAGCGACGCGACTCCGCCGTTCCTGGTGGCGGGCACCGTCGACTACCGCCTGGCCCGCAATGTCGTGGTGAACGAGTACCGCAGGGGCCACCTATCACGGGTGGATGTCTGCGATGCCCACCCCGAGCTGCTGCGAGCCGCAGCCGATGCGGGCGAGGACTCTGCCGAGGACTGCCCGATCTGTGAGGACGCAAAGCTCCGGCTCGTGTCCTATGTGTTCGGCCCGCGGCTGCCGCCGTCAGGACGCTGCGTTGCTTCCAACAAAGAGCTCGCCAAGTTGGCCTCGCCCGGCCGGGACCTGTCCTGTTATGTAGTCGAGGTGTGCCCCGGCTGCTCTTGGAACCACCTGGCCCATACCTTTTCGCTCTCCGCGCCGCCAAGGCAGTAGCCGGCGAAAGCGAGGCGCGCCACAGGCGAGCACCCGGGTAGCATCTGCACCGTGGCCGGCAGCCCCGCGCGCTGGACCATGGAGGCACACACATGACACCATTGCCGACGCCCGCCCAATCGGGCGTCCCCGCTGTTCGGGCCCGCAAGCGCTCAGCTGGCTGCGACCCCCTGGTCATGGTCACCGCGTACGACGTGGCTACAGCTCGTGCCGCAGCCGCGGCCCAGGTGGACTTGATCCTGGTCGGCGACTCCCTTGGGATGGTCGTGCTCGGTTATCCCGACACGCTGCACGTGACGATGGCCGATATGGTGCGCCACACGGGAGCGGTGGCACGGGCCAACCCTCCCCAGCTCGTGGTCAGCGACATGCCATGGACGAGCTACCACACGGGCGCGCACCAAGCTGTCGCTCATGCTGCCGAGCTGGTCAGAGCGGGAGCAGGCGCAGTCAAGCTGGAAGGTGGGACCAAGCGCCTCGAGGTGATCAGGGCGATCCTGGACGCTGAGATCCCGGTAATGGGCCACCTCGGGCTCACCCCCCAGTCGGTCCACGCCATGGGAGGTTTCCGGGTGCAGGGGCGCCAGCCCGAGGAGGCAAAGTTGTTGCTGGAAGACGCCATAGCCATAGCCGAAGCGGGCTGCTTCGCCATCGTGCTGGAGGGCGTACCGGCCGGCCTGGCCAGGGACGTCACCGCCACGGTGGGTGTGCCGACGATCGGGATAGGAGCCGGGGATGGCTGCGACGGCCAGGTGCTCGTGTTCCACGACCTGGTCGGCATGGCTACTGGCCCGCGCCCCCGCTTTGTTCGCGAGTATGCCGAGCTCGGCCAACTCGCCACCGAGGCAGTCGCCCGGTGGGCTGGCGACGTGCGCGCCGGTCGCTTCCCCTCAGCGGCCGAGAGCTACCGCTAGCTCGCCACCTTAACCGTCCCACCCCCGTGAGAAGCTGGTGCCGATGGAACGAGCACGGCCGTCAGCTACCATGGCAAGCGCAAGAGCAAGTAGGCCCTGCTTCGGTGGACCCGGAGCCCAGGCTGCCGGCTGCAGCCGGACAGCCCGGCCCATAGGGAAAGGTAGGTGGACCGCGCATGCGGCCCTATGAAGTAATGGTGATCTTGGACGCCAGCCTGGAGGAGGACGCGAGCCGGGCGCTGGTAGACCGCTTCACTCAGCAACTGACGGCTGCGGGCGCTAAGGCTGTCAGTGCCGACACTTGGGGCAAACGCCGCCTGGCATACCCGGTACGCCATCGCAACGAGGGGTACTACGTGGTCATCGAAGCCAACGCGGAGCCCTCCGCCCTATCTGAGCTGGACCGCCAGCTCAGCCTCACTGACGAGGTATTGCGTCACAAAGTATTGAGGCTGCCAGATAGGGCCGCTGGTCGCGCGCGCAGGGCCGCGTCTTCCGCCTCCTCCGAACCCGCCACCGCAGTGGGTGCCAAGACGAACGGAGCATGAACATGGCACAAGACAACACGGTAAGTATCGTCGGCAACCTGACCCGGGAGCCCGAACTGCGTTTCACGCCGAGCGGCCAGGCGACGGCCACGTTCGGCATAGCCGTCAACCGCACCTGGACCGATCGCCAGAGCCAGGAGCGTCGCGAGTCCACGTCGTTCTTCGACGTCGTGTGCTGGGGAAGTCTGGCCGAAAACGCCGCCACGTCCCTTACGAGGGGTACGCGGGTCGTGGTCACCGGTCGCCTGGACCAGCGCTCATGGGAGACCCAAGACGGCGACAAGCGCTCCAAGGTTGAGATCACGGCAGAGGAGATCGCCCCGAGCCTGCGTTGGGCGACCGTTCATGTCACCCGTAACGAGCGCCGCAGCCCGGAGAACAGTAATGGGGAGCACCACGCTGGCCATGAACAGCCCTACCACCGTCAGAGCCCCGAGCGCGAGCCCGCACCGGTCGCGTACGGCGCCGGCCACGAAGACGAGGAGCCTTTCTAACTGATGGCAAGGACCAACGACCGGGACCGCAGCCCCAAGCGTGCCCCCAAAGAGGTCAGGCCGCGCGGGAAGAAGAAGGTCTGCGTGTTCTGCAAGGAGCAGGCCGACTGGGTGGACTACAAGGATCTCAGTCTTCTCCGCCGCTTTATGAGCGAGCGGGGCAAGATCCGGTCCCGCCGTGTCACCGGTAACTGTACGCAGCATCAACGCGACGTGCAGGTGGCCATCAAGACCGCGCGTGAACTGGCGCTGCTGCCCTACGTGCAGCGCACCGCCAGCGACCGGGGGCCGGGACGGCCGCGGCCGCCCGCCGGGCGCGAGGGCACTGTGGAGCTCGGCGAGAGCACGGCGGCTCCAGAGAGCGCCTACGACCTCGAAGACGAGCTCAGTACCGAGCTCGTGGACATGGAGCCGTAATGCGCGTGGTCCTGCGCTCCGATGTCGCCAAGCTAGGCAAGCGCGGCGACGTCTGCGACGTATCCGACGGGTATGCCCGTAATTACCTGCTCCCCAAAGGGCATGCCATTGTCGCCAGCGAGGGGATAACCGACCAGGCGGCGCGCATGCGCCACGCCCGCGAAACCAAAGACGCCCATGACCGCCAAGTCGCCGAAACCATCGCCCGCGGCTTGGTGCAACACGTCATTCGCATCCCCATGCGGGCTGGGCCGGAGGGCAAGCTGTTCGGTTCGGTCAGCACGGCCAATATCGCCGACGCCGTCGCCGAGCAGGCTGGAGTTGAGGTCGACAGGCACAAGCTGCACTTGCTCGAGCCGATCAAGACACTCGGCACTCACGAGGTGCCGCTCCGCTTGCACGCGGACGTGGAATTCCCCGTAACGGTCGAGATAGTCCGCGCATAGGACCACCACTCGCTCGTAATTACAAAAAAGCCCGTCACAACGGCCGTTGCCAGGATCCCGCCAGTAGAGGCGGTGCCACCAGCAACGGCCAAGTGGCCTCTTTATACCCGGGCCATATCGGCGAAGCGGGTGAAGTGGTCCAGGAACGCCAACTGGGTTGTGCCGGTCGGGCCGTTGCGGTGCTTAGCGACGATTATCTCCGCCGTGCCCTTGTCCTGGGAGTCCTTGTTGTAGACCTCGTCTCGGTATATGAACAGGACCACGTCTGCGTCCTGCTCCAGGCTCCCGGACTCCCTGAGGTCGGCCAGTACCGGTCGTTTGTCAGCACGCGCTTCGAGGTTGCGTGACAGCTGGGACAGAGCCAAGACCGGCACTGCCAGCTCTCGGGCGAGGATCTTGAGGCCGCGGCTTATCTCCGAGACCTCAACTTGACGGTTCTCACTGGTCCCATGACCGGACATCAGCTGCAGGTAGTCGATGACGATCAAGCCCAGACCTTCGCGGCTCTTCAGCCGCCGGGCCTTGGCCCTGATCTCCATAACTGTCAGATTGGGGTTGTCGTCAATGAAAAGAGGAGCCTCACCCAGCCGGCCGATGGCGTTGACTACCTTTGGCCAGTCTGACTCGTGCAGCTTGCCGTTGCGCATCCGAGAAGAGTCCACCTTGGCTTCTGAGCACAGTAAGCGCTGGGTCAGCTCGAGATGGCTCATTTCCAAGGAGAAAAACAGCACTGGCTGGCGCTTTTCGATGGCGGCATGGGCCGCTGCACCCAGCGCGAACGACGTCTTGCCCATAGACGGCCGTGCTCCGACGATCACCAGCGCGCTTGGCTGCAGCCCGGACAAGCGCTCATCGAGATCGCTGTAGCCGGTTGGGACACCGGTGATGCTGTCACCCCGGCTATAAAGCGCTTCGAGGTGATCAAGACTGGCAGCCAGAAGCTCACGTAAAGGTTTGAGCGTGTCGGTGACGCGTCGCTCGACGATCTCGAAGACCATGGCTTCGGCTCGGTCCAGGGCTCCAGCTACGTCATCAGGCAGCGAGTAGCCCATCTCGGCGATCTCACCCGCCGTGCTGATCATTCGGCGTAGGAGAGCCAGTTCTTCTACTATGCGTGCATACCGGGCGGCATTGGCGATGGCTGGCGTGTTGGCCTGCAGTGCGACCAAGTTACCTGTGCCTCCCGCCGCTTCGAGCAGGTCGGCCCGCTTGAGCTCATCAGCCACCGTGACCGGGTCGGCGGGCTCACCTTGAGCATAAAGTGCACATATAGCCTCAAAAATATGCCCGTGCCCGGGCCGGTAGAAGTCGTCGGCCTTGCATACCTCGACTGCCGAGGAAATGGCATCACGCGACAGGAGCATGGCTCCAAGCAGGGACTCCTCCGCCTGAAGGTCATGCGGTGGGACCCGGTCCGCCCGCGCCCGGGCCACTGGTCGCTCCCGGATGTCGGTCGTAGTCGGAGGCACCGCCCTACCCTTGCTTCCGGCCCCTGTGTTTCGGTAGGGGAAAATCTCTGGGGATTACTGGTGGATTACCACCACCGGCCTGGGGACCACCGAGCCGTCGCCCATGCCGGGCAACCGACGCAGCCTGCACCAGGGCTGGCTCCAGCGCTCCTGGGCGCCTGCGCCGCGCCGAGCGTGTAAGCCGCCGGATGGTCCCCGCTCGCTTGCCTACGCCCTTTAGCCCCATGCATGTAATTATACCGAACTGGCGTTCGTCAGCGCGGCTGCGCCGACCACCGCCGTGGGGCCACCGCCTCTACCGCCGTCACACCGAAGTGCTAGCCTCGACTCCCTACAACATGCCGTTGGCAGTTGCAGGAGTAAGGTAAACCCGCTTGAGACCGGCGCTTCCCCCCGGTGCTGCGACGAGGCCGCTCACGGTCCCGCCTCAGGACCGGTTCGATCTCCTGAAGTTTTGTCAACAGGATTGTGGAATAGATGAGGCTGAGAGACGTGATGGGAAGGTGACGGCCCCAGCCGAGCTGTGGGCGACGTCGTCAGCCATCCTGCGCGGCCAGGTACCCGACCCGACCTGGAACGCGTGGATGGCGCCGCTTGCCCTGGTCGAGGCCGATGGCACTCATTTTGTGCTGGCCGCGCCCAACTCCATGGTCCGAGAGCTGGTCTCTACCCGTTTCTTGGACATCATCCAACAGGCCTTGGCCGAAGCAACAGGCGTACTTTCGCCCCAGGTCGAGCTGGTTGTGCGGGCGCCCGACGACGGCGGCACCACAAGCGCGCCCAGCTTGCACGCCGCCGGAGGTACCGCCGGGCCGGGTGCGGCTCCCCGCGGCGGGCCGCAGGCAGCCGAAGGGGCCAGCCACGATGTCAACGGTTCCCACACGCCGGCCTCCGGCCGCACCGACCGGCGGTCGCATTCCATGCTCAACCCTCGTTACACATTCGAGGCCTTCGTCATCGGCGCCTCCAACCGCTTTGCCCACGCCGCCGCTCAACGCGTCGCCGAAGAGCCTGCCAAAGCGTACAACCCACTTTTCATATACGGCGCGTCCGGCCTCGGTAAGACTCACATACTCCACGCCATAGGGCACTACGATTTCCAGAACTTCCCGAACCTCAACGTTTGTTATGTCTCGACCGAGACCTTCCTCAACGAGTTCATCGACTCGATCCGCACTCATGGCCAGACCGCCTTCAAGCGCCGTTACCGCGCGTTCGACGTCTTGCTTGTCGACGATATCCAGTTGCTGGAAGGCAAGAAAGAGACCCAGGAAGAGTTTTTCTACACTTTCAATTCTTTCTACGAGGCTGAAAAGCAGATCGTCATCAGCTCCGACCGGCACCCTCGTTCGATCCCCACCCTTGAGGACCGGCTGCGCAGCCGCTTTGAGTCCGGCCTTATCACCGACATACAACCACCCGAACTCGAGACCCGGCTTGCCATCCTGCGCAAGAAGTCCGAAGGTGAAAAGGCTCACGTGCCCGAAGACGTGCTCGAGCTGATCGCTGCGTGCGTCAAGGACAACATCCGCGAACTCGAGGGCGCCCTCATAAGGTTGTCCGCATTTGCCAGCATACATCGCGTACCTGTCACTAAGCAGCTGGCCGAAGAGGTGCTCTCCGATGTCATCGCCGCCAGTGCGCCGCGGCAGGTAACGGCCAAGGAAATACTCGAGGCCACGGCCAAGGCCTTCGACCTCACGGTAGACGAAATATGCGGGCCAAGCCGCCGTCGCCCATTGGTCGCGGCTCGCCAAACGGCCATGTACCTCTTCCGCGAGCTGACCGACTACAGCTACCCCGCCATCGCGAGGGAGTTCGGTGACCGCGACCACACGACGGTGATGCACGCCCAAAAGAAGATCGCGCGCCAGATGGGCGAAAAGCGCCAGGTCTACGACCAGGTCACAGACCTGATCCACAAGATCAAGGCGAGCGAGTGACCGTCTCTGGAGATCTTGTGCCGGGACCATGTAATTCTGGTGGACAAAGAGCCCTCGGTCCACAGGTCGACCTGGCAGGCGTCCCCGGGGCCCACCGCGCCGGCTTTGGCATCCACATGGCGGGTGCTGAGGCCACCGGTCGTCACCAGCGGGTTTGGGTTATTATGCACAATCCACACCCCCTACTACTACTGCCTAGATCTTTAAAATCATTTAGTAGAGGAGCTGTAACACGGTGAAGCTGCGATGCGAACGCGACAACCTCTTGGAGGCTCTGGCGACAGCAGGACGGGCCAGCTCGGGACGGGCCAGCTCGGCTGGTGTACTGCCCGGCACGCGGTTGGCCCTGGCCGGGGACAGGTTGGAAGTCACCGGGACAGACCAAGACATAACCATCTCGACGGAAGTCACTGTTGCCGGCTTGAGCGACGGCGTAGTGGTAGCCCCAGGCCGGTTGCTCACCGATATCGTGCGCGCCCTTGACCCGGGTGCCGTGCTGTTACAGGGCGATGAGGAGGAGCTTCAGGTTTCTGCAGGGCGCTCCCAGTTCATGCTGCGCCCCTACCGGGCCGGTGATTTCCCCCATTTGTCCGCCGCCAGCGGGTCGAGTGTGTCGTTGTCAACGGCCGGTTTGGCTGAGGCGCTCCGCCAGGTGGTACGTGCCGCATCTTCTGAGGACACGCGTCCCGTGCTGACGGGGGTTTTGGTCGCCGCTGAAGCCGAAGGCATCCGGTTGGTGGCGACCGACTCTTACCGTTTGGCTGTCAAGGATTTGCCCGGTGCTCGAGGGGTCCTGGCCGAGGGGCAAAAAGTGCTGCTGCCGTCGCGAGCCCTGGCCGAGTTACAGCGGTTGCTGAGCAGCGACGCGGAGGCTGTCGAGTTGCGGCTCGGGGCGCACGAAGTCCGCTTCACGATTGGCCAAGTTAAGTTGACTACCCGGCTCATCGAGGGAGATTTCCCCCCGTACCGGCAGCTGGTCCCCTTTAACTACCCCAATCGCTTGGTGATCGGCCGTGAAGCCCTGCTGGACGCCATACGCCGGGTCCGTTTGGTCGCTCGGGACGCTACGACGCCTGCGCGTATCTCGTTGCGTTCGGACATGGCGCAGCTAAGCGTCATAACCAACGACTGGGGCCAAGCTGTGGAAGAGGTCGATGCCAAGTACGAGGGGGCCGAAATGACCATTGCCTTCAACCCTCAGTACCTCGCTGAAGGCGTAGAGGCCATCGCCGGTGACGAGGTGCTGCTCGAGACCATCGACGCTTTGAAGCCCGCCACTCTCAAGCCGACTGAAAAAAACGATTATATCTACTTGCTGATGCCGGTCAGGGTGGCTTGAAGGCCGCTGGCGCAGGTTGGCGTTCGGCGGCACGGCGCCGAAAGTGTACCTAGAGCAAGTCAACCTGGCGAACTTTCGCAATTACGAGTCCGTTGAGCTGGCGCTGGTACCAGATGGCGTGACGTTGCTGCGCGGGAGCAATGGAGCGGGTAAGACCAACCTCCTCGAAGCCATCGCCTACTTGGCCGTGCTGCGCAGCTTTCGAGGTGCGCCAACGGCCGCCATGGTGCGTGATGGCTGCAACCAGGCAGTCGTACGAGCGCAAGGCAAGCGGTCTGGGCGCAGTTTGCTCGTGGAGGTCGAGCTCAACATGTCCGGTAAGGACAAGGTCCGGCTCAACCGCCAGCCCCTGCGCCGCTCGGACGAGCTGCTCGGCGCCGTCGTCGTCACGGTCTTTTCGCCGGATGATATTGGTATTGTCAAAGGGCCGCCTCAAGCGCGTCGCGACTACCTTGACGATTTGCTGTCCAGTCTCGGCCCGCGGCATGGCGCAGCGAGGTCGGAGCTAGACCGGGTGCTCAAGCAGCGGAACGCGTTGTTGCGGTCCGCGGGTGGCTCGTTGCGTCCCGCTATGGCGTCGGTACTGGACGTTTGGGACACGAAGCTGGCTGCTGTCGGTGAGGATATCGCCCGAGCGCGCGAGGCAGTCGTTGCCTCCCTGTCCCCCCAGGCCGAGGCAGCGTACGCCCAGTTGAGCGGGACAAGCGGCGTCGCCGGTGAAGGGGTGGTCCTGCGCTACGAGCGAAGCTGGCAAGGAACGCTGCTCGGCGCGCTCGGGGCGGCGCGGGAGGAAGACGTGCGCCGCGGCGCAACCTCACTCGGCCCCCAGCGCGACGAACTGTTCGTGGGGCTGTCGGGGCTAGCCGCCCGCGTGCAGGCATCTCAGGGCGAACAGAGGGGCCTGGCGCTGGCTCTGCGCCTGGGGGCCCACGCCCTGGTTGCGGAACGCCAGGGCACGAGCCCCGTGTTGCTCCTCGACGACATCTTTTCCGAGCTGGACCCGCTCCGCAGCGAGGCGTTGTGCCGCTGCCTCCCTGATGGCCAGACGGTGCTGACGGCGGCTGGGGTTGTACCCGCGCTCTTGCCGGTGTCGTCCGTTCAGCGAGTTGCTGCGGGCGAGCTCACCGGGGACCGCTAGCACTAGTTTTGGGTTTGTGAGGCCGCAAGAGCCGTCGCGGCCAAGGGGCCGGCAGCAGCGTCGCAAGGGCGGACCGCGCCCTGTAGCTGAGTCATTGGCCGAGGCCTCCCGCCATCTTGGTGTCGAGGGGGCGACTGAGCTGGCGTACCTCCAGTGCCGTTGGGAGGACCTGGCCGGCAGCCAGGTGGCGGCGCACTCGCGGCCCGCGGCCTTCGAAGGTGGCCGCTTGACGGTAGTGGTCGACCAATCTGCCTGGGCCGTTGAGCTGCAACTTCTCAGCGCGCAGCTCCTGGAGCGGGTGAGATCTGAGGCGCCGGCGGTGCGGACCCTGCTGGTCCGGGTCAGCCCGCGTGGCAGCCGGGGCTGGTAAAATAGAGCAATGGTTGCTGGCTCGGTTACGAGCCTTACCCAACCCGGGCGCACCTTACAGCTCGCTGGCGTGCTGCTGGCCGCGCCAGGGCCAACGGGACCGAAGTGGAGCTAAGGGCGACAGGATGACCCAGGTCAGAGACGATCAGTTGAGTGCCTTCGCAGACAGTTATTCCGCGAGGGAGATGTCCGTGCTCGAAGGTTTGGACCCTGTCCGCAAACGTCCAAGCATGTTCATCGGGTCGACGAGCTCGACGGGGTTGCACCATCTGGTGTGGGAGGTCGTGGACAACTCGGTCGACGAGGCGATGGCGGGCGTTTGCACCCGGATCGA
Organism: Acidimicrobiales bacterium; assembly: GCA_035503975.1. Taxonomy (GTDB): domain Bacteria; phylum Actinomycetota; class Acidimicrobiia; order Acidimicrobiales; family Palsa-688; genus DATJMJ01. Next base: position 16,687 of record DATJST010000105.1, on the reverse strand, counting down.
CGTGACGCTAATGGCGGACGGTGGTTGCCGTGTCGTCGACAATGGGCGGGGTATACCGACGGACATCCACCCTCAGTACAAGCTGTCTGGCGTCGAGATCGCGCTCACGAGGTTACATGGCGGGGGCAAGTTCGACGGCAGGGCCTACAAGGTTTCGGGTGGCCTGCACGGTGTCGGCGTGTCGGTGGTCAACGCCTTGTCGCGGCGACTTGTAGTGGAAGTCGACCAAAAGGGCCTGAGGCACCGTATGGAGTTCGCCGACGGAGGCAAGGCCACGAGCAAGCTGGACGTTGTCGGCCCGTCGCCGCGTGGCCGGCATGGGACGGCGGTCACGTTCTGGCCGGATCCCACCATCTTCGAAGAGGTCGGCTTCAGAGCGCAGACGATCATCGAGCGCCTCCAGATGTACGCTTTCCTGAACGCTGGGCTCGAGATCAATTTCAAAGACGAGCGTGAGGGCGGCCAGGCGCCGGTTAGCTTCTGCTACCGCGGCGGCATTGTCGACTTCGTCAAGCACCTCAACTCGGCTAAAGACCCGTTGTTTAAGAAAGTCTCGTACTTCAAAGTCGCAGAGGACGACGGTGAGGTCGAGGTCGCGGTGCAGTGGAACACGGGGTACAACGAAGCTCTTCTCGGCTATGCCAATGGCATTTCGACCATCGAGGGCGGAGCGCACGTCGAGGGTCTCAAAAAGGCTCTTACCAACGTGGTCAACAAGTACGCGCGCAGCCGCACGCTGTTGAAGGACAAGGACGAAAACCTTCTCGGGGAGGACATCCGGGAAGGTATGTGCGCGGTAGTAGCGGTCAAGTTGCGCGACCCCCAGTTCGAGGGCCAGACCAAGGCCAAGTTGGGCAACACGTCCATGCGTTCGCTCGTCGAGCGAGCAACGAACGAGAAGTTGGCGGAGTGGTTCGAGGAAAATCCGCCCGAGAGCCGCTTGATAGTACAAAAGGCGATACAAGCCTCTCGTGCCCGTGTGGCAGCGCGCGACGCCCGTGAGGCGACGAGGCGCAAGTCGCCGCTTGAAGGAGCGGGCATGCCGGGTAAGTTGACCGACTGCCGTACCCGTGATGCCCGGGCTGCCGAACTGTTCATCGTCGAGGGTGACTCCGCTGGTGGGTCGGCCGTGCGCGCGCGCAACCCGGAAAACCAGGCGATCCTGCCCATTCGGGGCAAGATACTAAACGTTGAGCGGGCCCGCATCGACAAGATGCTGAAGAACAATGAGATCCAGGCGTTGGTGGCGGCCATAGGCGCCGGTGTGGGCGAGGACTTCGACGTCTCAAAGATCCGTTACCACAAGGTCATTATCCTGGCCGATGCCGACGTCGACGGCAGTCACATCCGCACACTCCTGCTGACGTTCTTCTTCCGGCAAATGACGGCGCTCGTGGAGGAAGGCCACGTTTACTGTGGGCAGCCGCCGCTTTTTTCGACCGTGGTCGGCAAGGAGAAGGTCTACCTGAAGGACGAAGCGGCGCGGCAGCGGTTCCTGGCCGAGCGCCCCAACCACAAAGGCGAGTTCAACCGGCTCAAGGGGTTGGGCGAGATGGACTGGAACGAGCTGGGGAGCACGACGATGGACCCCGCGTACCGGACGCTGTTGCAGGTCGAGATCGAGGAAGCCGCGATTGCCGACACCGCGTGCAGCATCCTGATGGGTGACGACGTCGAGCAGCGCAAGCAGTTCATCGTGGACAACGCCGGCGAGATCCGGTTCTTGGACATATAGGTAGCCCGGGATGAGCGACATAGTGCCCGCTGGGGGCGATGACGGTGGGCGTGGCGGTGTCCAACCGATAGAGATCAATGTCGAGATGGAGCGCTCCTTCCTGGAGTACGCCATGTCGGTCATTGTCCAGCGGGCCTTGCCCGACGCCCGCGACGGCCTGAAGCCGGTACACCGCCGCATCCTGTACACGATGCACATCCAAAATTACCGGCCGGACCGGCCGCATGTTAAATGCGCGAAGGTCACGGGCGAGACGATGGCGAAGTTCCACCCACATGGCGACACGGCCATTTACGACGCGCTCGTCAGGATGGCGCAGCCGTTCAGCCTCCGGGATCCGCTCATAGATTTCCACGGCAACTACGGCTCGCCCGATTTCGAGGCCGCCGCAGCCCGCTATACCGAATGCCGGCTGTCCTCGCTGGCCATGCACATTCTCGAGGGTATCGACGAAGAGACCGTCGATATGACCCGCAACTACCTCAATGAGGACGATGAGCCGACGGTCTTACCGGGCCGGTTCCCCAACCTGCTCGTAAATGGCAGCCAGGGTATCGCCGTGGGCATGGCGACCAATATCCCACCGCACAACCTGGGTGAGGTTATCGATGCCACCACCTACCTGATCGACCATCCGGACGCGACAGCTGACGACCTGATGCGGTTTGTCAAGGGCCCGGACTTCCCGACCGGTGGGCTCATCCTCGGCCGTCAGGGCATCATGGATGCCTACCGCAGCGGACGCGGCTCGATCCGCATGCGGGCACGTGCAACGATCGAAGAGACGCGCCACGGGACGCAGATCGTCGTCACCGAACTGCCCTATCAGGCGAGCCCGCGTGCCGTCCAGGAGCGCATCGCCGAGCTCGTCAACAGCCGCGAGCTCGAAGGCATCCGCGACATCCAAGACCTTTCAGCCGGGGTCGAGACCAGGATCGTCATCCCCCTTAAGCGCGACGCCAACGCCAATGTCGTGCTCAACAACCTGTACAAGCTGACCCCCCTGCAAACGAGCTTTGCCGTCAACATGGTGGCCCTGGTCAACGGGGGCCCGCGCACGCTCAATCTGAAGACGGCGCTGGAAGCCTATGTGGCCCACCAGGTGGAGGTCGTCACCAGGCGCTCGGAGTACCGCCTGCGCAAGGCGCGCGCCCGTGCCCACATCGTCGAAGGGCTGATCAAAGCCCTCGACATGATCGACGCGATCATCGTCGCCATCCGCGCTTCTGAGAGCCGCGCCGAAGCGCGCGACCGGCTGATGGCGGCGCCCTTCGAGTTCAGCGAAGTCCAAGCCGAGCACATCCTGGATATGCAGCTGGCCCGGCTCACCCGCCTCGGGCGGGCCGACCTGGAAGATGAAATGGTCAAGCTGCGGGAGGCCATCTCTGAGCTAGAAGGCATCTTGAGCGACCGGGACCGCCTCAACGGCGTGGTTAAAAGCGAGCTCGCTGAGGTACGCGCCCGGTTCGCGTCGCCGCGACTAGCCGAGGTCACCGTCGACCCGGGGGAGATGGCGGCCGAGGACCTCATCGAGGACGGCGAGCTGGTCGTCACCATGAGCAGGGCGGGCTACATCAAGGCCGTGCCCGCCTCGACGTACCGGACTCAGGGCCGCGGCACACGCGGCATGCGCGGTACCAACCTGCGCGAAGCGGACATTGTCGCCAAGGTGATCCACACCACGGCGCACGCCTACCTCCTTTTCTTCTCCAACTTGGGGCGTGTCTACAGGCTGCGGGCCTTTGAAGTGCCGTTGCAGGACCGCACCTCGCGGGGTACGGCAATCGTCAACCTGCTGCCCTTGGCGCCTGGCGAGCGCATCCAGGCGCTCATCGACACGCGCGAGTTCCAGTCTGACCGTTACCTGTTCTTCGCCACCAAGCAGGGGCAGGTCAAAAAGACGGCGTTCTCCGAGTACGACCGGAGCCGGCGTGACGGGCTTATCGCGCTCAACCTGCGTGAGCGCGACGAGCTGGTGGCGGTGATCGTGACCGCGGGCCACGACGACATCTTCATGGTCAGCCGGGGCGGCCAGACGATCCGTTTCTCTGAAGACGATGTGCGGGCCATGGGCCGCGACGCGGCCGGTGTCCGGGGCATGGCGCTGCGCATGGGCGACGAGGTCGTTGCCGCCGACATGGCCCGGGACGACACGAGCATCCTGATGGTCACTACCGCCGGCTACGGCAAGCGCACGCAACTGCATCACTTCAACCGCCAGGGGCGCGGTGGCCAGGGCGTCCGCGGCATCCGTCTGACCACGAAGCGCGGTGGCGTGGCTGCCGCGTTCACGATCGGCTTGGAGGACGAGATCCTGGTGATATCGTCCTCAGGCGTGGTCGTCCGCCTGGCGGCGCGTGATATTTCGAGCCAAGGGCGTGACGCCACGGGCGTGAGGGTCGTAAGCCTCGACGCGGGCCAAGAGGTCGCTTCGGTAGCGCCCGTACTGGCGGTAGAAGAGGAGTAATGGCCGACCCCGCGCCACGCCAGCCGCCTCCTCGTGAAGGGGGTGGCCGCGGCCCGGCAGCGCGGCCTGACGTGCCCGGTAACGGCTGGGACCGGCAGGCACCGGTCACCCGCTACGGCGTGCCGCCCGCGGGGTACCACCCTCCGGCTCAGCGCGGGGTCCCGCCCCAGCTACCCCCTGGGGCCCGGGCCCCGGGTGCCGGCCGGCCGCCCGGGACCGCGCCCGGTCGAGCGGCTCCCACAGCGCTACCTGGTCGGGCCCCGACCGCCCCTCCCGGCCGGACCTGGGCCCCTGACCCTGCCCAACCTTATGGCTTGCCGCGCACCCGTCCTTCAGGGCCGCCCGGGATGCGCTCTCCCTACGCCCAGCCCGCCCCGGTCCAGCCCGTGGCGACTCCTGAGCCCGCGCAAGGGAGGCGCCGTGTGGTGCGCGACGCCCGCACCCGGCGCGTCATCCGCCGGATCGACGTCCTCAGCGTCTTGAAGGTGTCGCTCATCTTCTACGTCTGCGTGTTCATCATGCTGATGGTGGCGGCCGTCATCTTGTGGAACGTAGCGGTGGACTTCGGCGTCATCACCAGCATCGACAAGTCCGTGCGCAGCCTGTTCGCGCTCAGCTCGTTCCAACTGCACCCGATGACGGCACTCGCCTGGGTGTCGGCCGTAGTCGGCGCCCTCTGTTTCCTCGGCCTGTTGTTCAACGTGTTCGCGACTATCCTGTTCAACCTGATCAGCGACGTAGTCGGCGGCGTCCAGGTGAGGGTCATCGAGGACCAGCCCGCGCAGCCTCTCGTGTAACCTGGGCTTTCGCCCTCATTTGGGGCCAGGGGCTATAGCTCAGCCGGTTAGAGCGCAGCACTGATAATGCTGAGGTCCTCAGTTCGATTCTGAGTAGCCCCACCAGTAAGTTCCTGGTAAGGCAGGTCGTGGTGGGTGGCCGGCGTGCCCCTTTGGTCGGCGCCTGTCCCATTGTGTACCCAGTCGGAGGTGGGAGGTGGCGGCGGTGTCACCCCCTTGCGGTAAGTAAGTCGTTCACAGCCACGCGGCAAGTCCTGAACGCCTCACCGCCACCCAGCTGGTGGCGGGCGGTAACGCCGGCAGCGTCAGCAGCCGGTAAGCCTTGGTGGCCCGCAGGACGAGTCGATGCCGCCTCGGACACGCCGAGCGAGAGCCCGGCCCCCGAGGGGGAGAGCGGAAAGTTGGACCGATCTCCCCGGACAAGACGTCCGGGCGAAGAGCCCGCGATGTTGAGCGTGAACGGCGAGTCGGAGCCGCTCCAGGTCAAAGTCCCTGTACCAGCCGGCATATTCGAAAACGCTCCCCACCGCCTTCACCGCTCGGCGCGCCATGACGGAGATGATCGGCACGGGCGCCGCAGACAAACCGGGCGGCGCCGGCCGCGACGCTCGGTCGGCGCCTCGCCGCCGGGGAGGAGGGCGCCGACCAAGGCAACGGCCACCGGGGCAGCCGCGCGCAAATACACCATGGCCCACACTGGGTCGAAAGACCTTGGGCTCGGCGCCCCAGTTGCGGCCGAAATCCGGTCCCAGGCTATCGTCCTGCGCCTGAAATTCCCTGACAGGTGTGGGCAAGAAGTCACAGGTCCCGACAAAGAAGGCGCCAGGCTGCGCCCCGTGCCCGGGCGCATGGAACAGTTAGGCCGGCCATTGTACGATCGAGCCGAATGATGGCCCATGACCCGTAGGAGCCCGCACATGAAGGCTTGCCCGCCCGGCTGCCCGCCAGCTGCCGCCATACCAACCGAGGCGAGAAGGACTATCCGAGCACGTCGTGGCAGGCTGGTGTTCCCCGCCGCAGTGGCCTCGGCTGCGATGGCGGTCCTGCCTCTGATGTCCGGTGCAGCCGCTGCGACAGCGCGGGCCGCCGCGCCGTCACAGCGATTACTTTTCGTTGCGAACTACGGTGGCATGGGGTCATCCGGGATTGCCGCAAACGGTTCGGTAACGGTTTATCGCGTTGGCCAAAACGGGAACGTACGCGCGCTCCGTACAATTTCCAAAGGGCTTAGCTCTCCGCAGGGGTTAGCGTTCGACCGGCGAGGAGACTTATGGGTCAGCAGCTCCAATACCAATACGCTGGTCGAGTACACCCGGACAGCCTTAGGGACGCGCTCGCCGGCCCCAAGCGTGATAATTTCAGCCGACAGCAACGGCAGCCTGAACGGCCCGGGTGGGCTTGCCTTTGATCCCGTAGGCGACCTCTGGGCTGCCAACACGGGCGTGACCACTGTCGTCGAGTACAGCGCTTCACAACTCGCGAAGTCTGGCTCACCCTCGCCGAAAGTCACCATTAACAACAGCAATTTTACGACGCCCTATGGCGTCGCCTTCGACTCGACAGGGGACCTGTGGGTCGCTGACAATGACCAGCCAAGCAGCCCGGCTGTTTTCGAGTACCCCAAGATCCAGCTGGACAAAGCGTCTCCGACCCCGAGCATCACTCTGAGGATAGCCGTGAGTGCTCTTGGCGACGACACGCGTTCTGGACTGGCCTTCGACTCCTCTGGTGACCTGTGGGTGGTGAACTCAAGTGGCTCGTCGTTGGTCGAGTTCTCCAAAAGTGAGCTGGCGCACTCCTCGTCGGCGCCCAGGGTGACGATCGGGGCTACGTCCGACAGCCTCAACGCCCCGGACGGGATGTCAATCGATGCAGCCGGCGACCTCTGGGTGGCCAATACCGGCAGCAGCACGGTCGTGGAGTACACCAAGACCGAAGTATCGAGATCGGGGTCCCCGAAGCCGGCGGTAATGATCGCCGGTTCGGCCACGGGGCTCAATTTCCCCATGGACGTCGTGGTCGCCCCCGCCGGCGGTTGAAGCGAAAGGTTTTGCCAACGCCTTCCGTCCTGTGCCGGCGCCCGGCCCCGCTGGTCGCGGCCCGGTCACGCGAGAGTTGCGTTTGCGCTCCTGCGTCCCATCAGAGCTCTGGCCTCGGCCCCGAGGGCGTGACAACACCAACCTCAAGGAAGTCCCTTGAATGCGGTGAACGGGGCTCAGGGTCGGTTTAGGCCTGCCCCCGGGCGCGGCGCGAAATCGGCCGGTCGCCACTCTTCTGTGCCGGTAGCGTCTTCCTGCATGAAGGGCCGCCAGTACGTATACCTGGGCATTAGGAGCGGTAGCGTCGATCCCAGACTGGGGAGGCAAGTGGGTTCCTAATAAGAAGGCACTGTATTATGGTTCATGTAAGGGCGGTCACCCGAAACCGACCGGCGAAAACCCCGCTCCTCCACAGTCGGCGCACGTACCGTCGTGTCCACCCGGAAGCGGGGTCTTCCACGACATATGGCTGACCGAAGCATCAGCTGTGTGGGCAGAGACTGTCTATGTGCCGCAGTCCGACGGCGCAGGTGGTTTTTTTCTCGTCTTTCCAACATATGTTGTCAAGCCTAGATTCGTCCCCGTCCCCGCCTTCACTGCATGAGTACGGTGCCGCGGTCTGGCTCACGTGGCTGTCGCAGACTGCTGCCAAAGACGGGACCGGCACTGACGGGCACTCCGCAGTGTTCCAGCTGTGGCACGCCCTTGCCGGCGCAAGGTCGGTGGCCAGCGCCGATGCGGTTATCGGTTCTCGCTACCCATGGGCCACCAACTTCCCAGACTTCTCGCTGGAAGATCTTGACGAATCGGATCTCAGTCCCGCTGTCACACCCTATCTGTTCGATCAGGCATACGCTCACTTCCCGCGAGACACACCTCCCACCGGCCTCGTGCCCCAGACGCTCGATCTCGGGAAGGTGGTGGAGGCAATTCCCTCGAAGGGCATCCCTCGCCTCAGCAGCCTCTTCGAATATTACAGCGCAATAAACAGCAAGGTGAAATACGTCGCTTTCAATTTCTCCCAAATTAGAGGCCAGGGCGCCGACGACATCGTCGTGGCCGATACGGACAAGGGGTGGAAGCGGTACAATGTAACGGGCGGGACGTTGGATTTCTGCCTCGCCGACACCCCTGTCAGCGGGTGTTACATAATGTTGGACAACCACTCTACCGTGGGGCCTCCCAACGTCACCGGCATCTTTAGCATTAACGCGGTGGACCACTGCGGGCCATGTATGGTGGGCAACTGGACCGCCACTAACATGGTGGTTAGCCTGGGGAGCGCGGGGGCCATTTCGAGCGTCGCCGGGGGCGCCGGCACCGAGATCGACATCCTTCCTAACGGGACCGCGACGGGCTACTTCAGCCCAGGTGCGCTGCTCCTAGCCCCTAAGCTTAGGGTCAAGTTTAACGGGACCTCGAAATCTCACTACGGCTTTGCGGTTGAGTCGACTGCGACCACCGGGTCGTTCTCTGTGACCCCCATTTCGTCGGACGTTTACTTCCAGGTGTCCGTTGAGGTCGATGGGGTGTGGAAGCAGGGCCCAGCGTCACCAGTCGACGGATCACCGACGACCGCTATGTACGTATGTTCCGGCCCGGACCTCGACCTGACCTACGGGTCCATGACGAGCGGGGGGATCGCTTACCAACTCGTCCCGTCTGCGTAGGGCCGGCGCCAGTAGCGAGAGACCCGATATAGCTTGGCCGCGGGCACGAACAGCCGGGACGCGGCCGGGGCAGGGACAGAGGAGACAAATCGTCGAGCAATGGTGACACCTCCGCTCCGTTGGCGTGACCGTAGCGCGTCGTTGAGGTACGCGGCCCGAGCCTTGGAGTTCCTGACCGCAATGGGAAGGAATGCCGCTTGGACAATATCGTCCACGCAGTCGTCGGCCCAGACCGGTTCCCCTCCCGAGAGCTGCTCCAGCCGTACGCACAACTTATGACTGGGCGACGCCGACAGCCTCGCTCGACACCAAGCGTCATTTCTTCTCAAGGTTGCCGTTGCTATCGTTTTGCATGTGTGGACGTACTACTCGGCGCTTCCCTCGCCGACCGAGCCGGGCCCTGCCGCGTTCCTCCGCAGTTTTGATGCCCCAGCGGCGACCCCCGACGGATGCAACGACCCGAGGCTCGATGGTGGCCGTTGCGGCATGGCGCGTGAGTACGGTTAGTCGCTCACAGACCCCGCCGAGGCGAAGAGTTGGGGTTGGGCGGCGATGTGTAGTTCGCGGCTGGCCCGCAATGTCCTTAGCTGCCGTCGCTTTGGCCATGACGAGCCTAGCTCACCCAACCGTGGTGGGGACAAGGGTGCTCTACGCTTACGCCACCGGGGTCTCGGCCGTCCCGGGTTGCCCGCCCGAGCACGAACCGGCGCAGGGTTGTTCACTGGCCCAAGCACTTGCCGAGGCGACGGCCGGCGACACCGTCGCCCTGGCCACTCCGGGGAGGGACGGGCACTTCGTAGGGAACTGGACGATCGCCACTGCCGGCACGTCGTCCCGGGCACCGGTGACCATCGCCCCCGCACCGGAGGTCGCACACCCGGTACTGGACGGCAACGAAGGGGGCCGCGCAGGCTGTCGGACCGCGACCTGTGACGGCTCGGTGCTAAGTATCGGCCACCGAGTCCACGTTGTCCTCAAGGGACTGACCATCTCTAATGCGGTCACGGACGGCGCCGGCGGCGGAGCGCAGAACGACGAGGGCGGCACGCTCGTGGTGCTGGCGTCGACGTTCTCGGATGATAACGCCACCGACGGGGGCGCGATCGCCAATGGCGACAACGCGGGGGCAGGCACGCTCATTGTGTCGGGCTCGACCTTTTCGGCCAATATCGCCGAGGCTGACGGGGGCGCGATCGACAGTGCCGACAATCGTGGCGAAGGCGCCCTGTCGGTGTCGGGCTCGAAGTTCTCAGGCAACTCTGCCGACGGAAATGGCGGCGCCATAGACAACGGCGACAACGCTGGCAATGGTCAGCTGAGCGTGTCAGCTTCGACTTTCGCGGACGATCAGTCGGATGCCTTCAACACCTCCGACGACACGTTTGTAAAAAACCCCGGCGACGGCGGCGCCATCGACAATGGCGACCACGACGGCCAGGGCCACCTGTCGGTATCGGCTTCGACGTTCTCAGCTAACAGCTCCTACGCTAACGGGATCAACGGCGACGCGGGCGTCGGTGGCAACGGCGGGGCTATTGACAACGGCGACAACGGAGGCCAAGGCACGCTCTTGGTTTCGCGCTCGACTTTGGTAGGCAACATCGGCGGGCACGGGGGCGCTATCAATAATAGCGACAGCTTGTCGGTGTCGAGCTCGACGTTCTCCACTAACATTGCTGGCTTCGGCGGGGGTGCCATCGACAACGGGAGAGCGGCTGCCGCGCCATGTGCGTGCGCCAGCATCTGGACCTCGACGTTCACCAACAATCTCGCCGGTGGCCAGTCAAGTGACGGCCCGTTTGAGCCCGCGTGGCACGACCTCCCTCAGGGGCTCGCCTTCATTGCGGCCAATGGTGGGGCCATAGACAACGGCGACGGCGACGCGGGGACGCTAGAGGCGTGGAGCTCCACTTTCTCAGGCAACCAAGCTTTCGGCGACGGCGACACCATTGATGCCGGCGACCTTGGCGGCCAAACTGGGGCGGGCGCAATCTGGGTCGCCGCGAACATTTTTGACGGCGGGTGCCACAAGGTCGGGGGGACCTGGCATGACCTCGGGTATAACGTCGGCGATGATCGCACCTGCCTCCGGGGGACTCGCGGAGATGTCAGCCACGGGGCCAGCTCGCTCGCAGGGCTGGCCGCCAACGGGGGACCGACCCAGACGATGTCTCCGCTTGCGCGTAATCCTGCCCTTGGCGCGGTTCCCTTCGGCACGGCCTTTTCGCTCGGTGGCAGAAGGATTTACCTTTGCCCGGCTACCGACCAGCGGGGGGTGAGGAGCGCTCCCGGCCGGGCTTGCGATGCCGGGGCGGTACAGGTCCGAGCTGCGGGCGGCGGTACGCCTTAGTGGGTTGGCGGTCGTTCGTCCCGTTATGACCACGACCGAGGGGCTTCGACAGGGGCCCGGGACAGAGATACCTAGGCTCTTATGAGGGCGCCTAACGCTTCCGGGTCGTATATGTCGGCGCTGTCCACCGGGACGCCGTCAAGGATGGCGAAGGGTGTGCCACCGGGGTCTTCCAGCTGATATATCTCCTCAACCTGTTGCACCCAAGGTTCGTAGCGGCCATCGCGCACGCCCCGCGTGTAATTGGCGCTAGTGAGCCCGGCGCCCTCGCCGAGCTCGAGCAGGTCTGCAGGTCTGAACCCACCGGTCTGCTCGGGCGGTTGGTTAGCGAACAACAAAGCTCGTAACTGGTCGAACCGCCCCTCCTCGGCCGCCAAGGCAAGGGCATTGTCAGCGCGTACCGACTCAGGACCGAGGAAGCAGCGCATCCGGTACTCCACCGCGACCGCACCCGCGGCTACCTCCCGTCGCAGCATGTCGCCGCAGCGTCGTTCAAAGCGCCGGCAGTAGGGGCACTGTGGGTCTTCATACAGGACCATTTGGCGCCCGGCGCCGGAACTGCCCACCATTACCCCCCCGGCGGGGGTGTGGCCGGAAGGGGCGGCCACGTCGACAAAGCCCATAGGCCCGTTGTACCGCTCGCGGCGGGCAACGCGAGCATGGAGCAGCGACAAGGGCCATGCCCCTCGGAGCCCGGGGGCCGAGGTTCGCTAACTTTTCTGACGGTGATAGACCCAACAGCCGTCGTTGGCGTCCGGGTAGTCACAAAAGCGCACGTCGTTGGCGGTGAGGAAGTGGAAGTAGACGGGGATGTCCTTCCGTTGGGTGCACTCGCCGCAGTTGGGCACTGACTGCTGCCAGAACATGAGGACGTCGCCACGGGCCGACCACCTCCCGTAAGCAGTGGCACCGCCGCAGCCGTTGGTCCCGTACTTGGGGTAGCTGTTCCAGGTGGATGTGTAGCTGCCAGTCCTGTATATGAACCATTCGAGGTACTCGCCCGCGCACTCACCTGGCGGAGCTGGAAAGGGGCCGAGCCAGTCGCCCGGGAGCAGCTGTAGGACGCTGTCCTGGGGCGTGGCTGCATGGCTGAGGGACGTTTGGGCCATAGCGGGGCTCGCCGAGGAGCAGAGCAGGGCGGCTGAGAGAAAGACAAATCGCGACAACCAGGCATGAGTACGCACCCGCATTTACCTTCCAATCGAACGTTAGGTCTATCCATCCGGCGTCTATCGCCGTAGGAGCGATGGTAGGTGAGGGCCGTTTACCCAACGTTTAACTGTCAGTCGCCGTTCAAACGCCCTCTGATTGGCGAGATAAACGTCCACCGCTAGGGGTTGCTAAGGCCAGCTTGAGTGGGGCACCTAAGTCCTGGCCCCAGTACTGTTGCCACTGGGACAGCCACAGCCCGAACGGGCGTCCCCGTTGGGGCCACCGGCCCAGCTGAGGGCGCTGCCGGTACAGTTGAGCGGGCAGCTGGCGGCGTTGGCGTAGGCCTGGAAGGTCCAGTCCCCCTCATAGGTGTTGCCCGACCAGAGGTTGTCATAGGGGCCGCCCCGTTGGCGGCCACGTCGCCGTTGGTGCCGCTGGCGAGCGGGGGCCGAGGGCGTGCCGCGATCAAGCGAGTGCCTTTCTTGACGAACCGGGCCAATGACGCCCAGCGGCGCTGGGACGTCCTCGCGGTGCCGGAGTTCGTCCGTCTGGACTGCGAGGTCGCCCCAGGATGCTGCCGTCCAGCAGCTGTCCGAAGTTGCACAATGTCGTCGGCCAGCGTCCGAAAAGGGCGCTCGCCGACGCCTGGACATCAAGCGCACTTCGGGCCTGCTCGCCAGCGTTCTCAGTGCCTACCACGACCAGATCGATGGCGTGGCCCAACTGGCCCGCACCCAGACCGCCGTACACGCCGCGCTCGGCCAGCTGCACCGGTCGCCTGCCTATGGGCCGGTCGCGGAGCCCGACTGTGGCCCGTTGTTGTGAGTACCGAACATCCGGCTATATCGCGGCTCGACGGCCCATTGGTGGTGCGATGATGCGCGAAATCGGCGGTCGGCACTCCTCTGTGCCCGGTAGCGTCTTCCTTTCATGAAGGTCCGCCAGTACGTGTACCTGGGCATTAGGAGCAGTAGCGTTGATCCAGGCCTCATCTCAGAGCGGTTGGGCCTGATACCCGACGAGGTAGACCTCAGAGGCTCGAGGCATCAGGGACCACCACTCGTCCCGCGAAGGCACCTGTGGCGACTGACGTCCGGGGTCGCCCGAGATGACGTACCTTTGGATGAACATTTCGATTCTCTCCTAGTGAGATTGGCCGATAGCAGCTCTCGTTTGCGGGACCTCCTAAAGACCGAGGGCGTGAGCGCGGCGATTCAGGTGTTCCGCAACTTCGAACCTGGCCCCGAAGACCGAGCGGTCAGCGAACCAGGTCGTCACGGGCACGACTTCGAGCGATTACGGGGCCAGCACCCTCTGGTTGGGTTCGTCATTACCCCGAGCCTGGTCGCCTATGCAGCAGCGGCGGGTATCGGTTTCGACTTCGACGAGTACGGCGATGAGGATGAGTAACGCGCTCCGGAGCGTCAGTGCACCCTGTCCTTCGTGTTCGCCTGCGAGAAGTGCCTGGCGTCCAGGTCTGCGGTGTCCCTCGCCCATTGCTCCGCGTTATCGACCACTATTTGGGCATACGGCAAACCTGCTGCGCTTTACCGAACTCGTGCCGCTCAAGGTACCCGCGCACCTCTTCATCTTTGGGTCGGTTCGGGATATGGAAGGCCAATCGTGGTGCGCCTAACGAGGGGTCGGCAATTGCCGGCCTGGTGTTCTGGCATCGCCGGGTTGGTCCTTTACCTCGTATTGGGGCTCCTCACCATCGGTCTGCTTTTGCTCGTGTGAGGCGACAGCCTCGCTCCGGTCCGGTTCGTGGCGGGCGCCCGGCGAGCCTCCTATCGCCCCTGAGCCTTTTGGGCCAATCACCTCCCCGCTCCGATCATGGCAGCAGCGCCCTAAATGGCGCTGGCGGCCTGGTAGCGCTCCACCCCAAGGGCTAAATTGCGGGCCTGAGCGCTAGGTGCCGGGCCAGTGCTCGCGCAGAGCAGCCTCGAAGGCCACGTTGCGCCGTGCCGTTGGCAGTTGGCTGGACACCCGCGCCCACGCCTCTTCGCCGCTAATGCACAACCTCTCGGCGAGGTAGCTCGCAACCACGGCCGGAGTTCGGCGCTCCGCCTGAACGCAGTGGACGACCACGGTCTTGCCCTGGTCGCGCCAAGCACAGATGGCGCGCGCCAGGTCCACCAAGATGAAGTCCAGGTTGGGGTTGTCGGCCGGGTCGTCACTGTCGACCAGGCCGATCTCGACGCGCAGGGGCGCCGCAGGGACTGACCGCCCCACGCGGCACAAAGAGACGATGAGGTCAGCCTCGGTCTGGCCGGCACCATAAATGTTGGCCATGACCACGCCCGGGTCCTCAGCTAGGGGGACCGCCACCGGTGGAGCGGGCCAGGCCCGCTGGTAGTAGGCGGTAAGGTCGACGCTGGCCGGCCAGCCAGCGCCGTCCGTCTCGCCGTGCTGCGCGCTCAGTACCCCCAGGCGCACGAGGTCTGTTGTGCGGTACGACGGCCAGCCGTGCAGCATGGCCTTCCAAGTAGCGGGCACCGCCGAAGCGCCCCAGCGAGCCCCGAGGAGCGCCCCGGCAATGGCGGCGACCGTGTCGGTGTCATCGCCTATCCGGATGGCCGTCTGCAAGGCGTCTTGGAGGTGGCGGCATGGCATGTCCCCAGGGACAGGGGTCTGCCAAACCGACGCCAGCGCCGCCTGGAACGCGGCCACGACGAAGCCGTTGGGGGTGAAGGTGGTCGGCGGCCGCACCCGCGCCTCCTCTAGGCGCTCCAGCCAGTAGGGCCGCCGCCCGGCCTCCAAGAGCGCAACACCGTCCCGTACGCCGTCCAGGCGCCCCTGGCGAACGGCGCGGTCGATGGCCACGCACCACAGGATGCAGGCTTCGGCCGCCAAGGGGTCGGCGTGGGTGAGCGACGACACATCTCGGGCTATCGCCGCCAGCGCCTTGTCGTCACCGAGCGTCGCAAGCGCGACGGGACCGGTACGCATCAAGCTGCCGTTCCCAGCGCCGTTCCGCGGGTAGCGCGAGAAGTACTTGGCGGCCGCGACGGCCACATCCCCCGGCGACGAAGCGCTCGACAGCACCGCCCTGGTCTGGGCCCCGACATCGGCCGGGCCCGAGCGGTACCAGTCGAGAAAGCGCGCCGCGACCTTCTCCGGGTCGAGAGCGCCCGTCGCTCCCTCCTCGGCTACGCACACCGCCAGCTGGGTGTCATCAGTCCACTCGCCTGGGCCCCAATGCCCCAAGCCGCCGCCCACCATCTCGGCCCGGCCACGAGGTGGCCGCCCAAATTCGTACCCAGCCCCCAGTGCGTCGCCTGCGGCTTGTCCGAGCAGTACACCCGCGAAGCGGTCGACCTCTACTGCCCTACGACCAGGTCTCATCGCTCGCACTCACATTCCATATGTTGACTAGCCCTCGACATTATGACCGGGGGCCAGGCTGTACGATGCCAGTACTGGGCGGTTCTTGCAACCCGACCCGGTGTTCGGGGGGAGCTGCAACGCATACGATTATGTCTGCCAGGGCCCGCTCAACGTGACTGACTTGAATGACCAATGCATCTTTGGCCACAATAAGAACGGGAGCTGCAGAGGAAGCGGTCTCCTCCATAAGGTTGTGTAAGAGATCAAGAAGTTGATCAACCCTCTTGCGACGATCCAGCTAGCGCTCGCTGTCGTTGCTGCTGGCGCAGAAGTTATGGCTGGTTCGCAGGCGGTGATAGGCGATGAGCCTATGGCCCTCTTCATGCAAGTTGTAGCCGGCGACGCTACCACCCTATCTCGCATTGTAGGCGTGTATGAATTGGGGGCTACTTGTATAAGCGAAAGCTTGCACTCGTGTCTGGACTCCACTTTATGGTACATGGGCTCGGGTGGCCTAATATCAGGGGCGGCCGGACAGGTTGTTTGGTCCTTGGTTCAAGATATCGTCAACAAGGCAGTCTAAGAGCCAACCTATGAACACGCAATTAGTCAGCTATGGACTTGCCATTTTCATCCTCAGCATCGTTAGTCAACTCGGCGCATGGGTACTACTCGGGGCCTCAGTCCGGCTGCGACGTGCCATGGGCCCATTGGCTAAATACCTTCCCGTCGCGGCCTTGCGCCGCTTTTTAAGACAGACTGTCTGGGATGAGGAGGCAGAGTACCAACGGATCCGTAACGCGCCCCTGGCAGTCATGCGTATTTTGACACCTGTAGTCGCCTCCGCAGGTCTTGCCCTCGTGATTGCAGGCATATTGTGGTGACTTCCGTCGGGCGAAAGGACGCGCCCCCATGTCTTTAGTATGCGCTCCAACTGTCAAGCCGTACGGCGGCTTCGATGACAGTGTGGCGGTGGGCTCCCGCCCACGGCCGCGGAGGTCGAGCAGGAGGCTCAGATCCCGCGACTAATGACGCCGGCGGACGCGCCGAGCCGACTGCAGGTGCGTGTTCCCTCCTGAGCCACCTTGGCGTCGGAGGGCCTCACCCGCAGCGACGGTCCGGATACCGCTCAGCAGCTCGTCAAGTGGGC
>DATJST010000104.1:0-6529 GCA_035503975.1 Acidimicrobiales bacterium | reverse complement strand
GCCCGCAACAACGGGTCGTCCGGTCGGGCAAAAGGGAGCCGGTCGATGGTCACCAGCGAGAGAGACGACCCGGGGACGTCCACGCCCTGCCAGAAGCCCATGGTGGCGAACAGGCAGGACTGCTCGTCAGCGCTGAACTCCGCCACCAGCTTGGCTTTGGGCAGGTCCGACTGGGTCAAGATGCGCCAGGGGACCTGACCGCGCACGTGCTCGGCCGCCGCATGCATCGCCCTCCAGCTGGTGAACAGGGCCAGGGTGCGCCCACCCGCAGCCTGGACCAGAGCCGTCAGCTCCTGGTGCATGGCCGCCTCGAAGCCTGCGGCGCGCGGGTCGGGCAGGTGCACCGGGCAGTACAGCATCGCCTGCTCTGGGTAGGCGAACGGGCTGCCCACGTCGAGCTGGTCGTAGGAGCCGGCCTCGAGGCCGAGGCGCTCGCCGAGGTGGGGTGGGATGGTCGCGCTGGTGAGGATGGCAACGGGAGCGTCGTCGGCCTCCCATAGGCGTTGCTTGAGGACGGCACCGACGTCGAGCGGGCTGGCCCGGACGAGCAGGGCATGCTCTCCGCCTTCGACCCAAGCCACCTGGCCCGGTGCCAGCTCGAGCAGGGCGATGACGTCGTCTACCAGGTGCGACAAGGCGGTTTGGGCGCGTTGGCGCGACCCGCGCCGCTCCGGTGGTCCGGCCTGCACAGCCGTGCCCGGCACGCTCAGCGCGGAGGCCGCGCGCTCGGCCTGGCGCAGCACCTCGAGCACGGCCGCCGCCCGCTCACGCAAAAGGTTGAGCACGCGGGCCAGCTCCGCCGGCAGCGGTCTCGGGATCTCCTGGTCCCGCAAGGGCAGTGCAGCGTTGTCCAACAGCGCCCCGCACTCCTGGAGCGCCGTGACCGTCCGGGCCTCGCCCAAGGCCGCGCGCGCCAGGCGGGCGACGCCTCCGACCCGGGCTCCCCCGAGGTCGAAGCCGAACACGGCAGATGCGATGTCTTCCACCTCGTGCGCCTCGTCAAAAACCACCACGTCGTGCTCGGGCAACAGTTCGGCCTCGTCCACGGCCAGAAAACTGGCATAGAGGTGGGTATTTACCACGACAACATCGACCTCAGCGGCCCGCCGCCGGGCCGCCTCGGCAAAACAATCGGCACCAGAAGCGCAATCGGCGGCCCCCGGGCACTCCCGGCTGGTCGTGCTGACCTGTGCCCAAGCCGCATCGCTGGGCTCCCAGTCGAGGTCACCCCGGTCGCCAGTCGGCCGGCGCGCTGCTGCCAACCCGCGATGAGGGCGCCTATGCCGCGCGACCGGCGCACCCGGCTCGGGCGGGGCCACCCGCGAGGCACCGGCCGGAGATATAACGGCCGGAGATGTGCCGCCCAGAGATGTCGCGGCCGGAGATGTAGTGGCCGGAGATGTAGCGGCCGTGGCAACGCCGGCCCAGGCCACCAAGCGCTCGATCTCGGCTGCCAGCCGGCCGTGCTGGCCTGGTCGCGAGGTCACCTGGTCCATGGCTAATTGCTCGCCTGTCTCGGCGATCTCACGCACCCTCTGCACGCAGAGGTAGTTGGAGCGCCCTTTCAGCACGGCGAACTCGAAGCGCACTCCGAGGGAACGGGCGAGGCGGGGAAGGTCCCGCTGCGCCAACTGGTCCTGGAGCGCTTTGGTGGCGGTGGAGACCACCATGCGCGCGCCGAGGACCAAACCTGGGACGAGATAAGCAAGGCTCTTCCCGGTGCCGGTGCCGGCTTGTACGACCAGATGGCGCCGGTTATTAACAGCGCGGGCGACGGCTTCGGCCATGGCCAGTTGCTGCGGGCGCTTTTCGCTCTGACGTAGGCCGGCCGCGGCTCTGGCCAACGCCGTTTGGATTTTGTTGTCGCTCACCGCGGTGGGGCCCTCAGACCGCCCGGCCCTAGGCGCGCTTGTAAGCGCGCGTTGCCAGTGGCACGAACACCACGATCGTGCCGACCATCCAGGCGAGAGCCTGCCAGAGCGAGGAGGACAAGGATTGGTGGACGACAAAGCCAGCGTTGTGACCGAGAGCAAGCCAACGCAGCACGTCGATGACCTCGGTAAAGGGCTGATGATTGGCGAACCCCTGCAGCCACGACGGCATGGTCGACACCTGGACGAACGCCGACGACACAAAGGTCAAGGGGAAAACCCATATCAGCCCGAAGGCCTGCACCGACTCCTCGTCCTTCACCCCGAGGCCGATGCAGGCCGACACACAGCACACAGCCAAGCCGAGCAAGGCCGAAATTGCGACCATGGCGACAGCGTCCACCGGACCCGCCTCGAAACGGAACCCGACGGCGTAGCCGACCCCGACCATGACCACGATCGTGAGCGTGAGGCGCAGCACGTCGGCCGTCAGCCGGCCGATGAGGAAGGCAGAGCGGGCACTCGGCATGCTCCGTATGCGGTCGATGCCGCCGCGCTGGATCTCGCGGGCGAGGCCGATAGCCGTGCTGAACGAAGTAAAGCCTGCCGTCTGGGCGATGACGCCGGGGATCAAGTAGTCGACATAAGGGATGCCGTGGGTCTTGATGGCGCCGCCGAAGACATAGCGGAACAGCAGCGTGAACATCACCGGCTGCACCAGGGTGAACACGATAAAGGCCGGCACCCTGAACCAAACGAGCAGGTTTCTCTTGGTGATCACCAACGAGTCGCTGACGAGCCAGCGGGCGCGCTGGCCCAATGAGGGCGTGCCGAGCTCGGGGAGCTCGCTCGGCACCCCGATCTCGGTTACGCCGGCGGCAGCCGCCACCCCGCTCACACCAGTACCTGTGGTCATCGCCACCACCTCCTCCTCATCCTGCCGGCCGCCCGCGCCGGGGCCGGCGGCCGCCACTGTTTTTGCCGTCTTGGCTCGCCTCTTCGGCGGCGTGGCCGGTCAGGGCCATGAACACGTCGTCGAGCGATGGCCGCCGCAACGCCATCCCTGTGGTGACGATCCCGGCAGCGTCCATGGCGCGCACCACCTCCACCAAGACCTGCGAGCCGCGGCCACCCGCGTGCACCTGCACGCCGGCGGTGGCGGCGTCCACCACGGGCGGCCCTTCCCCGAGCTGGCGCACGGCATCGACGGCGGACTGCGTGCGGCCGCGGTCGGTAACCGAGAACTCGACCACGTCGCCGCCGATACGGTCCTTCAGTTGCTCAGAGGTCCCTGAGGCAATGACCAAGCCGCGGTCGATGACCACGATTTCGTCAGCCAGTTCGTCGGCCTCGTCCATGTACTGGGTCGTGAGCAACAGCGTCGTGCCCAACCCAACGAGCTCGCGGATGATGTCCCACATCCCTAGGCGGCTGCGGGGGTCGAGGCCTGTGGTCGGTTCGTCGAGGAAGAGCACGCGCGGCCGGCCGATCAAGCTGGCGGCAAGGTCGAGGCGGCGCAACATCCCGCCCGAGTAGGTCTTGGCTGTGCGCCCGCCGGCGTCGGTGAGGTCGAAGCGCGCCAGCAGCTCCTGCGCCCGCTGGCGGGCGACTGCCTTGCTCAGGTGGTAGAGGCGGCCCGCCACTTCCAGGTTCTCCTGTCCCGTCAGGTCGGGTGTAATGGCGGTGGCCTGGCCCGCCAGGCCGATCACCCGCCTCACCGCTGCCGGGTGGCGGGCCACATCAAACCCGCAGACAGCCGCCCGGCCCGCGCTCGGCTCGAGCAACGTGGTGAGGATCCGTACCGCAGTGGTCTTACCGGCCCCGTTCGGCCCGAGGAGCCCGAGCACTTTGCCCTCGGGGACGGAGAAATCTATGCCCCGCAGTGCCTCCACTGCGCCAAAGTGCTTGCGCAGTCCCGCCACCTCGATTATCACACTGCCTCGGTTCTCACGGGAGCGCGGTGCCTTCGCCCGCCACCTCGTCGACTCCAGTCTCAGGGTCGCGCCTGACCCTCATATCCCAGCTCAAATAGTCCATGAACACCCAAGTCCGGCGGTGGATGGCGCTCGGCCCGTACGCCTGGAGCGCCATTTTATGCCGCCAGCACGGGTAACCCTTGTTGTCTTGGAACTCGTAGTGAGGGTAGTTGGGCGCCAGGGCGCGCATGTGGCGGTCGCGCGTCACTTTGGCGAGCATGGAAGCGGCCGCAATAGAAAGGCAGCAGGCGTCGCCACCTACGATCCTCACCGTGTTGCCGGTGCCGGCGAAGTCCCATTTCCCATCGATCAGGACCATGTCCGGTACCACCCCGAGCTCGGCGAGGGCGCGCCGGGTGGCGAGCCTTTGCGCCTCAGCCATCCCCAGCGTGTCGCATTCGACTTGGCTCGCGGACCCCACCGCCCAGGCCGTGCACCAGGCGGCAACGCGGTCGAACATCGCTTCCCTGCGCTCCTCGGGGAGTTTTTTCGAGTCGCGCACCCCGTACACCCTCCGGTCACGCGGTAGCAGGGCGGCGCCCACCATCAATGGACCGGCCCAGGCACCGCGGCCGACCTCGTCCACCCCGACCACAACTTCGTTGCCGGCCGCCCAGGCATCACGCTCGAAACCGAGCCCCGGGGGCGCGCCGTAGCGCGCCGCCCTGCTCGTAACGACCTTTCTCGTCACCGGCCCTCAGGAGAGCAGCGCGATCTGGTCGGCCTCACTGCCGTCTGGCGAGGTAGCCAGGAAAGCGTCGACCGTCTCGTGGGCGAGCTCGGTGCCGGTCACCCGCAGGCTGAGGGCAACCACATTGGCATCGTTCCACCGGCGCGCACCTCGCGCCGTCTCGACGTCGAAGCAGAGAGCCGCCCTCACCCCAGGTACTTTGTTGGCCGCCATGGTGACACCAGTGCCCGTGAAACAGAACACCACGCCCACGTCTGCGTGACCGCCCGCCACCGCCTCGCCAACTGCTCGCCCGGCTTCGGCCCAGCGTAAGGGGTTCGCGACCACCAGCACCTCGTGGCCCAGGTTGGCCAAGTCCGCCAGGATCTCCTCGGTGACCGGGGTGACCTCGTCCGTGCCGAACGCGACAATCATGGCCTCAGGCTAGCAATCCCGTACCCTGCCGTCCGCGCCCGAACGTGGCCCGTATGGCCTGCATGGCTGCGTGGCCACCGAGCGGGCACGGCCCACGGCGGCCGGCTGCGCAACTTCCGCCAGCCCGACCACGCCGCTAACATAAAGCGGTGAGCCGCGAGCCCGGCTGCCAGGATCCGCCCGTGCCGCTCGGCCAGGCGGCGCTGCCAGCGCCACATGGGCAAGAGCCAGTGGCGCCAGCACCAGGACGCGGCCGAGCCGCAGTGGTCATCCCGGTCAAGGCGTTCGGGCGCGCCAAGATGCGGCTATCACCCGTGCTTGGCCCCGGGGAAAGGGCCGCCCTGGCTAAGCGCATGGCCGAACATGTAATAGCCGCCGCAGGCGCTATCCCCGTGGTGGTCGTCTGTGACGACGACGAAGTGGCTGATTGGGCCAAAAACCTCGGCGCCCGCGCCCTGCTCGAGCCTGGTCTGGGCTTGAACGGAGCGGTCAGTACGGCATATGGCCAACTGGGGGCGGAGGGATGGGACCGTCTGGTGGTGGCCCACGGCGACTTGCCACTGGCGACAAATCTGGGATGGCTGGCGGACATCGATGACATCGTGCTCATCCCCGACCGCCGTGAGGAGGGGACCAACGTGATCAGCCTCCCGACCGGCTGCGGGTTCCGTTTTGCTTACGGAGCCGGCTCGTTCGCTCGCCACTGTGCCGAAGCCCATAGCACGGGCCTGCCATGGCGGGTCGTGCACGACGCAGACCTGGGGTGGGACGTAGATTTCCCCGCCGACATGGCGGCGGTAGCGCTCTAATCCGAGCGCTACCACGCCAACAAGCCCAGGCCGCATAGTCGGCCCAGCGGCGGGCGCCCGCTACACGGGCCTGGGCACCGGCATGAAGACTGCCGGCTTTGGGTACTAAGCGGCTAGCGCTTGCCGGCTCGCGTTGCTTTGGCCGGAGCTTTCGCCGATTTGGCCGCCTTGGTCACCTTGGCCGCAGGCGCGGCCTTCTTGATTACAGGCGCTTTCTTGGCCGGTGCCTTCTTGGCGACAGGAGCGGCCTTGGCAGTTACCTTCTTCGCCGCGGCCTTTACGGGCGCGCTGGCGGCTTTGGGCGGCCGGCCGACCGGCCGCTTGGCCACGGGAGCGACTGCCGCTGCGGCTTTTTTACCAGTGACCTTGGCCGCGACCTTAGCCGGGGCCTTAGCCGCTTTGGTGGCTTTGGCTGCCGGTGCCGCCTTGGAGGCACGACCACCGGCCTTGGCCAGCTTCTTGGCTGGCGCCTTCTTTGCGTTCAGATCTGCCTTGAAGCCAGCCGCGGGGCTGAAACGTATACCGCTGGAGGCCGCAATCTTGACCGGCTGGCCGGTGCGCGGGTTGCGGCCCATACGCGCGTTGCGCGCTGTCGGGCTGAAGCTGCCGAACGCGTACAGCGTGACCTTGTTCTTGCTGCGGATCTGGTCGCGGATGATGTCGACGAACGCTTCGACGGCGTCTTCGGCCTGCCGCTTGGTGAGCCCGGTTATACCGGCCAACTCTTCTACTAACTGCGATCGGTTCAATGCCACCTCCTGGGGCATG
>DATJST010000103.1:0-8413 GCA_035503975.1 Acidimicrobiales bacterium | reverse complement strand
CCCAGTACTGGTACCAGAGCGGGCTCGTTAGGCCGTTTACTTTGTTGAACTCGTTTATGGCGACCGGCGTCGCCCGCGGGCCGAGGATGCCTTTGGCGATGCCGCCCGGGATGAGGTGCTCCAAGCCGAAGGCGATCAGTGTCACCCCAAGGATGACAATGACCGACTGCAGCAGGCGCCGGATTATGTAGCCGGTCACCTGGAGCCCCTCATCCCGCTAGGCACCATTCGTTACTTGGTGAGGTACCAGGTCTCGGGGGTCAGGTTGGTCTCAGCATTGTTTGTGAACCCACCCAGGTGCTTGGACACCAGGTCGACCGCGGCGGCTGTCGGGTTGCCCGTGGCCGTCGGGAAGTACACGACCGGCAGCTGCTCAGCCATGTAGTTCTGGTAATTGTCCATCGCAGCCTGGGTCTGGCTCGCCGGGGCCGTCGTGGTCAGGTCCATGAGATGGTCAGCCTCGGTGTCGCTGTAGCCGGAGAAGTCGGCGCCGGCGCCAGTGTAGAAGATGGCCTCGCCGGTCGGGGCGTAGTCCGGGGCGTAAACCCAGCCCGCGCCCCAGTCCTGAGCGGTCCACTTGCACTTAGCCGATGTCGGGCTGTTGCCGCTGTCAGGGCCGCAGTTGATGGCATTGCTGATCACAACGGCGAAGGGTGCCTCGCTCAGCACGAGGTCGATGCCCGCTTGCGCCGCGTCCGACTTGAGGTCGGTCATCTCCTCTTGGGTGATCACGACGCCGCTCTGGTACTGGAGCCCGAACTTGAGCTGCAGGCCCTTGGTCACTCCGGGGCCGCACTCGTTGGGCCCCGAGCCCGGGCTAGTGCATGTTTCCAACCCGTTAACTTCGGTCCAGCCATGCGCCTTCAGGATGCTGACCGCGGTACTGATGCTGAAGGGGTACTGGTTGGTCTTCTCGAAGTTGTCGGCGAAAGTGTTGTGGGGCTCCAGCGGTACCGGCCCGTAGGTAGGCACACCGTAGCCAAGGAGGATCTTCTCCAACCAGCCCTGCGCGTTGACCAGGTGCTGGAACGCCTGGCGGAAATAGAGCTGGCGGAAGACGGGCCCGAAGGTCGGGTTACCCAGGTTGAGCGGGAAGTAGGAGAAGCTGAACGACGGGAAGTTGACCGCCGTGTAGCCCTCGGCTTCGATCGAGCTCAACTGGGGCAGGTACTCGTCGGGCAGCTCGGCGACCTGGAGCGCATTTGGCCCCCCGGACTTGAGCTCGTTGAGGATTGCCTCGTCCGATGTGAAGGGCACCTCGACGAACTCGGCCAGCTTCGGCTTGGGGGAACCGCTGTAGTCGGGGTTGGGCACGAAGGAGACCTGGCCGGTGCTGGTGAAGCTCTTCAACTTCCACGGGCCGTCCACGATCGACCAGTACTTGCTGCTGGCGTAGGTGGTCACACCCTGCGCGTCGCTCTTGCTCGCGCAGCTGTTGGCGTCGCCGGCCTGGCAGTCCAAGAAGTGGTAGACCGCGGTGACGCCCTTGACCGTGGTGTCGGGCAGGTTGGGAGCATTGTTCGCCGGGGTCGAAGCGCTGGTCGACGTGACGTCCCAGGCCAGCGGCATCGGCGAGATCTGGGACAACTCGTTGTCGGTGAACCAGGTCGGGTTGTAGGCCTTGTCGAGGTGGAAGACGACCGTCGTCGCGTTGGGGAACGCCATCGACTTCACGTTGTAGGGGAAGTAGCCGGGCGTGTAAGCGCACCATAGGCCCTGCTTGGCCAGAGCGAGCTCCATGTTCATCCAGAACTCGACGTCGCGGCTGGTGACCTGCTCGCCGTCGGACCACATCCAGTGCTTCAGCGTGATCGTGACGGTCTTGTCACCACCGGAGTAGACCGGCGGCTCGCCGATGCTGTAGTTGTAGTCGATCCCGGGGTTGTTGTTGTTACCGAACCAGTACAGGGGGCGGTACATGAGGTACGTCAATTGCCCGTAGTTCATGGTCGAGCAGACCTGTGGGCTGATGAAGGGGAAGACGTAAGTTGGAGGAGCGTTCTGGCCCTCCATGAAGTAGGCCGTACCGCCTGATATCGGAGTGCCGACGGCAGGGACGGGCCCCGTCGGGCCGTAATTGTCCGCTGCGCTACCGCTACTCGCACCGGCGTTTGTCGTAGACGACAGCACCATGGCTCCAGCAACGGCGACGACACCAATGACTCTCGCCTTGCTCGTAGGCAGCCATGCCCGCCACCCACGTGGACCGGCCTCCGGGCGGACGCCGCCCTTGGCCATCAAAAACTTCATATATATTGTGCGCCTTTCAAATGAGCGGCGGCAATGCCGTCAGCGCGCATCCGGTGCTCGTCGTGGGCCGGCAGGGGGTTCCTGCATTTTGTCAGCCCGCCTACGCTTGCAGACGGATAGCCAGGATCATCGTGGTAAAGGCGAATGCGATGGCGGTGAAAACCGTAAAGCGGTCCAAGTTGCGTTCAACGACACTCGAAGCTGCTGCTGCAGAGCCAAGCCCGCCTCCGAACATCTCGGAAAGGCCCCCACCTTTTCCGCTATGGAGCAGTACAGAGACGACCAAGCTGACGCAGAGCAGAATATGGATCGCGATCACCGTCCACGTGATCACCACTGAGCCGGCACCTCCTCCTAGGGTTGTTTACTGCCTCGGGCCCGGCCACGGTCGCCGGGTCCCTGCCAATTTAGCAAGGACCAGGGCAGGTGGTCGACGCGGGGGCGGCAGCGCACCACACCGGCCGAGCCATGCCGGTCGACAGGGAGCCGAGAGGCCCTGCTCAGCGGGACGTGCCGGCCCCCGAGCGGCCGAGGCGGACGATCTCGGCGAAGCGATCAGCGTCCAGGCTGGCCCCCCCGACCAGGGCACCGTCGATGTCGGCCTGCGCCATCAGGTCGGCCACGTTGCCAGGCGTAACCGAGCCGCCGTACTGGACCCGCGACTCCGCGGCGACACCACTGCCGTAGCGGTCGCTCAACCACGACCGAACGGACTTGCACATGGCCTCGGCATCCTCCGGGCTCGCAGTACGGCCTGTGCCGATTGCCCAGATGGGCTCGTAGGCCAGCACCACCTTTGCCGCCTCCTCAGCCGTCACGCCCTCGAAATCGGCTTCCAGCTGGCCAGTGACCTTGGCCTCGGTGGAACCCGCCTCCCGCTCGGCCAGCGTCTCACCGACGCAGAGTATGGGCACCATGTGGTGGCGCAGGACGGCCTTCAGTTTGGCGTTGACGAGTTCGTCGCTCTCGCCGAACAGCTCTCGCCGCTCCGAGTGGCCGACGATCACAAACCGGACACTGAGCTTCGCCAGCATCACCGGGCTCACCTCGCCAGTGAACGCTCCTGACTCGGCCGGGTAGACGTTTTGGGCACCGAGGGCGATCGGGATGCTGTCGGCGTCGATGAGGGTCTGCACCGACCGCAGCGCCGTGAAGGCCGGGTGGACGCTGACGTCGGCTCGCTCGTAGTCAGCCGGCGTCAGCGTGTAAGCCAACTTCTGGACGACGGCGATGGCATCCAGGTGGGTGTGGTTCATCTTCCAGTTGCCGCTGATCAGCGGCTTGCGCTGGGCCACTGGACCGGGTCAGCGCGGCCGGCGGGCGGCCGCCTCGCGCAACGCCTCGAGGCCGGGTAGGTCACCCTTCTCGATGAACTCGAGCGACGCCCCGCCTCCCGTGGACAGGTGGTCAACCTTGGCGTCCAAACCGAACTGTTTGAGCGCGCTGGCACTGTCTCCACCGCCGACCACGGAAAAGCCCTGGGTGGAAGCGACAGCCTCGGCCACCACCTCGGTCCCGGCGGCGAAGCGGGGGTCCTCGAAGACTCCCATCGGCCCGTTCCAGAACACCGTGGCCGCAGCGGCGATGGCATCAGCGAACGCGGCCGCTGTACCAGGGCCGATGTCGAGGCCAAGCCACTCGTCTGGTACGTCCGGGCCTACCTGGCGCATCTCACCTTCCGGTTCGCGGCCAGCACCGAAAACACCGCCCGGCGACAGGGCGATGATGTCGCTGGGCAGCAGGATCTGCTTGCCGGACTCCGCGGCCGTCGCGAGTAGGCGGGCGCACGTCTCGACCTGGCTTTCCTCGAGCAGAGAACCGCCCGTGCTGTGCCCTTGAGCGGCCAGGAACGTGAAGCACATGCCGCCCCCGACGATCAGCGTGTCGACCTTGTCGAGGAGGGCTTCGATGACACCTAGCTTGTCTGAGACCTTTGCCCCACCGAGCACGGCGACAAAAGGCCGCTCGGGCTTTTCGAGCAGACCGTCCAACACCTCGACCTCCCGAGCCAGGACACGACCCGCGGCAGAGGGCAGGAACTTCGGTGGGCCTACGATGCTGGCGTGCGGCCGGTGGGCCGCACCGAAGGCGTCGTCCACGTACAAGTCCTGATTTTCGATCAAAGTGGCGACGAAGGCAGGGTCGTTGCCCTCCTCGCCCGGGCTGAACCGCAAGTTCTCGAGCAGCTCGACCCGCGAAGTGTCGGCCCCTTTTTGGCCCAAGAGCTCGACGAGACGGATGCGTACCGGCTCGATCGAGTACTTCGGATTGGGCTGGCCCTTGGGGCGACCCAGGTGGCTGCAGACGCTGAGCTTGGCGGCTTGCTGGTCCAGCAGCCAGGTCAGCGTCTCGATCGGCAGGCGGATGCGCAGGTCATCGGTGATCGCGCCGCCAGAGAGCGGCACGTTGAAGTCGCAGCGGACGAGGACACGCTTACCCGCGACGGGCTGCAGGTCTTCCAGAAGAGGTAGTTGCACGGCTCGGGTGGCTCAGGCGCGGCCGGCGATGAGGGTCAGGTCAACCATACGGTTGGAGTAGCCCCACTCGTTGTCGTACCAGCCGAAGATCTTCACCAGGGAGCCGTGGGCCAGGGTGAGCTTGGAATCGAAAGTGCAGCTGGCGGGTGAGCCCACGATGTCTGAGCTGACGATGGGCTCGTCAGTGTACACGAGGACCTTGGACAGCGGGCCAGTGGTCGCTGCCTGCTTGAAGGCCTCGTTTACCTCTGTCACGCTGACCTCACGGCCCAAGATGCCGGTGAAGTCGGTGATCGACCCGTCTTGGACCGGGACCCGCAGGGCGGAGCCGTCCAGGCGCCCTTTCATACTGGCGAGCACGAGGCTCGTGGCCCGTGCTGCGCCCGTGCTTGCAGGCACAATGTTGGCCGCGGCGGCTCGCGCCCTGCGGAGGTCCTTGTGCACCAGATCCAAGAGGTTCTGGTCGTTGGTGTAAGCGTGCACCGTGGTCATGAAGCCCTTCTCCACGCCAAAAGCGTCGTCGAGGACCTTCATCATGGGCACGAAGCAGTTGGTGGTGCAGCTGGCATTGGAAATGATGTGGTGCACGGCGGGGTCGAATGTGTCGTCGTTGACCCCGACGACGAAGGTGCCGTCGACGTTGGTGCCGGGTGCCGAGATGATGACCGTCTTGGCCCCGCCTTCCAGGTGCGCCTTCGCCTTTTCGCCGTCCGTGAACTTACCCGTCGACTCGATGACTATGTCAGCTCCCAGGTCACCCCAGGGAATGGCGGACGGGTCTTTTTCGGCGAAGACCTTGAAGCTGTGCGAGCCCACCGTGATCGTGTCCTCGGACACCTTGACCTCGTGCTTCAACGGCCCGAACGTGGAGTCGTACTTCAACAGGTGAGCATTGCTCGCCGGTGCCGCCAGGTCGTTGGCGGCGACCACTTCGATGTTGGCCCCCGTGTCCAGTACGGCCCGAAGATAATTGCGGCCGATGCGGCCGAACCCGTTGATCCCAACCCTGACTGTCATGTGTTCGCTCCTGTGCTCTCGGCGTGCTCCGCGCTTCGTTGCCGATTCTAGGCGAGGCGCTCCGTGGCGCCGCCAGGCATAACGTCACTACCCGGTGGGGGCCAATGGTCCCTGTCAGTGCCACCTTCGCGCGCCACGCAGGCCACCCGCACCCATGCTCGTCGGCCATGGGCGCTACCGGTCCTTCGCCAAACCGCTGCTCCCGGGTCGGGCTACCGAGCTCCAGCCAAACGGGCTAAAGCCTCGGCCAGGAGCGCCGGATCATGGGAGTGGCTTTCCGGCGCCGCCAGGGCGGCTTCCACGACCCTTACGCCGGGGTGTTCTCGCTTCGGCACACCGACGGTGGACGCCGGGTCACACAGGGCCCAGTCCACCTCCACGCCATGGGCGTCCAGAGCGGCCAGGTGCGCATCAGCGTCGTAACCGGCGGTCTCGGGTAGTTGCTGGCCGAGGTTGCAGACATACACCCGCCCCGGCCCGCGGCGGGCCAAGGCCTGGCGTACGGCGGGCACGGCGCACACGGCGAGGACGCTGGTGAACAACGAGCCCGGTCCGAGGACGACCTGGTCGGCGCCAGCCAACACGTCGAGGACAGCGTCAGGTGCGGCCGGATCGGCCGGGCTGAGCCAAACTCGTTTGAGCGGGGCGGCGGTATAGGCGACGGCAGCTTGGCCCTCGAGGTAGCCCGCCTCGAGCCTCCCCGTGGCTCCGCCCGCCGCATCACTGGCCGCGCCGCCAACGCTTCCGCCCACACTTGCGCCCGCCGCGCCGGCCACAGTTTCGGCCACCGCTACAGTTTCGGCCACCGCTGCAGGTTCGGCTACCACTGCGGCCACGGGCCCAGCCGCGGTTTCGGCACAGAGCGTCACCGGGCCCGAGGTGGCTGGTAGCACCCGCGCGTTCACGCCGAGCAACCGGGCCATCTCCTCCGCCGCAGTGACGAAGTCACCTGTGACCTCGCTGAGACCGACCAACACGAGGTTCCCGAGGGAGTGCCCTTGCAGCTCTCCGCCGGCGAAGCGATAGTCGAGCGCCTCGGCCCATAGCTGCTCGCGGTACCCATCGCCGGCCAAGGCGAGCAGGCAGCGGCGCACATCCCCAGGGGCCGGTCCCGCCCACCACGTCCGCAGCCGCCCGCTCGAACCCCCGTCGTCGGCAGCCGAGACGACCGCCGTCACCTCCCCCGCGTAGCGCCGGACCGCTGACAGGGTTACCGCTAGCCCATGCCCGCCGCCGAGCGCCACCACGCTCGGCCCGGATGTCACCGCTCGACGTCCCGGTGGATCACGCTCGGGTTGAAACCTAAGTCGCGCAGCTGGGCAGCGATCTCCTCGGCGAGGACGACGCTGCGGTGCCGGCCGCCCGTGCACCCGACGGCGATCGTCAGGTACGACTTGCCCTCCTGGATGTAGGCCGGCACGAGGAACTTGAACAGGTGGCCCACCCGGTCGAGGAACTCCCTCGCTTGAGGTTGGCCGAGCACGTAGCGGCGCACCGGCTCATCGAGCCCGGTCATCGGCCGCATCGCCTCCACCCAGTGGGGGTTGGGCAGGAAACGCACATCGAGGACGTTGTCCACGTCGAGCGGGACGCCGTGCTTGAACCCGAAACTGAGCACCAAAATCTGCATCGCCGCCGGCTCGTCCGCAGCGAATAGGTCGGCTACCCGTTCCCGCAGCTGGTTCACGTTGAGGTCGGACGTGTCAACGACTACGTCGGCCATCTCCTTTATCGACTCGAGCCGGCCGCGTTCGTCGGCGATGGCGTCGGCGACCCCTTCTTGCCCCAAGGGGTGGCGGCGGCGGGTGCCTTCGAACCGCCGCACCAGCACCTCGTCCGAGGCGTCCAGGAAGAGGACCTTGACCCTTTCGCCCGACGCCCGGAGCTGGTCGATGGCCACCCGGAGCTCGTCAAGCTGGCTGACCTGGCGCCCGACCACTAGCGCCACCTTCTGCACCTCGTTCCCAGGGCCCGATACCAGCTCGGCGACCTTGGTGATCAGGGGAGTCGGGATGTTGTCCATCACGTACCACCCCAGGTCCTCGAGCGCGGCCCCGGCCTGCGACCGGCCGGCGCCCGAGAGACCGGTCACCACTACGAACTCGGCCACTACTCCATTGTGGCAAAACCCGCCCCGCCGCCGGTGACAGGGGGCCGCGGAGACCCGAGCTTTTCGGCCCGCAACGCAAGCAGGCGGGGGAAAGCCGCCGCTTGGCCGTACTCCTCTGCCCGGCTCAAGAACCCGGCCGGGGGCGCTGGCTCGACCATAGCTGTGATGAACAACCCGGCACCGGCCATGGCGTTGACATACACCGAAAGCGGCCGGTGCACGAAAGGGATCCAGACATTTTTCTCAACCTCTTCGACACTGTAATGCTCGGCCAAATACGGACCGATCCGCCAGTACTGCTCGCCGAGTATGTGGTCGTCGACCCAGCCGCTCCCGGGGGCTTGCAACAAAGGGTGGTTGAGGAGCAACAAAAAGGTGCCGCCTGAGCGCAGCACACGGCCGACCTCGGCGAGAGCTGGTGCCGTGCCTTCGATGTGCTCGAAGACCAAGCAAGCAAACGCTGCATCGAAGGACCCGCTCGCGAACGGGAGCGTCGCTGCGGTAGCCCGGACGTAAGCAGGCCGCGGCCCAGCATCGGGCTGGCGCTCGACCGCGGCCG
>DATJST010000102.1:0-3120 GCA_035503975.1 Acidimicrobiales bacterium | reverse complement strand
GGGCCGAGCAGTTCCTGGCCTTTGGCCGATAGAGGACCGGCGCTGTGCAATGCTTGGGTACACTGGGCTTCTCGTTTATGCCAACATGGCGGCCCAACCTTGGAGGGCGGACGAACTTCGCCAACAGCTCGATGACGGACTGGCGGAGGCCCGCGCCCTAGTAGGTCAGCGGGCGGCCGCGGCTGGCGGCTGCATGCACCCTGGCCAACGGCAGTGAGCTCGCCGGGGTCGAGGACGCCATCGTCTCTGCCCTGCAAGGCGCCTGGTGAGGTTACCGAAGCGGTGCTAACGAATTCATGTCTTCTCGTACGCGCTCCAGAACGGTCGGCGATGATCCCGCGTCTATCCGGCGTCCGCTGCAATCCACACCCGTCCCAACGGAAATCAGCCGACGCCCTGACC
Organism: Acidimicrobiales bacterium; assembly: GCA_035503975.1. GTDB lineage: Bacteria > Actinomycetota > Acidimicrobiia > Acidimicrobiales > Palsa-688 > DATJMJ01. Next base: position 2,718 of record DATJST010000102.1, on the reverse strand, counting down.
AGCCGGACTGGTCCAATCTGGTTCGCCGCAAACCCCCGAAGAAGCGTTCGGGACGCTGAGGCCGCGGGTTCAAATCCCGCCTTCCCGACCAACCAGAAAATAGCTGGTCAGCATGCTTGAATGGGGGGCCGGAAGCGCTTGGGCGGTGGGTGTGCCAAATTCGTGCCCTAAGGTTCGACGCTCGTTACGGCCCGATGGTGTGACTCGGTGCCGTTCTCGGCCTGCAGTGGGGCGCACCGCGGGGTATCAGGCTTCACGGCCGCTGACGCCGAGCGACTGGTTTTCACTTCGTCTCACGGAACGGCGCTGGATTACTCTCGCTGGCGGCAGCGAGCCTGGCTTCCTGCCATAAAGGCGGCGGGTATGCCAGGCGTTAGTTTTCACGACCTGCGCCGAGCAAATCCGACGGCGTTGGTCCTCGATGGCGTCGACTTGAAGACTGCCCAGACGCACTTGGGACACAGCGATCCCCGGCTGACCGTGGCCGTCTATGCCCAAGCCACGACCGAGGCGGGCAAAGGCGCGGCTGAGCGAATTGGTCTCCGCTTCTTTGGCACCGTTCTCGACTGACCGGTCAACGAGCGCTGGACTCAGCTGGACTCAGAAGGCGTCGGACGTGGAAGGTCGCACCATTAGTAGGGAGCCAGGCCGCGGAGACTTGCTCTCCTGCCGGGACTTCGGCGGTACCGAGATCAGCGATCAGGGCCGTTGGGGCTTTGGCGCGAGGCTCGGCGCCTCGGAGACCTTTTGCCCGCCGGCTCGCTGGCGCCACCCGTCGCCGCGCAGCGAGCTCGTCCCTGTCGAGGCCTCGCTGCCGACGTGAAGCGTGGTTGCATTGGGGCATGGGACAAGTCTTGGAGAAACGGATGCTGGGGACGAGCGGCCTGGAGGTCTCGGCGCTTGGGCTGGGGTGCATGGGGATGAGCCACCACCGCAGCACCAAGATGGAGCCCGACGCGGCGATCGCGCTGGTCCGCAAGGCCGTCGACCTCGGCGTGACGTTCTTCGACACGGCCCAGGTCTATGGACCGTTCACCAACGAGCAGGTCGTGGGGAGCGCGCTCGCCCCCGTCCGGGACCAGGTCGTCATCGCCACGAAGTTCGGGGAGGCCGATGCCAGCGGCCAGCATGTGTTGTCAAGCCGGCCTGAGCTCGTTAGGCAGACGACGGAAGGCTCGCTGGCCCGCTTGGGCGTCGAGACGATCGACTTGCTTTACCAGCACCGGGTCGATCCCCTCGTGCCGATAGAGGAGGTCGCAGGCACGGTCAAGGACCTGATCGGCCAGGGCAAGGTCAGGTACTTCGGCCTCTCCGAGGCGAGCGCTCAGACCATCCGCCGTGCCCACGCCGTCCAGCCGGTCGCCGCCGTCCAGAGCGAGTACTCGCTGTGGTGGCGCCGCCCAGAAGAGGAGGTGCTCCCTGTCTGCGGGGAGCTGGGCATCGGCTTCGTCCCCTACAGCCCGTTAGGACGCGGCTTTCTAACCGGGGCGATCGACGAGCAGACCACTTTCGACAGCACCGACAACCGCATCACCTTGCCGCGCTTCACGGTCGAGGCCCGCAAGGCCAACCAAGCGCTCGTCGTCCTCCTCCGCGCGATAGCTGAGCGCAAAGGTGCGACACCCGCTCAGGTTGCACTGGCCTGGCTCCTCGCCCAGCGGTCGTGGATAATCCCGATACCGGGGACCACGAAGCTGCACCGCTTGGAAGAGAACCTTGGCGCTGTCGACATCGAACTTACCGGTGACGACCTCGCCGAGCTCGAGCGCGGCGCGTCCGAGATCCAGATCGTGGGCGACCGCTACCCAGCGGAAGTCGAACGGAAGACGAACCATTGACTGCCCGCACGCCACCTGGGACGACAGCGGCCCGCGCCGCGACCAGTCGACAACATAAGCGGACAATCGGTACGGAGGTTCTGTCATAAAGTGCCACGTGCACGCCAAGCACAGAGTCAGCCTCCATGGATTCGTCGCCTGCGCAAACGAGTGTTTTGGTCAGTCCCAGACGGAGTTGTGGGCTGTCGACATCATTTACGGGCGTGCGTTGGGGCGCACCTCCGCGGCTGACTACTGCGCCCGTAAGCGACCCGGCGCGTCCGATGGCCCGGACCATCTATGTTCCGCGTACACGTTCGGGCATCCCTGATCGACGGCACGAGTGGGCACCCCTGGTTTCTACCTTCCCGCCGAGGAGACGCGGTTCAGTCGGACTGCCCGCCGTGGTCGATCCCGGGCCAGTCGACAGGCAACCAGTCTCCTTGAGGGTCCGTAGTTTGACCGACCTCGATGATGTAACCGTCGGGATCTCGGATGTAGCAACGGATCTCATACGGGTGCTGCTTCGGCGGCGTCAGGAACTGCGCCCCGCGGGCGCTCCATTCGGCGTACACGGCGCGGATGTCTGGTACCCGGATATTGAGGAAGCTGCTGATCCGATCGGGGTCGCTTGGCGTTTCAAGGGTGACCGTGGGCTTGTCGTCAGTGGGACCTCCGCCGGCGTTGATGACGATGAAGCTGTTGGCGAGTGCGACATTCGTCGGCTCCGGGCCGAAGACGACCGTGCCGCCCAGTACGTCGGTATAGAAGCGCCGGGAGCGCTCGACGTCATCGGAAACGATGAAGTAGCACACCACCATTCGCTCCGCGGGTTGGGTGGGTTCGGCCACCGCACCTCCGCTCGTTGGACTCATGCCCCCCTTTCGACGGGCCCGAAGTC
>DATJST010000101.1:0-2174 GCA_035503975.1 Acidimicrobiales bacterium | reverse complement strand
GTTGCCGGCGAGCCCTTCCTCCACGCTTGGCCAGGTCTGGGAGCGGTAGGCGGGCGCCCACACCTGGCAGACCCGAGAGAAGGGGGCGCCTTGGTCGGATGCTGAAACAACGTCGATTTTGGTCACTGCAAAACTGGCATTGGCCGTGTTGGCGACGCTGTCGGTCCCATGGAGGTAGAAGCAGTCGAACTTCGACGCCAGCGCCGAGCTCGGCCACGTTGCTGGCTGCAGGGTGCCGGACGGCGTGAGAGCCGTGACGGCGAGGCTCGAGGTGCAGGGGTCAGCCGCCTGTCCGGGCCGGCACACCCAGACAGGGCCCGTCCTCTGACTGGCCGCCTGGCCCGGCTCCTCGCTCGACGCGCCGGCGGGCGGGACGACGCAGGACAAACCCGCGGTGACGACTGCCACGACCAGGGCGGCGCGAAGAGCTCCTCCGGGCGGCCGCTGTCCGGGCGCCCTGCGCAGGGGCCTTCCGCAATCGGCGGGGGGCCTTGGTCCGCCCACGTCCATCGTCTTTTCTTTGCTGTTAGCGGCTCGAGCCAATGGTCTTACTGCTTTGCCGCCTGCACGGTTCGGCCGGCCGGCCATCCCTTGCTTCGCTCCGTTGTTCATCGAGACCTCCCTGGTCAGTGCGGGTTCCAAACGGCCGACGATTCTGCTGTGACCGGCTCGCGCACCTGGTCGAGCTCCTGGGCAGGGGCTCGGCCCTGCTCGGCGGACCATGAGCTGAGCCCGGATTCACAGAGGACGAGGTCGAGCGCCAGCTCGATGGCACCGCGGAGCGGGCCGTCGTCCTGGTAGGCGGCAGTCAGGATGGGCGGTGGGGACCCACGATGGAAGCGCATGAGGCCTTGCGTGTACGAGTCCTGGAAGGCCTCCTCGGCTGCGGCAACCAGCGGCGGGCCGAGCCCCCCGAGCGTCACTACCTCGGGGTCGTGGGCGTTAACAAGGCCGGCAACCCCACGGCCCAGGGCGCTCGCCGCGTGGGCGACAGCAGCCCGGGCCCGGTCATCGACAGCGGCGGCGGCGAGCACATGGGTGAGGTAGCGGTAGGGGTCGGTGGGGGCGGGGTCGCCGAGCAGCCGGGCGATGGCGCGCCCGTCTACATCGAGGTCCCAGCAACCCCTCGCCCCGCAATGGCATTGCCGTGACGGGTCGCTGAACGGGAGGTGCCCGAACTCCCCACCGGCCCCGGTCGCCCCGGACACCGGTACCCCGTCTACGACGATGACGCCGCCGATGCCGACCAGGACCGAGAGGTGGAGAGACGTCCTCGCAGCTCTCGACGCCCCCCGGCGGGCCTCGGCCACGCCCGCCAACGTGGCGTCGTTGCCGACCAAAAGCGGCAGGCCACCCGGGACGATGCCGGCGACGTCGACGTCCTCCCAGCGGAAGGTATCGAACTGGACGACGTGGCTCCCCTGGGCCACGGCAGCCACCGCCACCGACACTGCACGAAGCCGCGTCCCAAACCGCTGGCGCGCCCTTTCCACCGCCTTGGCCAAACGGGCCACGGCGCGGCCCGGCTCTTGGTTGACCAGGCCCCCCGCCTGCAGAGGCTCGGGCTCGCCGTCGATGGCCGCATACGCACTCCGCCAGCCGTTGCGGCGCAGGTCGATGGCGAGCACGACCGGACCGGCCGGGTGGGGCACAAGCACGCTCGTCGGCCGCCCCCGCGTCCCGCTCGGCGCGCTTACCTCATCGACAACCGCGAGGCGCCGCAGACGGGAGACGATGTCGGTCGCCGAACCGCTGCTCAGGCCTCGTAGTCGGGCGGCCTCGGCCCGGGTGATGCCCGGTTGGCGGCGCATCTCCGCCATCAAGTCCAGGCCGCCCTGCCAACGGGCGTCACGTGTCGCGACCTGCGACCTTGTAAGGGCGTCCATAAACTCGATCGTAGAGTTTATTCGTCAAGCTGTCAAAGCTTAAACTCGATGCTTGAGGATATTTATCCGAGGTGGCGACGCCGTACGACCCCCCGGTTGAGGTGGAGGCGCGGCGTGCCACGGGCGAGCAACGGCACAAGGGAGGCGACATTGGGTGTCCCCCAGCCGGTTACGGGGTCCCACCCTGGCCTGGCGCTGTAGCCCGTGGCGGGCTTGGGCCGCAAGATGCCGCTGTTCCCCGCGATGATGTCGTGGAACGCCAGGTCGTACTTCGGGCTTTCGGCGATA
>DATJST010000100.1:0-27276 GCA_035503975.1 Acidimicrobiales bacterium | reverse complement strand
GAACAGCATGAGCTTGGGCTGCATCCCGAGTGCTCGCGCGATCGCCACGCGCTGTTGCTGGCCGCCCGACAGCTGTTTCGGGTAGGCGTCGAACTTGTCCGCCATGCCGACCCGGGCCAGCAGAGCGCGGGCCTGCTCGGTGGCCTCGTCCCTGGCTCGCCCCTTGACATGGACTGGGCCGACGGTGACGTTCTCGACCGCGGTCATGTGCGGGAAAAGATGAAAGTGCTGGAAGACCATCCCGACCTCGGCCCGCCTTTGGGAGACGTCGCGTGCGTTGAGCTCGTACAGGCGGCCGTTGTGCTCGCGGTAGCCGACGAGCTCCCCATCCACCGTGAGGCGGCCGCCGTCGATCTTCTCCAAGTGGTTGATGCAGCGCAGGAACGTCGATTTGCCCGAACCTGATGGCCCGATAATGCACATCACTTGGCCCCGGCCGACCTCGAGGTCGATCCCGCGCAGCACCTCGAGGCGCCCGAAGTGCTTGCGGACGGCCTCCGCCTTGACCATGAGCTCGCTCATCGGCGCGAGCTCACTCGTCGGTGGGTTGCCACATGGAAATGCTTTCGCCCCCGACCACCCCCGGGAAGCGCCCAAAGCCGGCGGCGTTGCCGGAGAAACGGGCCCGCCTCAGGCGCTGCAGCGGCGTCGGCGGGAGCTGGCGCGCCGAGCCGCGGGCAAAATGACGCTCGAGGTAGTACTGGCCGACCATGGCCACGGACGTCACGGCCAGGTACCAGATGCAAGCCACGATGAGCAAGGGGACGATCTCGTAGTTCGTCGCGTAGATGAGCTGGACGCTGAAGAACAGCTCGCTCACCGTGATCGCCGAGGCCAACGATGATGTTTTCAGCATCGATATCGTCTCGTTGCCCGTCGGTGGCAGGATCACCCGCATGGCTTGGGGCAAGACGATGAGGCGCAGGGCCAGTAGGCGTGACATGCCGAGCGAGTTGGCCGCTTCGGTTTGGCCGTAGTCGACCGAGATAATGCCCGCCCGCACGATCTCGGCCATATAGGCGCCCTCGTTGAGCGCGAGGCCGAGGCTGGCGGCGACGAACGGAGTTATCCATGTGTTGAGATTGAAATGCACGAAGGCCGGGCCGAAGGGTATGCCGAGGGTCACCTGGGGGAACAGGTAGGAGGCGTTGAACCAAAAGAAGAGTTGTACGTAGACAGGGGTCCCCCGGAAGAACCAGATGTAGAGCCACGAGCTACCCGTGACGATCGGGTTGGGCGAAAGGCGCATTATCGCCAGCACCACTCCGATGGCGATGCCTCCGGTCATGGCGACCACCGTGAGAGCCAGGGTGATGCCCAAGCCCTTCAGGACCTCGCTCGTAAGGAAGTACTGGCCGATGATGTTCCACTCGAACCGCTCGCGCCGGTGCCCGAATATCACCACATGGGAAAAAAACAGCGAGTGGCCGAGCATCAGCGCGAGCACGACCACGCCGGCGGCGGCGACCCAGCGGCCAGGGTGCCGGACCGGCACTACCTTAGGTTGTGCTGCTCGTGAGCCGGGCCCCGACATGACGGGACGGCTGGCAGTCACGGGCGAGGTACGACGCTAGGGGTGAGCCCGCTGGTCAGTGACCAACCTCATTGATCCCCGGGTTGCTGATCGCACCTTGCTGCACCCCCCACTTGTCGAGGATCGCCTTGTATTTCCCGTCGGCCATGAGAGCTTTGACCGCTGCCAGGAGCGGCTGGGCGAGGCCGCTCCCTTTGGCGACGATGAAGCCGTACGGTGCCGTCTCGAACGGTTTGCCGGTCAATTTGAACGTGCCGTGCGACAGGTGCACGATGTAGGCGGCCACCTGCGAGTCGGCGAAGCCGACGTCGACCTTGCCATCATCGACAGCCACGTTGGCCCCGTTTTGGTCCGGGAAGCTCAGTACTGTTACGTGGCACTTCTTCGCCTGTGCCATGGCGTCGGTCTGTTCGGTCGTGCCGTCTTCGACCGACACCTTGTGCCCGCAGAGCGAGGCCAGCCCATTGAAGGTCACCGTGCTGGACGACCTCTCGTAAAAGCCTTCGCCGGCGCTGAAGTAGTCGATGAAGGTCACCTTGGCTTCGCGCTCGGTCGTGTCGGTGAACGACGAGTTCCCGACGGCATATTTGCCATCTTGGACCGAGGCGATGATGGTGTCGAAGGTGGCGTCCTGCAGGGTCACCTTGACGCCGAGGACCTTGCCCATGGCGTAGGCGAGGTCGGCGTCGAAGCCGACGATCTTGCCTCCCTGGATAAACTCGTCCGGCGGGTAAGTCGCGTCCATGGCCATGGTGAGGCCGGACGCGTACCTGGGCGGTACCTTTGTAGCGCTAGCGCTGGCGCTCCCGCTACCCACCGCCGTGGTGGCCAACATGGCGAGTGACCCGACCGCGGCGCCGAGGCCTAAGAGCTTCCTACGAGCCGATACCGTGCGCATGACAACCTCCATTAGCCCCACCTGGGCATTGTGAGCTTGGAGTGTAGCTGTCCCTGGCGACTGGGGCAGGCCGCCCGCCCGACCTAAGGCCGGGCGAACCCCTGGACAGCCGCGTGCGCGAAGCAGTGCGCGTAAGCGGGCAAAGGTCAGACGAAAGTCGCTTTGACCATTTGCGCGGGTTGGCGCATACTGCAGCCGTGCGCTTTTGCTCGTTGTGCCGGGGGCGGCGGCGCCAAGGCCTGGTCGCTACCCTCACCGTGGCGCTGGTCTTGGCCGTCGCCGTCCCGCAAGCGGCGGCAGGAAGTCGCCGCCCGGCCCTCCCCGTCGCCGCCCACTTGGTGGACAACGCCTGCAACGGCGGCCGTCCGGTCGCCATTGCTGCACCCCACGCTTGGCTGGGTGGGGCGCCCTCGGTGGCAACGACGATGCTTCCAGGGGGCGGCACGGTCGTTGCCGTCTCGTCGGGCTACCCGCCGGCCGGTTACGCGCTCCTGTACGCCTTCACAGCTACTTGCACACTGGTGGCCGCGTTCGGCGAGCACGGCACGTCGCGGCTCAGCCTCGGGGGCAGGACGTTCAGCATCGCCGCCATGGCTCCCGCCAGCGGCGGGGGCGTGTTCGTGGCCGGCGAGGCCGCCGGTGGCTGGTTCGTCGGGCGCGTCGGCGTGGACGGCCGCTTCGACCCGGCGTTCGCCCGCACCGGATGGACCGTGGTTCCCTGGCCGGGCGGGGCGTCGGCGGTGACGCAAACAACCGCGGGCGATGTTGTGGTCGGGGGGAGCGCCGGTAGCGGCTGTTGCGTGCGCGCCTGGGTGGGCGAGCTGAGCCAAGCTGGAGCCGTCGTCACCACGTTTGGCTCGGGTGGGCGAACAGCGGTACCGGTCCTTGGGGATTCGCAAGTGGCCCGCGTCGCGACCGAAGCGGACGGCGACATCTTGGAGCTCACGGGCGGAGGCAACATGGGCTGCTGGGGCGTGAGCATGGCCGCGCTCACCCCCACCGGCGCTCCTGTCCAAGGCTTCGAAGCGAGTTTCCGCTCAGCCATGACGCATGCGCTACCCGGAGTGTTCGTAGGCGACTTGGCCGTGCGCGGCGACGGGTTCCTCCTCCTGGGGACGGCGCAAGCGGGTTGTGTGCAGCACGCCCTGAGCACCAGCGCGGCCGGGCGGGCGGTCGCGTTCAAGTCCGGCGGGGGCTTGGACGGGAGCTTTGGCCGCGAGGGAGTCGCCAGCTTTGCCTCGCCGATGCAGTCCCCTGTCTGGGCACTCCCCGAGCGCGGGGGCTCGGTCCTCGTCGCGGGCACGACTCCCGCCCTCCAGGGCCTGCCAAGTGCGCACGACCAGCTCCATCTGCTCGAGCTGTCCCCCGGTGGGCGGGTCTTGACCAGCTTCGGGCACGACGGTACCGCTCAGCTGCAACTGCCCTACCGAAACGGAGCTTTTCCGCCGGCGGCTGTCCCCGTCGCGATCGCATCCGATGGGCTCGTGAGCAGCGTTGTCAGCAGCAACGGGGCGGGTACCGCGCTCCAACTAGTGCAGCTGCAAGGGTAGTGAGCGGGAATGGCTGACGACTTCGTGCTGCTGGCAGGTTCGGCCAGCCGGCGCCTCGGCCGGGCAATCGCTTCTTACCTGGACTGGGAGCTGGCCCAATGCGAGACGATCAGGTTCTCTGAGGGCAACCTATTCGTGCGCGTGCTGGAAAACGTGCGAGGCAGGGATGTTTTCCTCGTCCAAGGCACCGCGTTCCCGGCCAACGACAATTTTATGGAGCTGATCTTTTGGATCGACGCTCTCAAGCGGGCGAGCGCGGCCTCGGTCACCGCGATCATTCCCTATTTCAGCTACGCCAAAGGCGACAAGAAGGACGAGCCGCGAGTTTCGATCCGTGCCCGGGTCTGTGCTGATGCCGTCGAGGCGGCCGGCGTGGACCGCGTCGTCACGCTCGACCTGCACGCCCCCCAGGTGCAAGGTTTCTTCAAGGTGCCCGTGGACGATTTGTACGCCATGCCTGTGCTGTGCGAGGCGATCGCCGCCAAAGGCCTGCCGGAGCTCGTGGTCGTGGCACCTGACGCCGGCTTTGTCAAAAAGGCGCGCCAATGGGCACAACGGTTGCGCGTGCCGCTGGCCATCGCCGACAAGCGCCGAGTGGACCACTCGGAGCGGGCCGAAGTGGTGGACTTGATCGGTTCGGTGGAAGGCCGCACGGCACTGATCGTGGACGATTTTACCATTTCCGCCGGCACGCTGGTCGATGCTGCCAGGGCTCTGGTGGACCGAGGCGCGGCGGCCGTCTACAGCGCCGTCACGCACGGGCTCCTGGCTGGGGAGGCTGTGGAGCGCCTCGACCGCAGCCCCATCGCGACGCTGTTCATGACCGACAGCGTGGAAACTCAACCGGTCGAGCTTTCGCCTAAAATAGAGGTGGTTTCCATTGCAGGGCTGCTGGGCGAGGCCATCCGGCGTATCGCGCAACGCGAGAGCATCTCGGTGCTGTTCAGCTGATCCCGCAGCCCGTAGTCGCTGCGTCTGTCTGGCCCACTCGTGGGGGAGAGATATCGTCACGCGCCGGCCTCTCCCTCCCGATGCGCCGCCTGGTGCAGCACTAACCGGCAGCTGCCATGACCTCTTCCACCCATTCGCGCTGCGCCGGCGAGTCTGGGACATCGAAACCACGGGCGGCGGAAACGCTCGCCCACGCCTCGCGCGCGCCCACCCCGCGAGCCATGAGCATGGCCGCCACGACCATCGAGGAGCGGCCGATACCCATGCGGCAGTGCACCACGACCTGGCGGCCCTGGTCCATCTCGGCGACCAGGCGGCGGACCAGGTCGCGAAAAGCGTCCGCCTCGCTCGGCAAAGCGCGGTCGACGGTCGGCGAGGTGATGAACTCCAGGCCGGCGGCGCGCGCTTCGGCCTCCTCCCGGGCCAGTCCGAGCAAGTAGGCCTCGCCCGTTGTAAGCATGCTCACGAGCACGTCCACCCCGGTGGCCCGCAATTGCTCCATCTCATCGGAGAGCCATTCGCCACCGCGCGGCCGGGCCATCGTGGCGACCCGGCCTGGCCCAGGGTAAGCCGCCGGCGCCACGGGAAAGAACATCTCTTCGATTATGGCGCCACGAGCACCGCGGCGTCAGCCGCCAAACCGCGAGTTCCTGCTTGCGGCCTGGGTACCACCGCACACCGCCAGGCCATTGCAGGCCGCCCGCGGCGCGCTGTGCGCCCGGGCCGGCGGCAGAGCCCGCACGGCGCGCCCAGCCATAGCCAGATGTCGCCTGAGCCAGAGAGCGAACTCGCCCAGCGCGATCGCCAGCGGGTCGGGCCGGGGTGGGCCCTGCCGGCCGGAGTGCTCGTGTGCTGCCTGAAAGATGAGGTACGAGGGGTTCATTGGGGCACCGCCTTATGAGTACTGGGTTCGGTTATGTAATAGTCGCACTGCACAACTGGTTATTACTCTACCACGAGACAGTAAGTTGTGCAAGGGGTTTGTGCTACTTACCGGGGAGGCCTTGACAGGTGGCCACGCTGCCTGTTTTGACGGCCCCGGAGCTGGTAATTCATCGGTCCGTCGGCTGCACCCGTGCAGCGAGGTCCGTCGGGGGCGCGCCTGTGCAGCGAGGGACAGGTGGTCTCAGCGCAAGAAGCTGAAGAGCCGTTGGCCGGGTACGAGTGGCTGCGGTTGCCCGGTGAAGCGGAAGGCTCCAGCCGCCGGTCTGGAGCCCGTCTCGAGCGTGTCGTAGGCAAGTTCGGAGCAACCGGCAGCCCTGAACCAGGACCGCACCATGCCGTTGATGTCCTCGCGGTCCCTGCCCCTGGACCACAAAATAGTGGCGCCCAGCTTGCAAAACTGGGGGACCGCGGCGACAGTCCCTGTTATGTCGTGCTCGCTGATATTGCCGAAAATGCCCACCAGGAGCACGAGGTCGGCGGGCACGGCACCTTGCAGCGAGTCAGTGCTCCCCGCATCGGCGACGCGTACCTCGACGTCCGGCAGGCCCGCGCCCGACGCTCGCCGGCGCGCCGCAGCTGCGATCTCGGGGTGTAGCTCTATCAGGGTGACCTTGGCCCTGAGCGCGTCCGGGCGACGGGAGAGCACATCGACGATGTCACGGCCCTCACCTGCGCACAAGCTGACTACCTGGACTGGGCCGCCTGCCCGCTCGTCGAGCGCTGCGCTGATGTAGCCCTGGACAGTGCGCAGCCGCCACGACAACTCCGATCCCGGGTCGTCGTACTCCTTGTGCCATTGGACGTAGTCGCGCATGCCGGCTGTCCTATCTTGCCCGGGGCGGGGCGGCTCGCCTCGAGCGCTTGGCCCGGACCGACACTCGGGTCGGGACCTTGGCGACCACCACGTCCGGGGACGACTTGAGCGCTTGGCTGAGCACGGTATCGACGTGGTTGTGCAGTACCCGGTAGCGCACGCGGTCGGGGACCACGACGGGTATGAGGACCACGATCCGCTGGCCGCGATGGTGCGCCCGCTGTTGCTCGATAAAGGCGACGATCGGGCGCACGACCGAGGCGTACTCTGTGTGCAGCACGTGCAACGGCACCCCCGGCTGCCAGCGCTCCCACTCCGCAGTGAGGCTGGCGTCGTCGCGCGCCGAACTGTCGCTCGGGTCGTCGACCACGACGCGCACGGCCACGACGTTGTCGGTTATGGAGCAAGCCTCCGAGAGCGCCCTTTGCGACGGCTTGGACACGCCGGCGACCGGTACGACCGCCAAGATCGGCCGCCGCTCGAGCTTCGGCGGGGTCCGGCCTAGGCCGAGGCTGCGCCGCGCGGCTTCGTAGTAGGCGTGTACTCGCACGAACAGCAAGATGAACAGCGGGACGGCCACGACCACCACCCAAGCCCCCTCAACGAACTTCGTGACCAGGAAGATCGCCGTAGCTGCGGCCGTGGTCACCGCGCCTGTGGCGTTGATGGCGGCGCGGTACCACCATCGCGGCGGCCGTTGCCGCCACCAGTGCACGACCAGGCCGGACTGCGACAGCGTGAAGCCGGTGAACACGCCGATGGCGAACATCGGGATCAGCCTGTCGGTGTTGCCGTCAACGGCGACCAGCAGCGCGGCCGACAGGATGGCCAGGGCCCATATTCCCGTGGCGAACACCTGCCGGTCGTCGCGCAGGGAGAACAGGTGGGGCAGGTAGTTGTCCCGGCCGAGCAGGCTGGCGAGGACGGGCAAGCCGCCGAAAGAGGTGTTGGCGGCCAGCGCGAGCACGAGGGTGAGGGTGAGGGAGACGACGTAGTAAGCCCAGTGCCGGCCGACCGCCATGGCCATGATCTGGCTCAGCACGGTTTGGCCCGAGCGGGGCGCGACGTGCCAGCGGTCGGCCAGGACGGCCAAGCCGAGCAACATTACGCTCAAGATCACGCCGAGCAGGAGCTCGGTCCGCTTTGCTCGCTTCACGCGCGGTGGCTTGAACAAAGGGACCCCATTGGCAATTGCCTCGACCCCGGTCAGCGCCGAGCACCCGGCGGAAAAAGCCTTCAGCACCATCAGCGCACCCACGGCTTCCAGGCCCCGGGCCGGCAGCAGCGAGCGGCCGGGCAGCGGCTCGTGGGCCGCCAGTGGGTGGACAAGTCCCACCGCGACTATCGCCAGCAGGCCGACGATGAACACCAGGGTGGGCAACAGGAACGCCCGCGCCGATTCCCCCAGGCCACGGAGGTTGAGCACGGTCACGACCAAGAGGATCCCGAGACCGATGGGGACCGTGGCGGGGGAGAAGGTGGGGAACGCGGAGGTAAGTGCCCCCACGCCGGCGGCGATCGAGACCGCGACCGTGAGCGTGTAGTCGACCACGAGCGCTGCCGCCGCCACCAGGCTGGCCGCCCGGCCCAGGTTGGCTCGTGACACCGCATAGGCGCCGCCGCCGCTCGGGTAGGCGTCGATCACCTGCCGGTAGGAGAAGACGAGGATTACGAGCAGGCCGACAATGGCGAGGGTCAGGGGAAGGATGAGGTGTAGGGCACCGGCCCCACCGGCGGCCAGCACAACGACGATCGCCTCAGGCCCGTAGGCGACCGAGGTGAGCGCGTCGAGCGACAACGCCGAGAGCCCTTCGACGGGCGTGATCTGCTCGCTGCTGGCCTCGCTGGCCCGTAGCGGGGCGCCGAACAGGACGGCCCGCGCCGCTTGCCAGGCAGGGGCGGCACGATGCGGCCTGCGAGCCATGACCGACACAGTAGGGGCGTGCGCGCTCCCGCTAGGCATACCGGGGTCTGGGTGCTCCGCCTGCCCACCGGCTGGGCGCTCCGCCTGCCCGCGGGGCGGGTGCTCCGCTTGCCCGCGGGGCGGGGGCTGCTGGCCGGGGCAGGTCTCTTAGGCGGGGGCCAGGGCCATCGCGGCGTGCATGGCGATACCTGCCGCCATGGCCTCTTCGTCGAGGACCATCCGGTTGGAATGGTTGGGTGCCGGCGTGCCCTGGCCGGGCGGCGCCGCGCCCAGGAATGCGAGGCAGCCTGGTACTTGTTCGAGCACGAACGCCCAGTCCTCTGCACCCATTATCGGGCTCGGCATGCGGTTGGCGTGCGCCGGGCCAAACAAGGTGGAGGCAACGGCCAGGGCCTGTTCGGCGGCCTCGCCGTCATTGACCACCACGGGGTAGGACATGGCCTCGGCGGTGATCTCGGTCGTGCATGAGTGGGCGGCGGCAACGTGGTCGACGACCGCACGCAGGCCGTCGAGCACGAGCCGCCGGGTGGCCTCCGACACGGCCCGCACGGTGCCTTCGAGCACGGCCGTCTCAGGTATGACATTGCTGGTCGAGCCCGCGGTCACCCTGGCTACGGTGACCACCGCCGGGTCGAAAGCCGGGACCCGCCGTGTCACCATCACCTGGAGCGCCGTCACGATCTCGCAGGCCGCGGGGATGGGGTCCGTGGCCTCGTGAGGCTGCGAAGCGTGCCCGCCGCGGCCGGTCAGTTTCACGACAAAATGATCCGAGGACGCCATTATCGGGCCGGGCCGGGTAAACATCGAGCCAGCCGCAAAGCTGGGGGAGATGTGCAGCGCGAATGCGCGGTCCACTCTCCCGTAGTCCTCGAGCAAGCCCTCCTCGAGCATGAACTTGGCCCCGCCGTAACCCTCCTCTCCGGGCTGGAACATCAGCACAGCCCGCCCTGCCAGTTCGCTCCGGTGGCCGGCGAGCAGGTGCGCCGCCGCAACGAGCATGGCCACGTGGGCGTCATGGCCGCACGCGTGCATTGTGCCGGCTACCTCTGAGGCGTAAGGCAGACCAGTGTCCTCCTGCATGGGCAACGCGTCCATGTCTGCCCGCAACAGGGTTGTGGGACCGGGCCGGCTACCTTCGACGACGGCCACGACCGACGAAAGGGCCCTGCCTGTCGAGATAGCGAGCCCTAACCCCGCAAGCGCGCGAAGTACGGCTTGCTGTGTGTGCGGCAGATCCAACCCTCGTTCCGGACGGCGGTGGACCTGGCGCCGCAGTTCGATGGCAGCCGGTAGCTCTTCTCGTGCCAAGGCCAACAGCCGGTCTGGCGACAGCCGGTGATGTCCAGGAACTTGCTCTGCGCCTGGGACGGCGCTCACCTGCCGGCGACCTTCCAGCGCTCGCGCCTCGCCATAAATGCCACGACTTGGGTTGGTGCTTGCCTCGTGACCTTAGTGCCCGGCAATTGCGTGCGGCTCGTAGGGCTCTTCTAGTTGCTCGACCTCTTCGGCAGTGAGTTGCAGGTCGAGCGCACCGAGCGCATCTTCGAGCTGGCCCAGGTTGGTGACCCCCACAATTGGCGCGCTCACCACCGGCTTAGTGAGCAGCCAGGCAAGCGCCACTTGCGCCCGGCTGGCTCCCCGCTTTTGGGCAACGGTGGCCACGGCCTCGACGATCGTGCGGTCCTCCTCGCGGTAGAGGCGTTTGCCGAACTCGTCGGTTTGGCTGCGAGCTGTCGCGCCGTCCCAGTCCCGGGTGAGCCGGCCGCGGGCGAGCGGGCTCCACGGGATCACACCGATGCCCTGGTCGGCGCACAGAGGCAGCATCTCGCGCTCTTCCTCCCGGTAGAGCAGGTTGTAGTGGTCCTGCATGGTCACGAACCGCGCCCAGCCGGCCCGCTCTGACGCATGCAGCATCTTGGCGAACTGCCAGGCGTACATCGAGGATGCTCCGATATAGCGCGCTTTGCCGGACTTCACGACTTCGTCGAGGGCCTCGAGGGTCTCATCGATGGGGGTCGCCGGGTCAAAACGGTGGATCTGGTAAAGGTCGACATAATCGGTACCCAAACGCTGCAGGCTGTGGTCGATCTCAGCCAGGATGGCCTTGCGCGACAGGCCGGCGCCATTTGGCCCTTCGTGCATGCGGCCGTTGACTTTGGTAGCGAGCACGATCTCGTCCCGCCGGCCCAAATTGCAGAGCACTTCGCCGACGATCTCCTCGCTGCTGCCGGCAGAGTAAACGTTGGCGGTGTCGAAGAAATTTATGCCTGCTTCCAGCGCACGCTTGATGATCGGCGCTGCTGCACCCGGGCCCAGGCTCCAGGGATGGGCGCCACGCCCGGGCTCTCCGAAGCTCATGCAGCCCAGGCAGATCCGGGAAACGTCGAGCCCTGTCCGGCCCAGCTTGACATATTGCACGTGTGCCTCCTCCGGTCCAGGGCGTCAAGGCGGCTCCGCCCGTCGTGGCCAAAACTACGGCATGGGACGCCCTAACCTTCGCACAACGTCTGGCGCAGTGCGCTCACCTCACGCGGTGACAGCGCACCGGGGCCGCTCAAGTAAGCCTCGGGCCCGCCATAGTGCTCTTCCAGATGGTCGAGCGCCTTCGCCATAACACCGCGAGGCGCTCGCAGGAAGGCTACGGCGGCCTCGTGCGACGCCCCCGCGGCCACCAGCGCCTTGACGAAGGCATGGTCCTCGGCCTCCCCCAACCAGTTCGAGCTGAGCTCGTAGTCCTCGAGGATGGCCGTGCGTTCGACGCCGAGCAGGCCGAGTAGGAGCGCCACCGCCAGGCCCGTCCGGTCCTTGCCGCCGGTGCAGTGGACAACTGCCGGCAGGTGCTCGGGTAGTGCGAGGCGCCCGAGGACAGCTCCGAACTGAGCTGCTGAGTGGTCGAGCATGTAGTAGTACAGGTCGAGCAAAATCCCCTCGGCTTCGGCGCCGCTGGTGGCCTTGAGGATGCGCAGGCCTGTTGGGTCGTTGTACCAGTCGACCAGCGGGTACGAGAGCGACTCGACCGGGTCGGGCTGCAGTTGGCGTTCTGTGGCCCCGCGCAGGTCCAGCACCAGCCTCACACCGAGGTGGGCGTAAGCTTCCAGGTCCGCCGGGGTAAGGGCGTGCAAACCATCGGAGCGGAAGATGTGGCCCCAGCGGGTGCGCGAGCCACTGGCGGTCGGGTAGCCGCCGATGTCGCGGAAGTTCGTCGCCGCGACAAAGGGCAACGTGCGAGGGGCGACCACGGTCGCTGCCCGCCCCGTGCCGGCGATGCGCAGGGAAACGTAGTAGCGCTGCCGGTCATCGAGCCCGGCGAGGCGGCCCGAGCATGCGCCTGCGGGGACGTCGAGGGCAAACCTGTGGTCTCCAGAGTGCGGTGAGGTACCTACGCACACCGCTACGTCGGCGGGCTCGTCCAGTTCCCAGGCGACCTCGAGCACACCGGGCCCGGCCCTCTGCGCCCGGGCGGCGATCACGACGGCCACGCCTCGACCATAACTGGCCGCCGCGTGCCCGGGTGCGCTCAGCTCTGGTCCGAGACGATGGCACCGGTGGCGGCGGGTGCCAGGTCGAGGACGACGACCCCCGGGATGCCTGCGAGGGCAAGGCGGAGCTCGCGCGGGTCTTCAGGCCCGATGATGCTCACCGTACCGCCCCCGCCGCCTGCTCCGTTGACCTTCCAGCCCGGTGCCCCGAACCGGCTCGCCAGCTCGATCACCTGCCGGGCCGTGGCCCCGACCAGGTCGGGGTGCAGGGCCGCCTGGGCCTCGGTGCTGTCGCGCAAGGCCTCGGCGTAAGCCGCCAAGTCACCGGCCGTGAGGGCTGCCGCAGCGCGTGTGGCGGCTTCTCGCACCGGCACGAGAAGTGGTTCGAGATCCGCCGTTCCCTCGATCACTTGCCGGTGGACCGCGCTGGAATCGTGTGACCCGAGGTAGATGGTGATGGCTCGGGCCGCCAAGGCCTCGGCCAAGTCCCTGGGCACTTCGAGCCGGGTCACGTCGAAATCGGGGTAAGGGTCGACGGCGATCAGGTTGGCCCCGCCGAAGGCCGCGGCTACCTGGTCCTGCACTCCGCTTTGGCGGCCCAGGTCGACGGTCTCCACGGCGTGGGCAGCGCGCGCCAGTTCGGCTGGAGCCATGGCTTTCCCTGCCACCGCTTGTAGGGCGGCGATCAGCGCCACCGCCACTGATGCGGACGTGCCCAGGCTCGACCCGGGCGGTACCGAGCACGACAAGGTCACGTGCAGCGGCACCGCCCGTGGCGCCCATCGCCGCACAGCCGCCTCGAGCAGTGGGTGCCGGCCCGGTGGAGCATCAAGTGCGAACGAATAGTCGTCATCGAAGTCGAGTACTTGCAGCCGCACTTGCGAAATTTTCTGGCGCTGCGCTGTGTCCTCTCCGGCCCGCACCGTAGCGCCGGGCCCCACCGACCATTGGCACACGGCGCCATGGCCGGCGAACCAGGTATCGCTCCACCCGCCGGCATCGAAGATGCGCAAGGGAGCCTCAACTGTGACTGTACGGACAACGCCCACGCGAAGAGTTTGGCAGCTAAGGGTGCCCTCCCCTCAATGTCCTGTCCGGGCCAGCACGAGGGCCACGCCGATAAGGCACATCGACCACGAAAGGGCCACGAGCGCCCGCTCCAGTGGGGCGAGCAGCAGGGACCGGGTGAGATGGCGGGTGGCACCATTGGCGTAGGAGAGGCAACCCTCGGCAGCGACGACGCGCCGCCGCAGGTCGCGCGCATCAGCACTGAGGCCGCGCTGCACCCAGCTCATCCCGAAGGCAAAGCCGGCCGCGGCTACGGCCGCCCCGCGGATGGTCGAGGCCTGCGCGAAATAGGCGGTCAACAGTGGGAAAGCACCCCACGCGGCTGCGAACACGATCCGGTTGTGGAGCCGCCCGTTCCACAGCTCGAGGTTGTAGCCCACCACGAGGACGACGCCGGCCAGTATGAACCCACCGAGACCCCAGCCGACTTGGCGGATGCCAAGCACGCCGAGGGTGGCTGCGCCGGCAATTGCCGCGGCTGATACGGCCACCAGCTGCGGGGTGCCGATCGATGTTTGCAACGGGCGCCCATGCAGTTCGTCCAGCCCGTGCGCTCCGACGCCGACGGCCAGCCCGAAAGCCAGCAGAGTGGCCAACAGGCGTTCGACGTGCAAGCGGGGTGCGAGCGCCGCTCCGATCAGGACATAGCTCAGGTGCCAAGCGGTATAGGGCGGGTGGAGCAGGGTCAACCAATCGCGCCAAGCCCCGGGGCGCGCCGCGTACCAGGCCGGGCGGGTGGTAGCCCCGTCGGTGACAGGGGCCGGGGCGGTGACAGGGGCCGGGGCGGGGGCCGGTGGCGGAGCCGGGGCAGGTGGCTGTGGCGCAGCCGCACCCTCACCCTCCGCTGCCTCGCCCCCCGCACGCCCGCCCTCCGCTCCATGAGCGCTCTTTGCCGCGCTGCCGGGCCCGTTGGCTGGGAGGGCGGCCCCGGGCAGGCTTGCCGGCCCAATAGGGGCGGTTTCGCTCATCGGCTCATCGCGCGTCCTGATCTTCGACCGTTGCCCCGATGCCGGGAGTCGCTGAAACCCTGCGGCCACAGATAACGACCCCCCCGCCCAAGCTCATGGTGCGAGCCGTGACGGCCTCGATGCCGGCCGCCTCCCAGGCGGCAAGCTGCTCCGCCATGGGGTGCCGGTGGTAGAAACCGCTGATCGATGGCCCGAGGAACCTCCCGACTTGCTGCCATTCGTGTCCCCCGAAGGCCAGCCCTGCCAGGGGCAGCCCCACTGCCGTGTAGAGGCGCCAAAGCGAGCCCCAAAGAGGCCCGGCAGGGACGTGGAACTCGAGGTTGGCGATGGCACCCCCAGGCTTGACGACCCGCGCAAGCTCCTTCAGGGTGCCCTCCATGTCCTCGACGTAACGCAGCAGGTACGTGAAGGTAAGCGCGTCGAAAGTCGCGTCGGCGAACGGCAGCCGCTCGGCCTGGGCGAGGGCCAGGACGACGTCGGCGCGCGCCGCCTTTACCTTGGCTGCACCAAGCCGGAGCATTTCCGGCGTGAGGTCCACGCCCACCACCGTGACGCGCCCTGCCCGCGCCGCCAGTTGAAGGGCCACGCCGGCCGTGCCGGTAGCCACGTCCAGAAGCCGAGCCCCACTTGGCGGGCGGCTCTGGACGACGGCATTCACCATGGCTCGGCGCCAGCGGGCGTTCTGGCCGAAGGAGAGCAAGTCGGCGAGCAGGTCGTAGCGACGCGGTAGGCCGTCGAACAACTGGCGGGCGATGCGGTTGGTGTCGGTAGCGACCACGTCGCCATCTCACCACAGTCCGGCTGGTTCGGTGCGTTTGCGGGTGCCCTTGTTCGATGGTCACTACAGCTGCCATGGAACGAGGGCAAAAACGCCTCGCGGATAGGGTGAACCGAACGATGCCCGCGCGCCGCGACATCCCGCCCGCCGTCGGGCCCCTGCCCGATCCCGGCGGCTCCGACGGCTCCGGTGGCCCCGCGGCGAAGGCACAACCGCCGGACGGAGGAGGGGCAAACCCGGCGCCCGCTCCCGTTCCCGCTCGTGCTCACGATGGCGGCGACGGCGCCAGGACGCGGCGCCGGGTACCCGTGCCCCTGCTCAAGCAGCGCGTGCCGTCGGGCCGGGGCGCGATCGAGCAGCCCAACGCGAGCGGGGACGGCGATGCCGCGCTCACCATAAGGTTTTGGGTGGCACTGCTCCTGACAGGCATTGCAACGGGGCTATTTGGTGCCGGGCTGATGTGGCTCCTGTTCCACGTCGAGCACCTCGCGTTCAACTACAGCTCGGGCCCGCTCGAAAGTGCCGTCGAACGGGCGAGCGACTTGCGTCGCCTGGTCTCGCTCTTGGTGGCCGGGCTCGTAGGTGGCATGGGTTGGTTCCTGCTGCGGCGCTTCACGGAGGGTGAGAAATCCGACGCGGACGATTCCATATGGAGAGGTGACGCGCGCCTTTCGTTCCGGCGTTGCCTGGGCACGAGCGTACTTTCTGAGGTCGTGGTCGGCATGGGCGCATCGATAGGCCGCGAGCAAGCTCCCAAACTGATGGGAGCGGCGTCTGGCAGCGTCATTTCCGGCCGGTTGAGATTGACCAAGGGGCAGAGGAGGCTAGTCGTTGCCTGCGGGGCCGGCGCTGGTTTGGCGGCTGTCTACAACGTGCCTCTGGGTGGAGCGCTGTTCACGATCGAGGTGTTGCTCGGCAGCACGGTGCTCCCAGCCGTGCTACCTGCCTTGGCCTGTTCGTTTATTGCGACCTTGACGGCCTGGGCCTACCTGCCGTCGGCACCGACCTATGTCGGGGTACCGGCCTACCACTTCACGGCGAGCCTCATGGTTTGGGCCTGTGCCGCCGGACCGGTCATCGGCCTGGTGGCAATTGGTTACGTGCGGCTCATCGGTTGGGTCTCTTACCACGGCAGCCAAGGCGTGCGCCTCATACCCTCGATGGTGGTGGCCTTCGGTGCCCTCGGTCTGATCGGCTTTGAATACCCGCAGCTTTTTGGGAACGGCAAGGACATGGCCCACGACGCTTTCGTCGGCAGTGGCACGTTGGTCACTTTGCTCGCCCTGTCGGCACTGAAACCGTTGGTTACTGCCGCTTGCTTGAAAAGCGGTGCCGCGGGCGGGCTTTTCACGCCAACGCTGAGCACCGGCGCTGTACTCGGTGGGCTATTTGGCCTGCTGTGGGTGCACCTTTGGCCGGGCGAGCCGGTTGGGGCATACGCGATGGTCGGCGCCGCAGCCATGATAGGCGCCGCCATGCAAGCGCCTTTGGCCGGGCTGGCGCTCGTCCTGGAGCTCACCCACAGCGGGTACTCCATGCTCGTGCCCATGATCGCGGCCACTGTGCTCGCCACCGGCGTCGTGCGTTACGCCGACGGTTATTCGATTTACTCGGCCCGGCTGCCGGCGCGGCCCACAAGGTCTCTCGCGGCGAGCTGAGCGGCAGCGATTTTTCAGGGTTCCCCCCGATGCTCATCGACGACGGGTGGGTGACCGAGTAGGGACGTCCCCAATTTCCGGCGCCGACCGGGCGTGCGACGATCGCCTCATGCCCATTCTCGACCCACCCTTACCAACGTCTGCCCGCGAGGCCCCTCCGGGACCGGACCGAGCTGTTAGGCCGGGCGCCGGCGCAGCGGAGCTGGGAGCGGGCGTGCCTGCGGTAGCGGGGAAAGCCCTGTGCAAGTGCTACGGATCGGGTGACGCCTCTGTCACCGCGCTCGACTCCGTCGACATAGATTTCCCGCCCGGGCGCTTCGCCGCCGTGATGGGCGCTTCCGGCTCTGGAAAGTCCACACTGCTCCACCTCCTGGCGGGCCTCGAACGGCCCAGCTCGGGCGCGGTCTACCTGGACGGCACGGACCTTGCCCGGCTCGACGACCGCCGCCTTACCGCCTTGCGGCGGGACAGAGTTGGCTTTGTTTTCCAGTCGTTCAACCTCCTCCCGACGTTGGACGCGCGCGAGAACATACTGCTGCCGCTGGCCCTCGCCCACCGGCGTGCTCCTGAGGGCTGGTTCGACCACCTGGTGGGCGTCATGGGCATTGGTGACCGTCTCAAGCACCGCCCGTCACAGCTGTCCGGGGGCCAGCAACAGCGAGTCGCTATCGCCCGGGCGCTTATCACCCGCCCCGCCGTCGTGTTCGCCGACGAACCCACCGGCAACCTCGACTCTCGCGCCAGTAGCGAGGTGCTGGACCTGCTCCGCAGTTCAGTATCGCAGTTGGGCCAGACGCTGGTTATGGTCACCCACGACCCCCGGGCCGCATGTCACGCAGACGATCTGGCGGTCATCGCCGACGGGCGCGTGGTCCATCACGGGCCCGTGGAAAGTGGCGACCAGGTGGCCCGACTCGTAGAGGCGGCCCGCTGATGTGGCGGGTGGCCTGGCGCGGGCTGGCAGCCCACAAGCTCCGCACCATGCTGACCGCGTTCGCCGTCATGCTCGGTGTGTCCCTCATGTCGGGCACCTACATCCTGACCGACACGATCGACGCCTCCTATGGCCAACTGGTCGGAGCAGCATTTTCGAGAGTGAGCGACGTGATCGTGCCGAACGCTCCCCTGGGTGGCAACAACCAGGCCCAAATTTCCACGCTCGACGCGGCCACCCTGCGGGCGGTCGGCCAGGTGCCCGGCGTCGACCGAGCGAGCGGCCAGATCATCAATGGCGTCAGCCTATTTGGCCCCGCAGGCAAGGCTCTTCCCCGAAACGCCTTCAACTATGTCCTCGGCCTCGTACCGCCGCCGTTCGAGCCGTTGCAGGTCACGTCGGGCCGCTACCCGCGAGGCGCGGGCGAGGCGGATGTGGACCAGGCCACCGCATCGCGCGGCCGCTTGCACGTTGGAGGTGTCGTGGGGGTCGCCGGAGCGGGAGCCGTACGCTATTACCAAATTGTCGGGACGGTCGACCTACCTGGCAGTTCCTCGTTCGCCGGCGCCGGCGCCGTCTTGCTCACCCTGCCGCAAGCACAGCTGGTCGCTGGTGAGGTGGGCCGCTACGACCAGATCGAGGTGACCGCCAAACCTGGGGTGGCGCCGGCAACTTTGCGTGACCGTCTGGGCAAGGTGCTCGGCCCCGCTGTCACGGTGCGCACCAACGCCCAGGAAATATCACAGCTCTCTGACAATTTTGCCAGCAACATCGCGTTCTTCCGTGACTTCTTGCTCGTCTTCGCCTACGTTGCCTTGTTTGTCGGCGCTTTTATCATCTTGAACACCTTCTCGGTCACTGTGGCGCAACGGGCACGAGAGATAGCGCTGGTGCGCGCGATGGGGGCCTCGGCGCGGCAAGTGCGGCTGGCTGTACTGGCCGAGAGCATCGTTCTGAGCGTTTTCGGCGCCGCCGCCGGGCTGGCGGCAGGTGTCGGAGTCGCGCCCGCGTTATCCAACATTTTCAAGGCGTTCGGTGCCAACCTGCCAGCTAACGGGATGGTCCTCGAGGCTCGTACGGTGATTGTTTCGATGGTGGCCGGGGTGGCCGTGGCAGTGGCCTCGGCTTGGGCGCCGGCGCTGCGGGCGACGCGGGTACCACCTCTCGCCGCCCTACGCGACGGCATCGCCACGCCACCGGGACGTTTCTCGCGCCACAGTGTCGCTGTGAGCGCCGCCGTGCTGGCGGTCGGCCTCGCCATGGTCGTGGTTGGCTTGGGGGTGGTTGGCAGCGGAGCGCTGGCCGGAGTGGGCGCTTTGGTCGTGTTCGCGGGGATAGCGCTGTTCAGCCCGAAGGTGGTGCCCGGCCTCGCGCGGGTGGTGGGCGCTCTGGTTGTCTGGCGCGGGGTGACTGGGGTGCTGGCGCGGGAGAACATCCGGCGCCAACCAGGGCGCACGGCGGCCACCTCCGCCGCCCTCATGGTTGGCCTTGCCCTCGTCACCCTGGTAGCGGTGCTTGCCTCGGGAGCGCAAAGCACGATCGATAGCGCGGTGCGGGCTGCCTTTGCCGGCAACCTGATCGTCCAGGGTGGCCCGAGCGACAACCAAGGGCTCCCTGCCTCCTTGGCCAGCGCGCTCAGGCAGGTGCCTGGCGTCGGCTTGGTGGCCGCGGTGAACTTCTCCGAGGCCGAGGTCACCGGGGTCAACGGGGCGCAGCCGGTGGACGGGGTGGGAGCGGCGGCTCTGGCCCGGTTGTACCGGCTCGACTGGGAAGCCGGGGACCGAGCTCAGCTGGCGCACCTCCGCGGCCCCGAGGCGCTCGCCACCGAGTCGTTCGCGGACGCCCATCACTATCGTGTTGGCAGCCGCCTCGCCCTGCTCACGGCCTCGGGGCGGCGGCTCGGGGTGGTCGTCACGGGGGTCGTGTCATCCAAGGCAGGCCTGCTTGGCAGCCTCACGATGGACCGGGCCTTCGTCCAAGAACAGTTCGCCCAGAGCAACGACGGCGTCGACTTCATCGGCTACGCGCCAGGAGCCGACGGTGTCGCGGTGCAGCGGTCGGTCGACAGATTGCTTGCCGCTCGCTACCCGCAGGCGCAGGCTCTCACCGAGGCACAGTACGACTCGCAAGAGGCGGGCAATATCGACTCCGTGCTCGACCTCGTCTACGTGCTCCTCGCCCTGGCGGTGCTCGTGTCGCTGTGCGGCCTGATCAACACGCTGGTCCTGGCGGTGCACGAGCGCCGCCGCGAGCTCGGGCTGCTCCGGGCGGTGGGCACGAGCCGGCGCCAGGTCCGCCAGATGGTGCGCTACGAGTCAGTGATAACGGCCTTGATCGGCGCCGTGATCGGCCTCGTGGTGGGGACGGTCGCAGCTGCTGCCCTGGCCCGGTCGCTGGTGGGGGGCGCATTCGTGCTGTCGTTCCCTATCGCCACCCTGACCGTCATGGTGGTACTGGCTGCCACGGCCGGCGTGTTCGCAGCCGCCTTGCCCGCTCGGCGAGCGGCCCGATTGGACATCCTTGCCGCGATCGCTACCGAGTGATGCGGGCGACCGGTAGGTCGGTGCCCCGGGGGGCTCTGCGCCCCCGGAACGTCCGAGTGCCGCTCTGGATACTCCCCGAGCGGCATGAACCCTCCGAGAGTGGATCGGGAAACGTCCAAGAGTGGCATGAACCCTCCAAGAGTGGCCTCGTTTTGCTTGTCGGCTGGCGACGATCAGCGGGATGACCAGGCCAAATGTCTGCGGAGCCGGACAACGCCAGCGCACTCTTGGAGGTTTCAGCCCACTCTTGGACGGTTTCAGCCCAACTCTTGGAGCTTTTCGGTGCCTGCCGACAGCCCGGCGGCCCCGCAGCCCCCCAGCCCGCAGCCCGGGAACCCCGCCGGCTGCCTGTAGCCGCCGACGCTGTGGCCTCCCGTTTTGCGGGTCAATCTTCGCCCGCCGGTTGATACCTCGGCGGCGGCGTCACTAACCAGACTGAAACAGCACTGGCGCGCGCCGCACCAGCAACAGCTTGAAGGTAGTCGAAGGTGATGCCGATGCCAATCAGGGGGCGAGGGACTACCGGCCCGAGCGGGCCCGCCGTCGCCGCACGGGCCCTGTCGCTGGCGGTCACCCTGGCTCTGGTCGCCTCTGCATGCGGCGCAGGCGGTGGTGGCGGGGCCGGCCGTGCAACCCGGACCAGCCACGACGACGGCTCGGCCTATGCGGCGGGCCAAAGGCCTCGGCCAGGGGCAAACGGGCCCGCCTCGCCCGCCGGCATGCCGTCGGAGCGCTTGAGCGCCGCGGCGAGCGCGCTGACCGCCGACGCCACCACCACGACGACCGCGATCGCCGGCGCTTACTCCACCACCGATGACCAGGAGGCAGGGGTCGACGAGCCGGACAGCGTCAAGACCAACGGGACGGTCATGGCGGTGCTGCGCCAACAACCACTGGGCGTGCAGGTCGTCGAGGTGTCGACCGAGCCGCCGGCGCTCGGAGGTTTCGTGCCCCTACCGCAGCTCGCGTCGGCCAACGGCCTTTTCCTGGACGGGCAGGAAGCCGTCGTGGTAGGTGCCGCGGCCGTTGCTGCCCCCGCCCAGCTCAGCGGTCGCCCGGGCATGCCAGCGGGGTACTTCAACCCGGGTGGCCCGATGATCCCGGCAATGGCCCAGCCGGAGCCCGAGGGGAGGACGCCTCTCGAGGGGGCGGCCAATGCACATGTGCCGACGACGAGCACAGCGGGGAGGACGCCTCTCGAGGGGACGGCCGATGCGCTTGTGCCGACGACGAGCACAGCGGGGAGGACGCCTCTCGAGGGGAGGGCCGATGCGCTTGTGCCGAGGCCAAGCACAGCGGCCCCTTTGGAGCCGCTCGGGGCCACAACGACCGCGGTCGTGGTGAGCTTGTCCGACCCAGCGGTGCCGGCAGTGGCGCGAATATTCAGCTTCCGCGGTCAGCTGCAGGCGGCGCGGATGGTTGGCGGGCATGTTGTCCTGGTGCTGAGCGGGTTGCCGCGCTACTACCCGCCACCTGGGGTCGCCGCCGGAGCCGGTCCAGCAGCCCTCCCCGTCGCTTGGGCGGGCACGGAATCGGTCGTCTCGTTCGACCCGGCGTCCGGCTCCCAGGGGGCCGAGGTAACGGTCCCCGCAGGAGCGGGAACGGTGTACGTGAGCAGCACAAATGTGTACATAGCGGCAAACCCTCAAGTCAGATGGCCGTGCGCTGCCAGCGGGGACCTCCCATGCTGCGCTCAGTGCTGCTCGCCGCGCCCGGCCCATGCGTGCCCACAGGGCGGGTTGCCCACGATGCCCGCCGCGCCGCCGCCAGGTATTGAGGCTTCTGCCGCTCGTGCTGGCAGCGGCACGAAAATGTCCCCAGTGCCGGTTGTCACCACAACGAGCACGATCATCTACGAGTTCGACATATCCAACCCTGCCCAGCCTCGCTACCTGGGTTCGGGCAGCGTTCCCGGCACGGTCTCCGGGCCGTACGCCATGTCCGAGTTCGGCGGTTACCTCCGCGTCGCCACGTCGACGCTGTCGGCAGTACCGCTACCGCTCGCCAATGCCCTACCGCTCGCCAATGCCGTACCGCTCGCCAATGCCCTACCGCTCGCCAATGCCCTACCGCTCGCCAATGCCGTACCGCTCGCCAATGCCGTACCGCCTGCCGATGCGGCGGTCGTGACCACGGGGCGCTCGGAGAACACGATCAGCCTGCTGGAGCCGCGCCGGGGCTCTCTTGTCTCGGTGGGCAGCCTCACCGGCTTCGGCCCGGGCACGAAGATCGCGGCGGTGCTTTTCCAGGGCTCGCTCGGTTATGTCCTCACTTCAGGGCGCTCCGGCGCGCTCTATGTCATCGACCTCAGCAACCCGGCTCATCCGGCCTTGGCGCCGGGTGGTCATGTCCCGGCACCGGGCTCGGCCTCGTTTCTCGAAAGCCTCGGAGGTGGCCTGCTCGTCTCCACCGGCCAATCCTCCGGCTCCGGGCCCGCCGCTCAGGGTGCGGGCCTGCAGCTGGCGGTGTACAACGTGGCCAACGCGGACCACCCCGCGCTCGGCTCTCGCCAAAACCTGGGGCCGGCCGCCACGTCGATCGCTGCGGGCGACCGGCACGCCTTGCTCTGGTGGCCCGAGAGCCGGGCCCTAGTCCTGCCGGTGTCCTTGGGTACGGGCGCCGAGCCGTCCAGCTATGCCGACGTGTGGGGCGTGAGCGCGTCGGGCGCGCTAAACCATGAGGGGGTTATCTCTCAGCCCCAAGAAGCTGCTGGGGGCAGCCACTACTACCCCCAGATCGAACGCGCCGTGGTGGTCGGGCCGGACATCTTCACCCTCTCTGAGCAGGGCGTGATGGAGAGCAGCACGAGCTCGTTGGGCCGGGTCGCGTGGATGCCGTACCCAGCTGGGACGGCCGCGGCGTGAGCTCCGATCAGCCCAGTACGGGCGAAAGGCGCCAGTCGTCGGTAAGGACCGACCGTGAACTGTTGGCGGCGGCCCATGCAGGTGAGGCCGACGCGGTGCGCTGGCTGCTCGATGACGTCGCGCCCCTCGTGTACGGCTTCATATTCGCCCGGGTCGGTGGATCAGAGGCTGCGGCCGAAGACCTGTTGCAAGAGACGTTGCTGGAGGCGGTCCGCTCTGCGCGCACGTTCCGGGGTGAGAGTGCCGTGTCCACCTGGATGTGCGCCATCGCCCGGCGCCGGCTGGCCCGGTATTACGAGCAGGAGCGGCGGGCTGAAGTCGCGCGGCGGTCCTTGCAACTGGTAGGCGGCCAAGTCGCCAGAGACGAGGACCACTCCTTGGCCGAGATGGTCGAGCGTCAGGACGAGGTCGTGCGTGCCCTCGGCCGGCTCCCCGCTCTACAACGCCAGGTCCTGGTACTGAAGTACCTGGAAGGCCTGCCGGTCCAGGACATCGCGAGCCAGGTGAACCGGAGCCGGATCCAGGTGCAGTCGCTGCTCCAGAGGGGACGCGAGAGCTTACGCCGGCAGTTGGGAGACCAAGGTGCCTGAACGCACAGACAACAGGGGTAGCGGCGGCTACGGCGAGCACCCCGAGCTTCTCTTGGTCGGTGCCGACAGGGCGCGGCCGCTGCCGGCGCGACTGCGGGCTCGCCTGCAGGCCGCCTTGGCCGACGCGTTCGAGGACGGGACGGCTGAGCAACTGCTCCATGGCGAGGCAGCTACCGCCGACGCCGCCGCGGAGCGGGTGCCGGCCGGGGACTTGGAGGACGGGCAACGACTGCCCCGCACGCTTTCGGCGGAGGTCCGCGACCGGCTGGAGAGCAGCCTGCTCCAGGCAACGGCCAGCGAGCAGGACGGCAATGTCCAGCCCGCACCCCTCGGTAGCGCCCCGTCCCGGCGCCGGGGCTACCGCTTAGTGAGCCGGTGGCGGGTAGCCAGCGGCGCTGCGGTTGCCGCGGCGGTGTTGGTCCTGGTGGCTGTCGCCGTGCCCGGGGTGTTGCGCCAGCCACACGGTTCTGTCAACGCGAACGCCCCCGCCGTGACCCGATCAGGTACATTTGGCGGCCCGCAGCGTTTCGCCCGGCGCGTGCCCAAGGGCAAACCTGCCACTCCTGGGGGCACCGTCCCTCGGCCGGTGCGGCCTCCACCGAGCGGGCCGCCCCAGGTGCCCGGCGTGGTAGCCAACGCGGCGGCGTCGGCCGTCGTCACGAGCGTCTCGCCGCGCACGGGCCCGCTCCGCGGCGGCAACTGGGTGTCGATCGATGGACAAGGCTTGGTGAATGTCCAGTCCGTGTACTTCGGCGATGTGCCTGCCGGGCAAGTGCGGGCCGTGTCCGCCCGCCTGGTCCTGGCGCGGGCTCCGGCGCATGGCGCGGGCACGGTCCAGGTGAAGGTCCTCACACGTGTCGGCGTGGCACGCGACCTTCCCGCACCGGCCGACCGGTACTCCTACCGGTCGTGACCTCGGGCGCCGTGCTCAACCCCCGTGGGCGCGGCGCCTGAGCCCTGCTCCAGGCACGCCGCGGTGCCGGGCTCAGCTCAACTGCAGCACGACCTTCACGTCGTCCGGCTGGCGCTGGTACGCCTGCTGCCAGTTGTCGAGCGGGACGCGACGGGAGATGAGCCGCCCAAGCCAGGCCAGGTCCGCCTTGGCGAGGGCATCGGCGCCCGCTTCATAGTGCGAGCGGTTGGCGTTCACGGAGCCGAAGACCACGTCATTTTCGAGCACCATGTGCCGGTTGAGCTCTCCCGCGTCTATGCCGAGCGCGCGCCCGCCCGACGACACCCCGGTCAAGCAGAGCACGCCGTTGGGCGCCATGATGTCCATCGCCTCGAACACGAGCTGGCCCACACCTGTGCACTCGATCATGATGTCCGGTGCCAACCCCGTCGCTTTTAGGTCGCCTTGGTGGTATGTGGCGCCGAGGTCCGTCACTAGTCGGGGCTTAGCGCCCGAGGTGACCTGGTCGAGCACGTGCACCTCATAGCCCCGCTGCACGCCCAAGAGGGCGGCCAGCTGGCCGATGGGCCCTGCGCCGGTCACGAGCACGACATGAGGCTCCCAACGCGCCCGGGCACCGAGCCGGCTGATGTGGTCCCACGCCTTGGCCACCACCGTCGTCGGCTCGAGCAGCACGCCGAGGTCACCCAACGAGGGTGCGACCTTCACGAGGAAGTCGGGAGTGATCCGGTACCGCTCACGCGCGTAGCCGTGGTGCGCCTTGATACCCCACTCGGTGTATTTGCCGTTGCGGCACATGTCCCACTCGCCGACCGCGCAGTTGTAGCAGGGCTCGGGGTCGGGGCGCCGGACGATGCCCACGACGAGGTCGCCGGGGGCAAACCCCGAGGCGTCCGGCGCCTCGAGCACCTCGCCCAAGGATTCGTGGCCGAGTGCCAGGCGTTCCTCACCAGGCGGCGCCCAGCCGTAGTCGCCGTTGATGATTTCGATGTCAGTGCCACAAACACCCACGGCCTTGGTCTTGACCAGGATGGGGCCATCTTCTGCGGGGGGCTCGGGGAGCTCGGTCAGGTCGACTGAGTTGGCCTTGAGCGGGATTACGGTCACGGCGCGCATGAGTCGTGCTGCCTCCAGGAACGTTGGCTCGGGCTTGCGAGTCGCAAGACTACCTGCTCTTTCAGCTCGATGGCGCGGCTGGCGAAGGCGCGGAGGTTGACTGTCGTGGTGCTAGGGCTGTACGCGAGCAAAGATGTAGGACATGTCCGAGACGACCGGGCCTTTCCAGGGCAGGCTGTTGGTCGCCTCCCCCCGGCTCCTGGACCCCAATTTCGTCCGCACAGTCGTGCTCATTTTGGCGCATGGCGACCAGGGGGCGGTGGGGTTGGTGCTCAACCGACCGAGCACTACGCTTGTCTCTTCGCCGTTGCCGGCCTGGGAGGATCTGGCGACAGCTCCCTCGGTCGTGTTCGTCGGCGGGCCCGTAAGCGCAGGGTCGATCTGCCTCGCGCAAGTGAAATCAGAGGTGTCAGTGCCCGACGCCGGCTACCTCCCGCTGAAAGGTACTCTTGGCACCGTCGACCTGGAGGCGGATCCCGCATTCGTCGGGCCCTGGATGGACAAGCTGCGCATCTTCGCCGGCTATGCGGGTTGGGGGTCGGGGCAGCTCGAAGGCGAGATCGGCGAAGGCGCGTGGTGGGTGGTCGACTCGCGAGACGAGGACGCCTTCAGCGACGACCCCTCCGGTCTGTGGAAGCGCGTGCTGCGCCGCCAGGGTGGGAAATTGTCCCTTATTTCTTACTACCCGCCCGACGTCAGCCTGCAGTAGGAACGAGGCTCGCGCCGACCACGCACAAAGGGCGGGCACACTATCGCCCAGGGCAGCCCAGTACCAGGTTGCCAAGCCTTGGTGCGGGACCGATATCCGCCGTGCCATAACGGAAAAGGGGCCCCAGATGGTCGCGACGGCCCTCAGCGACCATTAGCGAAGTTGGGGCGCGCTCGTCCAGCTTTTCCAGAGCATTTACCGAGGGCGCGCCCCGACTTCTTGTACCGCCATAACAATTGGAGTACCACCGCGGCCGAGCCCGGCAAAGCTCGTTGCCCCCGGCCGCGGGCCGCTTCAGTCCGCTGGGCGGGGCTGGTCGCGTTCTCGCGAGCGCAGCCGGGCGCGGTCCGGCTGGGCCAGCACCACCTTGCGCAGGCGCACGGACTCGGGGGTCACCTCGGCGCACTCGTCCTCGCGGAGGAACTCCAGGGCCTGTTCCAACGACAAAACCCGCGGCGGCGTCAGGCGTACCAGCTCTTCGGCGGTCGATGACCGCATGTTGGTCAGCTTGCGCTCCTTGGTCGGGTTGACGTCCATGTCCTCGCGCCGGGCGTTCTCGCCGACGATCATCCCCTCGTACACCTCTGTGCCGGGCCCGACGAACAGTGAACCCCGCTCCTGCAGGTTGATCAGGGCATAGGTCGCCGTCTTGCCCCGCCGGTCGGCGACCAGTGAGCCGTTTTGGCGGGTGCGGATCTCTCCCGCCCAAGGCTCCCAGCCATCGAGCACGTGGTGCAGCTGAGCAGTGCCTTTGGTCTCGGTCAGAAGCTGGGTGCGTAGGCCGATGAGCGCTCGCGAGGGCACCAACCAGTCGGTGCGCGCCCACCCACTGCCGTGGGAGACGATGTGCTCCATACGCCCCTTGCGGCCGGCAAGGAGCTGAGTGACCGTGCCCAGGTGCTCTTCGGGGATGTCGAGCGAAACCCGCTCGACCGGCTCGTAGACCTTGCCGTCGACGAGCTTGGTGAGCACCTGCGGCTTGCCTACGGTCAGCTCGAAGCCCTCGCGGCGCATCAGCTCGACCAGGACAGCCAGCGCGA
>DATJST010000099.1:0-5401 GCA_035503975.1 Acidimicrobiales bacterium | reverse complement strand
GTCGTTTGTAGCGGCGCACGCTCACGTTTCCCATCGAGCGCGCGACATCTCGTCGCCTCCCGGCCTAACCCGGCCCCGTTCGGCGCCTGGGGCGGGCCATTGCCCTTCGGGCGCTGGCTTTCCGCCCGGTTCTGGTTGCATGACCGGCTTCCGGGTATATGAACCGTTTCTCGGTGCAGGATCCGCTTCTGGGCGCGATCCAGGCCTAGAAATGGCGAAAAGCGCGCCGAGAAACGCCGACCGTACCCAGAAAGGCCGTAACTCTCCTGTGGCGGCTGCTCCCGGGACGGCCGGGCCACTTCAATATGGCGCTCTAAGAAGGCGCGCCACTAATAAGGTTGTGGGTACCGTTACCGCTTGACCGCCACACCCGAGCGGACGGGGAGTAGCGCAGTTGGTAGCGCACCTGCTTTGGGAGCAGGAGGCCGCGGGTTCAAGTCCCGCCTCCCCGACAAAGAAATCCCTGTTCAGGGTGAGTGTGGCGGAGTCCTCCGAACGAGTGCTGGACTCCTCGTGCGCGTTGCGTGCGCGATCGTGCGCGAGCGGGTAACCTTCCCACGTGCCCAAGCGGCGCCACTTCGGGAGTGGTTCGAAAACTGCCGTCGGGCCGGTGGCAGGCCAGCTATTGGCACGAGGGTGAGCGGCACGTAGCTCGCGAGACTTTCGCAACCAAAACCGATGCGTTGACGTTCCTGTCCACCAAAAAGACGGGACATCCCGCTTCGAAGGAACCGGTCAAAAAGCAAGCGGTCCCTACGGTCGCCGAAGTCGAGGCGCTCGCTTCCGCCGTGCCCGAACCGTACCCGGCCATGGTGCTTATTTGGGTATCTCAGTCGTGTCCATTTCCGCCAGCGTGTGTGGCTCCCCGCGCTCAAAGCCACTGGTCTCTCCTACCGTGCCCACGATCTCAGGCACTCCGCGCTCACCTGGGCAGCCGCTTCCGGAGCCACTATTGCCGAACTGATGCACCGCGCCGGCCACTCCACGCCGGCAGCCGCGCTGCGCTAGCAACGCCTCACCGAAGAAAGAGACGAGGCCGTTGCCCGAGCGATGGCAGCGCTCGCCGAGCCGGTTTCAATAGTGCCGCTGCATCAGTCGACCAACCGGCACAAATAGAAAAGCTGTCACAGGCGTCAGCGATGCAGGCCGGGTGGCGGGCGAGGAGCCCCCCGACGAGGGTGGCGCCCAGGACCCTGGAGGCTAAAAACGGCGACCCGGCACTTGTCCTTCGCTAGTCGGGGTTTGACAAAACCGACGGTGCAAGGTCTGGTAGGGGATGCCCGCGGCGGTCCCGATCTCGCGCCAACTGCAGCCACCGCGGCGAGCAGATCGCGCAGCAACGGCGAACCGTTCCTGCGCCTGGGCCGCAAGTCTGCTGGTTCGACGGACGCGTTGCAGCGATGCCTGAGCCGACGCCTCATTGGCTGCCTCGGTTTGCGGAGCCCCTCCACCGCCGGTGGCGAACAGTTGGAGCAGCTCAGGCGCTTCGGCCATGCAGCCGTCTCGGATGATGTCCGCCATGCACGAGGCTTTGCGCCGCGAACTCGGCCATATCGCCCGTGTCGCCGCCAAGACCGAAGACCCCGTCACATGATGGCCAGTGCCGCGGGGCTGGAAGATGTTCAAGTCCTACCTGCACGCGCACCACGGCGCCGAGGACGACGCACTTTGGCCGGTCATGGAAAAGGCATTGGCGGAGCGCCCCGACGACCTCGCCCTGCTTGCGGCGCTGGAGGCCGAGCACGCTACCATTGCGCCCCCAGCACATCGTCACACCGGCACCAGGTCGACGTGGACGCCCGCGGTTTCGGCCAAGACCCTGAAGTCCCCGGGGTCCGAGGTGATGATGTCGTCACCGTCGGCGGCAAGGCAAGTGAGGGCGGCATCGATTGCGTCTTCGGCTCGGCTGCGGCCCAGGAGCACGCCCGCTTTCTTGCCTAGTTCCTCGTCGAGCGCCCTTACGTCGATCCCGCGCAGCAAGCGTGCCACCTCGGCCTGACGACCCGAGCCGCCGCGCCAGATCTGGGCGACGATGCCGCCATGGCTGAGGGGCGAGCGTTGGGCCAACCGCTCGCGTTTCACCAGGGCAACGACGTCCCGGTCCCCGCGCTCGACCGCCAGGAAGGCTCCGGTGTCGAGGAGCAGGGTCATGCCGCTCCGCGAGGGGACTTGGCTGGTGCCGGCCGGACGACCGTGGCCCGTGACCGGGCCCGGCGGACTGCTTCGTCGATCTCGTCTTCGGTGATCACCCCATGCTCCGCCTCGTAGGTGGCCAGGAAGGAGTCGAGGGCCTGCATGCGCCGCTCATGCTCGGCCTTAAGACGAAGGGCGTCGTTGACCCATGCGCTGATACTGGTGGCTCGTCCCTCGTCCACGGCTGTCTGGGCGGCGCGGAGCAGCTCGCCGTCCACGGAGGCGGACAGCCTCTGCTTGCCTGTCATACGGACATATTACAATACTGCCACTTTCGTAGTAGCGACGACGACCCGCGCCCCGCTGGCCCAAGGCGATGTCTTCGAGTTCTTGGCCACACCAGCGCGGTGACCGTTCCGTCGTCCGCCTCTCAGACCGCCAATCAGGTTTATCGGCACCGACAATCGCTAGACGACTGTCACGGTGTCGGGTCTCTCCTCGTACTTGGTGGCCAGGGGGGACACGGCCGTCAATGCCAACCCTGTGCCGCGAGGGCTAGCGACTAGACGGCAAGGAGGGGCACAGAGGTCCCGCACGGTGCCCCTGGTTAAGGCGCCGCGCACCCTGCCCAAAGTGCTGGCGCCCGCCGACGTCGACAGGTTGCTCGCTGCGTTGCGAACCCATCGCGACCGGGTGATGGTGACCGCCATGGTGCTCGTCGGCTTGCGCCGCTGCGAGGTGCCCGGCTTGCGCCTGGGCGACATCTGGGTCGCCGAACGCCGCATTTTCGTCGCAGAAGGTAAGGGAGGCCACCAAAGGGTCGTCCCCGCTTCTGGGGCGTCTCTTTGCCGAGGTCGCCGACCACCTCCACGAAGGGCGGCCCAAAGACCGAAGTACGGACAGGGTCTTTGTCGTTCTCAAGGGGCCACGCCGTGGCGAGCCTCTCTCTGCCGAAGGCTTGGACGAGGTCCTAGCAGCTGCTCGGGCGCGAGCCGGGCTCGAGCACGCGACTTGCCACGAGCTGCGCCACACCTGCCCGCGACGAGCACCTGGCCCAGCTGGAGCGCTGGGCCACTCAGACAGTGGCGGTGCAGCGCTGGCTGGTACGCCACCCCCGTTTCCACATGCATTTCACGCCCACGTACAGTTCGTGGCTGAACCCAGTATGGAGCGGGGGCCTGGCGCACCGTCTCGTTCAAGCTCAAGCCCAGCTTTACGGTTGGCCCTCCTGCTGAACGCGGAGTTGCTCGACGGTGCCAGCCCGCCGGGCACAGTGGATGTGCAGAGCCCACCACCCGGGGCACCAGCGTCCACTGGCTGGCCACTGACCCTGGTCGTTTCGGTGCCTGCGGCTTCACTATGCAGCGGGGACCAGCTCACCGGCCGGCAACCCTCGCCGCACTGACGCAGGTTGTGGCGGCTGGGCCCCGGCAAGCAGGCATTCCGTATGGAGGCGACGCCCCGCAATAGCCGTGCCCGGGTGCCGTGCTGCCGATCTGCGCGGATGTCCCGAACAGCTTGCCCGTCATCATTAGCTAGCATTGACCGCGTTTTGTAACATTCCCGCTGTGGAAAGAAGACAGTGATGGCTAAGGCGAACGGAACGGCAAAGGGCGCCCAAAAGTCCCGTTCTGTCCCTCGCGACCAGGCGTCCGGAGGGTTTACGGGCGAGGAACGAGCGGCGATGAAGGAGCGGGCCCGAGAAGTCAGAGCGGCTACGCGCCGCGGCTCAAATGCGAGCAAAGAGGACGGGGAGAGCGAGGTCCTGGCGAAGATCGCCGAGATGCAAAAGTCGGACCGCGTCATGGCCGAGCGGCTACATGCCATTATCAGGGACAGCGTCCCGGACCTGTCGCCGCGGACCTGGTATGGCATGCCCGCTTATGCCAAAGACGGTAATGTTATCTGCTTTTTTCAAAGCAGCCAGAAATTCAAGACGCGTTACGCCACGCTCGGGTTCAGTGACAAGGCCCACCTCGACGACGGCACCTTCTGGCCGACCTATTTTGCACTGATGGAGCTGACCGCGGCCAACGAGGCCAAGGTCGTCGCCCTGGTCAAGAAGGCTGTGAGCTAAAGCACAAATAGGCGGACCGGGCGCCCTCAACCTGCGGCAATCGCCCGGTAGGGACGGAAAAAGGCCCGCAGTTCATCGGCATATAGCTCCGGTTCCTCGAATGGTGCGAAGTGGCCTCCGCGCTCGGGGGCGGTCACACGCACAAGGTTGGTCGTACGCTCGAGCCAGGCCCGCGGCGGGCGGACGATGTCGCCGGGGAAAAGCGAGAAACCCGACGGCACCTCGACCCGGCGAGCGTGTTGGGCCGGCGGGATGGCGGCATTGGCGTGGTACATGCGCATCGACGACGCGATCGTCCCCGTCAGCCAATAAATCATCACATTGGTGAGGATCTCGTCTTTCGTGAAGCGCCGCTCGACATCACCACCACAATCGCTCCACGCCCGCAGCTTCTCTACGATCCATGCGGCGAGCCCGGCAGGTGAGTCGGTCAGCCCGAAGGCGGCAGTCTGCGGCTTTGTGCGGTGCATGGCGACATAGGCGCCCTCGGAGGCGCCCCACGCCGCCGCCGCCCCGAGGAAAGCCCGCTCCTCGGGCGACAGGTCGGCCGGGTTGCCCGAGAACACAGGTACACCGGCGTCGGTACGGTGGACGGCGAGGACCCGGTCCGGATGGTTGAGCCCGAGGTAGCGGCTCACGTGGCTGCCAATGTCCCCGCCCGCGGCGCCAAAGCGCTCGTAACCGAGGACTTGCATCAGGTCCGCCCAGAGATCCGCGACGGCGATGGAGTCCAGGGGTGGGCCGGCGGGGGGGTCGGAGTACCCGTAGCCCGGCATATCGGGCACGACCACGTCGAAGGCGTCGGCCGGGTCGGCACCGTGCGCGCCCGGGTCGGTAAGGAGCGGGATGACCTTCACGTACCGCCAGAACGAGTCCGGCCAACCGTGACTGAGGACGATCGGCAAGACCGGACCGCCTGGCGCAGCGGCGCGGACATGGACGAAGTGGACCTGCCGGCCGCTGAGGGCCACGCGGAAGCGGGGCAGCCGGCTGAGCGCCACCTCGTGCGCCGGCCATTCAAAATCTTCCGCCCAATAGGCGACCAAATTGCGCAGGTAGGCGAGGTCAGCCCCGAGCGACCACCCGGCATCCTCCGGTGCGTCCGGCCAACGCGTCGCCCGCAGGCGGGCACGAAGGTCAAGGAGCGTCTCGGGAGGAGTATGCGCTCTGAACGGTTCGGGGCTTAGGCCC
>DATJST010000098.1:0-6674 GCA_035503975.1 Acidimicrobiales bacterium | reverse complement strand
GGCCGGCTGTCCCCGGGAAGCGGGCTGAACACGCTGGTCACGCCGCTGGTAGCCATAACTCGGGACCGACGATGACGCCTTCGGGGGGAGGGGAGTAACCCTTCAAGTCCCCCCTACGACACATGAAATGACATGAAAGTCAGGTTGTCGACCGGGCGGTGGTTCCTTTCGGGGCTAGTGCCTCACGCCAGGGACTCGATCGCGGCCAAGAGCTAAGAACGGCCCGTTGTCAGGAAGCCCCGATCTGGTCGAGCGAGCCGTCAATGTAATGCCCACACCCGTTCGCGGCGAGCAGCCCTCGTGTAGCGTAAATCGTCCAATGGCCATCGAGTTCGGGAAAACAGCCGAGGACTATGCACGTCACCGGGCCGGATTCCCGGAGTCCTTGTTCGACCGTCTCGTGACCTTCGGCATCGGCCGGAGCGGCCAGGAGGTCGTCGACGTGGGGACGGGCACGGGCACTGTCGCCCGCAACTTCGCCTTGCGCGGGTGCCGGGTAGTGGGCATTGACCCCTCACCGGAAATGACCGACCCAATCGCGCCAGCTCGACGCTGAAGCAGGCGTGCATGTTGACTACCGTGTCGCCACCGCCGAAGCGACCGGCTTGCCCGGCAGTGCCTATGACGTCTTCAGCGCAGGTCAGTGCTGGCATTGGTTCGACAGGCCGTCGGCTGCGAGCGAAGCCCGCCGCGTGCTCCGGCCCGGTGCCGCCGTCGTGATCTGCCATCTCGACTGGCTGCCCTTACCCGGGAGCGTCCCAGAGGCGACAGAGTCGCTTATCTTGCAACACAACCCGAAATGGGGCGGGGCCGGCGGTTGTGGCATGTACCCGAATTGGGCAGCCGACGTAGCGGGTGCTGGTTTTACCGGGATAGAAACGTTCAGTTACGACATAAAGTTGCCCTACTCGCACGCCACGTGGCGAGGCCGCATTAGAGCAAGCGCTGGGGTGGCGGCGTCTTTGCCCACCGAGGCCGTGGAGAGCTTCGACAACGAGCATGCGGCGATGCTTGCCCAGCGCTTCCCAGGCGAAACCTTACTTGTCCCGCACCGCGTATGGGCCTTGCTCGCTTGGGCCCCGAAAGCTTAATCGCTCACAGTCCTCTATGTGGCCGGGACGGACCTCGTTGGACGGCGTCGCGCTCGAGTTGCCGTGACACTTTCTGGTCGCAGGCCGATGCCGTTTCGCAGATCCGCTGCCATCGCGCTGCCCGACTTAGGTCACCGGGCCCCGACCGTTTCCGAAGATCACATGGACGCGGGCTCAATGTGGCCTCAATGGCGAGGTGGTGGGCGTTGCCCCGGACGGCGCTCCCATGACTATCCCCTCGTTCTCACGTCCCGGTTCGGTCAGTCGCTGATGTACCGGGCGCGAGGCAGGATAGAGGCGTGCCGACCGACAGCGCCTCCCGCACTGCGACCATGGCCTTCGCCCTGCGTGGCGCGGAAGGCCGCGTGACGATCACCTACTCGGTGAACAGTGACCCGGCGCGGTGGGGTTTCAATCTCCTTGGCCTCAGCTTCGGGGCCGAGGTGGCCCGAGGCTTCCCAGTGGTCCAAGCCAAGACATCCTTTCCGCGGGAGGGTTACGCCGCGCTCCTCGGCTGGGTCCAAGTTGTCGACTACGTGGTAGCGCGAGGCGGCATCCCCGACGAGAAGGTGTGGGTCGTGCCGGATGTGCCGCCGCAGTCACGCGAGGTGAACACCCCGTACCTCGCCTTTGGCATAGACCCAGTCCTCTTCGACGCTCCTGCTTTCACAGAGAAGGACGTGGATTGGACGGCGAGGTCGTTCCTAACTTTTACGCCTGACTGTCTGATGACGCCGGTGGTCGAACCGCTGTGCGGTTTCCGCTGGGGTTACGTGGTGGCCGATGGCGTCGTCACGCCAAAAGAGCTTGCTCCGAGCTCGGAAGAGGACTGGGTCGAACTGCGTCGTATGCTTCGGGTGCGCCTGCCAACGTGGACGTTCGGCGGCGAGGATTGGACGCCACCGGCGTTCGAGCCGTAGTGCCTTGTCTTCAAATGACCTTCTGGACCGGGCCGTGGTGAGCAGGAGGAGTTGATTGATTTTCGGGGGCGCGGGTGAGTCGGCTGATAGTGCTGGTCACGCCGCTGGTAGCCATAGCTCGGGACCGACGATGACGCCGTCGGGGGGAGGGGAGTAACGCTTCAAGTCCCCCCTCCGGCAGATGAAATGACGTGAAAGTTAGCTCGTCTCATGGACGGTCCGTTGGTTCCGTTCGCCGCGCAGTACGGCCACGTCGCTCGTCGCCGACGCCCCAACAAAGCCGCTGTCGCCGGCGCCCCCTCCATGGTCGTAGCCGCCTGGCACATCCTCACCACGGCGACCATTAGCACGACCTCGGCCCCGACCACTTCCACCCCCACGACCCAGGGCCTCGCCCAACGAAAACTGGCAGATTTAGAGGCTCTTGGTTGGCAGGCCACGGTCGACCCCGGAGGCTCGGTCACCTTGTCACCACCAGCGCTCGTGGCCTAGCCCGGCGCGCTCAGCGCACAAAAATGACCATTTTTGACGCGTTGCCCACGCTGGCGTAGCGGTACTCTTCGACTCAGACCCCCTGGTGCCAGATTTCGTAGTCACGACAACGATATTTATCGCTGAAGGTCAATGCATAGAGCGTGAATCGCAGAAATAAATGGCAGGGTCTTCGCGGCGCTAAGTGACACCGACGAGGAGGGTACCTCGGGCCGCCTCCTCCACGACTTGGTCCGGTTATGACGTGGAGCTGGTTGACGGCGAGGACGCACTCAATTTGGGCAAATAGTGATTGTAAGAGCATGCTGTCGCCCACGCAGTACTTCCATCGGGCCCATCCGACCGAAGACGAGTGCCTCCATAACACCACAGCATGGTCGGCATCGTGGCCATGCTTGATGCCGACGCGGGGGTGGGCATGGACGTCATCGTATTAAACGGTGGTTCGAATCCAGGGAAGTCCACAGCCGTTGCCATAATTACAACATTCTAGTTGTTCAGAAGGCAATTTGCGTGTCCAGTCGCTCGGCCCTCGGACCGAGGTGGTGAGTTGCTTATAGGCTCTTCAGCCGGAGTGGCCAAAGGTCCGCACCCGGGATCTGAGCGCAGGTCCGGGGGCTTCTCGACCCGGTTTAGCTTGAGCATTGGGGCCACGTCCACCACGATCGCCCGGTAGATCTGGCGGGCGGCGACGTTACGTTTTAGGTAGCGGATGGTGCACCGCGTGCAATAGCCGAGAGTCCCCACTCGAACTGCTCCTCGGTGGCAACGCCGGCCAGGTCACCGGCGTAGTCGAGTACAAACCGGTAGCTCTCCTGCGAAAGTCCCCGAAGGATCGCCGCCCAAGCTGCGGCATACTCGTCCGTGCCGCGAGGCGCGGCCCACAAGACCGCCCCGAGGGTGTAGTGGAACAGCGTGTAGTAAAGGCGAACGGCATCGCCCTCCTCGTACCCAGCGTCGCGAAGGATCCCCAACGAAACCTCGAGGTTCCGCAATACGGTACTGGTCCGCGTTAAGCGCTCGACCAACAGCCGGCCCACCGCCGGGTGCTGAAGCGCCACACGACGAAATTCTCTAAAGTTGTCCACCACTCGGCCTACATCCCCACGGGGACCCGATGGTGGCATTATCGTCTCGAAGACCCGGTTCACAACGGCGTCAAGAAGGTCGTCCTTTCCCTTGAAATGGCTGTAGAGCGACATCGTCCCCACGCCGAGGCGGTGCGCCAACCGGGGCATGCTCAAAGCGTCTAGTCCTTCTTCGTCAAGGAGCTCGAGCGCGGCGGTGACGGTCCGCTCCCGGTTGAGGGTGCCGCGAGGTACCCGTTCTGAGCTTTTTCCGACCACCATGTTGACAAGCGTAACCGTAAGGCGTACGGTATGTAGCGTAAGCCATACGGTAAGGGAGCAACGGACCCTATCAAGGCGATGCGAACCCGGCCGGGGGCTGCGCATTCCCGCTGTTCCGCATTCGGCTTGTGACACAGCCGTGGCAGCCAACCAGAGACAAGAAGGAGACAGACATGTCCACACCTGACCCGACCATCGTGACCATCCCGTGCTTCTCCGGAGCACCGTGGGACGCCCGACAGCTTGAGCCGTTCGCAGGCCGGAACATCCACAACATGCGGCTACCCGAAGGCCTGAACGATGTCGAGCGCTATGCCGATTTCGTCGCGGACCAAGTCGAGGGGCTCAATTCCTACGTCCTCGCCGGGGACTCCTTTGGTGCCGTCATCGCCGTCACCCTGGCCACCCGCAGTCCGAAGGGTCTCGTCGGGCTCGTCCTCTCAGGCGGCTTCGCCGCCAACCCGCTGCCCGCGTGGAAGGGGATCGCAGCCAAGGCGTCTCGCTTCGCCAATGGTCCGCTATACCGCCAGGGTACGCTGCGCTTCCACGCCTTCCAGTTGGCCTCAAAGTTCGACGCCACCGCTCCGATCCCCCACACACAGAACGACTACCGGAGGTTGTTCATCGACAACACGCCGCGTCGGAGCTATACCGCCCGAGTGACCTCGGTGACTCACTTCGACATTCGTGATCGACTGAACCGGGTGACGGTCCCGACTCTCGTGATAACGCCGGAGGATGACAAGCTCGTGGGCGCGAAGGCAGCCAAGGAGATGCTGGACGGCCTGTCCGACGCCCGCGAGGTGGTGCTGGCCTCGACCGGGCACATGTTTCGGTTCACTCACCCCGACCTCTACGGCCACGCCATCACCGACTTCGTCGACCATGAGATCGTAGCGAAGGAAGCCAACCCCTCTAGCGGCATCGTGTTCATGGATCGAAAGGCCACTGCGTGAGATCCGGCGAGGACCTTCGTTTCCTGATCCTCGCCGCTCAACGAGAGGGAACCCCCTCGGCCGCTGCCTGAAGCCGATGGGCTTCATACCTTCGTGGGCAGAGGCGATGATGGTGCTGAACGGGAGCCGCTTACTATCGGCGAATTGGCATGCTGCTCGTCTGCGAGGGCGACCGACCCAGCCGGCTCGTCAACAGTACGGTTTGCACCGGTCTCGTCGGCTAGAGCGCCGTGATCGGGCGATAACGGCGCCTTCTGTGAGCGGGGGAGTGCTCGGTGTCTGGCCAGGCGCGCGCGGGGTCGGGTGAGACAATGTCGTAGGCCATTCCGAACCGCGGGCTGTTCTCCTCGCCGCTCGCGTCAGGGTTCTGGAAATGGAAGTCGTTGGCGAGGTAGCCCGGAACGGTGATGGCCGCCGAGTAGGTCTCGACCAGTAGGCAGCTTCAGGCCGGCGATGCCACCGGCAATCCGAGCTCGCTAGCCGCGGAGGCGAGCCTGACGTCGTACACGACGAAGGCGGTAATCCCCTCGGCCACCGCGCTGGCGCTGGCCAGGTGGATGGCATCCAGGCTGCGAAGCTCGACGGGACCTGTCAGGGCGGCGCTCTCAACCAGGTCGCCGCTCAGCGGGATAAGGTCAAGCCCAGCAAGTAGTTCTCTGGCCGCGGGGAGGGCGGCCACGTCGTACCGGCGGCAGGTGCGCACCAGTTCGATGGTCGCTACTTCGGCGCTGAGCTTCGGCACGTCGCTCCGCTCGTGGAGCCATCGAGCCAGTGCCGCGCTATCGGTTTCTTCGAACACCAGTTTGACGAGCGCTGAGGTGTCCAGGTAGATCACGCGTGCCGCTCGTCGCGCAGCTCGGCGAGTGTCTCGGATGGCGTTCGCCTTTTCTGGGCCGGGGCGCGGCGGACAGGCAGTCGGAACGCGGCCCTGGCTGGCAACAGGCGGCCGGACGTAACCAGCCGGTCTCTTGCCGAACTCGCAGGGCTCGGCGGGACAAGCAGGGCCACGAGCCGTCCACGTTCGGTCACCTCCACCGTCCCTCCTCCCTTCACCACATCCAAATAGCGGCTTGCGTGCTGGCGAAGTTCACGTACTCCGATCCTTGTCACGGACCCATTGTAGCACATAAGGTGCTACTGCCCGACAGTGGGAGCTGCTGCGGCAATAAGTCCTAGAAAGCCTGGGTCGTTAAGGACATCGACACGGCGCTGCAAGCTGGCTGAACCGAGGCGTGTATCGCGCCCACGACCTTAGCTACTCGTAAGACAGCTAGATAAGCGTGCCCCTTGGGGACCGTACGGAGCGGCCGGCCGAGAGTTGCCGGTGAGCGAGCTAATAGCGCTGGTCAGGCCGC
The DNA here is from genome assembly GCA_035503975.1 of Acidimicrobiales bacterium. Classification (GTDB taxonomy): domain Bacteria; phylum Actinomycetota; class Acidimicrobiia; order Acidimicrobiales; family Palsa-688; genus DATJMJ01. Next base: position 511 of record DATJST010000098.1, on the reverse strand, counting down.
TGGCAGCCACAGCTCGGGACCGACGATGAACCCCCCAGGGGGAGGGGAGTAACCCTTCAAGTCCCCCCTCCGACACATATGAGATGATATAAAATATCATGTAAGGGGACAACGGTCTGTCTTGTCGTCACTATGCGTCGGCGACCCCAGGAAGATGGAGGTCCGGTCCTTTAGCTCGGAGTCGTAAAACTCGCGCTCGGCTGCCCGCGGCTCTCGGCGTACGTCCGTGGCCGCTTCGACCGGAGGGAATGCCTATGGCTCGGAGCGAGCGGCCGGCCCGGCCTTTACTCCCCGACGAGTGGTGCCTCCATGGGGGACGGATGAGCGCGCCGGGCATCAGTGGCGACCAGCGCCTACCCGGAGGAACGGGGCCCGGTCGGCCTGAGCCGATCCAGGGCCGCCCCAACGTCGTAACAGACAGCTCTAAACGCCGTCTCCAATGTCAATCGGCGTCCGGGGAAGCCGGCGGTCTGGAGCGTGGCGAGACGTTCGCCGAGGTCGGGAGGAAACA
>DATJST010000097.1:0-14460 GCA_035503975.1 Acidimicrobiales bacterium | reverse complement strand
CGCCTGCGCGGTACTTGGTGCGGCGAGCATGCTGGCTACCGGACCTGTCCTGGCCGCCGGGGCTGCCCCGGACCGGCAGGGGCCAGCCCGCTCCGGCCCCGGGCTCCAACTGCAGGCTGAGATCCTCCCAGCTGCGACGTTTGCCGTGGGTTCGTCCCTAAGCGGCGGCCCGGGGGGTGACGCCTACGGTATAGGCCTTACCTCCAACGACATCTCGAACTCGTGGACGACGTGCGCCCGCCGGTGCACGTTGGACTTTGTCTTTTTCGTTTTCACCAACGAGGACGAGACGGCCCAGGTCCAGTTCCGCGTGCTCTCGCCGGCGGACAAGCCTTTATACCAGTACACATGGTCATCGCACTTGGTTCAGACCAACTGGTACGCCGCGTACGCCAAGGGCGATTACAGTGCCACGGGCACCTACTTCGCCGAGGTCTACGTAGCTGGCAAGCTCGAGGGCTGGGTGCCCATGACCTTCAACAAACCGAAGTAAGGCTGGTGCCCGGCGCTTGTCCGGCAAACTGGCACTATCGGGGGAAGATCTTCTCCTCAAAAGCCAGCCGGGTGAGGTCGGCACGGCGCCGGCGTCCCGTCTTCTCGCGGATCCTGTCGAGGTGGGCATGCACCGTGTTGATGGTTATGCCGAGCTCGCGGGCGATCGCTTTGTCGCTCGCTCCCTCTGCTACAAGGCGCAGCACTTCACGCTCGCGCGGCGTCAACTGGGTGCCGGGTATGTTCAGTAGGAACGAGGCCAGCGTGGCCGAGATGTAGCTCCCGCCTCCGGCCACCGTCCTGATGGCTTCCACAATGACCGGAGAACCCGCGCCTTTGTCGAGGTACCCTCGTGCACCCGCCTGGATGGCGTCGACGACGTCTTGGCGTTCCACAGAGGCGGACAAAATGAGCACCAGGCAGCCGGCGCGTACGAAAGCGGGTATCGCCGCCCCGACGTCCTCTCCCGGCAGGTGGAGGTCGAGAAGTACCACCACCCCGTGGGCCAAACAGGCCCGGTCGAGCTCGGCCAGGCTCCGGCACACCGCCACTGCCTCCAGGTCGGGCGTTTCTTCGAGCAGCTGGGCTAAGCCTTGGCGGTAGATCGGATGGTCCTCGACAACTACAACAGCCGTCACCCGAGCGGCCCCCATACCCTGACTGTCGTACCTAGTCCTGGCGTAGACGATATGGTAGCCCGCCCGCCGACCTCGGCCATGCGTGCCTGCACCGACTGGGCCAAACCGAAGCCCGGGGACGGGCCCGTGGGGTCAAAGCCGCAGCCTTCATCCCGGACGACGACTTCCACCCCGCCGTCGCGGCCCTGCACACGCAGCGTGGCGCGCTTGACCTCTGCATGTTTGGCTGTATTGGTCAGCGCTTCGCGCGCCGCGCCGATCAGCGCTTGCGCAACGCGCAGCTCGGGTTGGGGCAGCTGCTCCTCCCAGGTGACTTCGACTCTCAAGCCGAACGCGAGCTCGGCCTCCGAAGCCACCCCCCTGGCCTCCTCGACCAGGCTGGTCATAGGCAGGCCGGTCCCGAGGCGCGACCGCAGTGCCCGCGCCTCTACGCCCGCCCAACGGCGTAATTGTTCGGCGTCGGCTTGGCGCCCGCTGGCCAGCGCCTCGAGCAATTGCAGGACCGAGTCGTGGATGAACCGCTCCAAGCGGCGGCGTTCGCGGTCGTGCGCCAGTTCCGTCTCGGCACGCAGCATGTTGTCCCGGGTCTCGTCATATCGCACGGCAAAACGGTTGACGAAGTAGGCCAGCACGGCGACCACGGCGTAGAAGCTCGGGATGCTGAGAGCATTGATCACCGCAGTGGCCATCGGGCCGCCGCCATGGCTCAGGGCCGGACCATTGACGGCCAAGTAGGCGCCGGACAGACCAGCTAGCAGGGCCACCGCCGAAACGTCGACGGCGGTGAAGCCAAGTCCCGCGGCCGCCCCGACCGCGTACGGCAACATCCAGAACAACGACGTCGTGCGCGACCCCTCAGGCGTCCCGGCCGCTAATGCGACCAATGCAACGAGGCTGAAGGCGACGTCGGCTCGTGCCACCCAAAACGTGTGGGCCTGGCGCCGCAGGTCAATGCCGAGCAGGAGGGCGCACTCGACGACGGCGACGGCGGCCACTCCAATGGCGAGAGCACCCCCATCCCGGTAGGCAGCGGGCGCGCTGGCCACGGAGATCACCGCCTGAGACAAATGGACGGCGCGAATGGCCAGGAAAACAAGCATCTCGGCGCGCAACATCCGCTGGCCAGCAGAAGCGAGCTCTGGTCCCGCAGGGCCACTCGCGTTGCTTGTCGTCCACCGAGCCCGGTTGCCAGTGGACCAGGCCCGCCGGGCGCGCCCGACCGGCGGCGCAGCGCTTGCGGTCAGTTCGCCTTGGCCAGCCACCACTGCGCCTGCACTTTCTTCGGAGCGGTGCTCGATGGGTGTAGGCATTTTACCCCTTTACGGGCGCCACAACGCTAGCGAAGCTGAGTGCATGGAGGTCGCGCCGCCGAGGGTCCGCATCGACACCGACGACGACCTCACCCGCTCGGGCCTGGCGCGGATCGCCGCTCGTGCCGGTTTGGCGGTGGCGCGCGCCAGCGAAGGGGCTGCCGTGGTGCTGCGAGCTTCGGCGACTGACGAGGGGGCCGGCCCCGAGGGCGGGGGGGGTGCGGAGATGGTGGTCACGAGCCGTTCGGTGACCATCCGGGTCGACCTCGGCGCGGCGGACGCCGTGGTCAGAGCCGTCTGCCAGCTCCTGGCCACCGTCTGGAACTGTCCTCACGGCCTGGAGCTGACCTCACGGCCTGGAGCTGACCTCACGGCCTGGAGCTGACCTCACGGCCGGGAACTGACTTCACGGCCCAGGCCTCGCACCCGGCGCCCGCGCCTGGCGTGAGTAGTCCTGGTTTCGCTTTGCCCAATACACGCTGAGCGTTATACTGAACACAGTTTGTGAAGCGCGCCTAACGTGAGCTGAGCGAAGGGAAGAGGGCTCAGCCGCAGGAGCCGAGGGCCAGGTAGAGCGAGGGAGACATGCAGGCTGATATGCCCACGGCCAGGCAGGCGCCATCGGAGCGGCGCTTGGACCTGTCAGCGTTACCTTCAGCCGCGCAGAGCACAAAGACCCGGTGCGCCGGCCTGCTGCGCCGAGCAGCGACCACCCTGCGTGGTAGCGATGGTGCTGTCTTCGCTGTGGGCGGCGAACGGGCTTTCGAGGCGGTGGCCACGTTGCGTGACTCCAGCAGTTGGCTGGTGGGACCGCTCAAGGAAGCGGCCAGGGCGGCGGCCCAAGCCCGGCAGCCGTTGATCGCCCAGGTGACGCGGGGGCCGGTCCAACGCGTGAGCGGTACAACCGAGCAGTACCTGGCAGTGCCCCTGGAAGTGGACCGAGAGCTGCTCGGCGTGCTCATGGTCATAGGTCTCCCCAGCTCGGGACCGCCGGCGCCGGCACAAGTGCGGCGTCTCGGAGCCATCCCGGAACTGCTGGCGCTCGTGCTCGAGCGCCTGCGCATGCTCGGCGCCCTCGACAAGCGAGGGGCGGACCTGACCGCCGTGCGCCGCCAACTGGATGCTTTTGCGCTCGACTTCCGCTCGACCTACCAGGCCGAACGTGACCGGTCTACCCAGCTGGGAGAGACCCTGGCGGCGCTCGAGCGAAGCTACAAGGCTACGGTTGGAGCCCTAGCCATGGCCGTCGAAGCCAAGGACTCGTGCACCGGCGGCCACCTTCAGCGGGTCAGCCGCTACGGGATGCTGCTCACGTCCATGGTGGCCCCGGAGCACGCCATGGACCCGCAGTTCGAGTACGGCTTCCTGTTGCATGACGTGGGCAAGTTGATGGTGCCCGACATGGTGCTCAATAAACCCGGGCCGCTGAGCGAGGACGAGTGGCAGGTCATGCGTGCCCACCCAGGCCGGGGCCGTTCAATACTGGACGGCATTGAGTTCCTGGCCGAGGCGCAGGAGATCATCTACGCCCACCACGAGCGCTGGGACGGTAAGGGCTATCCTCGCGGCTTGCGCGAGACCGAGATCCCACTCGGCGCCTTGATCTTCCCCTTGTGCGACGCGTTCGACGCCATGACCAGCGAAAGGCCGTACCGCCCCGCCATGCCGTGCGAGGCAGCCCTAGCCGAGGTGAGGGCCGGTGCGGGCACGCAGTTCTGGTCGGTGGCCGTGGACGCCTTCTTGAGCATCCCCCGCGACATCCTCATGCCGATCATGGGGGACGCGAGGTGCACAACAGACTGAACCGGGCACGCGAGCGCACCCCCTGGGACCGGCGGCCTGGCCGGCGCGCCGCTACTGCCGGGACTCGCGCCGCCCTTGGGGTGTTGGCCCTGTTCGTGGCCGCCGTGGCCGCCCTAGGTACGTGGCAGGTCGTGTCGGCCCGTGACTCGCAAGTAAACGTCATAGAGAGCGGCGAGACGACCGCCGCCCGCTTGGCGAGCAGCGCGCTCGGCAGTGCATTGGCCAGCCGGCTCTTGCTGATCAGCAACCTGGCTGGCCAGCCCGGCCTGTCCACGGTCTACACCCGTACGAGCGCCAGCGAACAGGCCAAATTAGCCGCCGAACTGCACGTCGTCTACCCGGGCTTCGCCAGCTTTGCCCTCGTATCGGCACGCGGCCGCCTTGATGCCCGCTGGCCCGAGGCGCCGGGCGAGGTTGGCGAGAGCTTGGCGTCGCAGGCTTTCTTCCGGGCCGTCGTGCGTACCGGTCGACCGTACATATCTCCGGCGTCGCAGCAGCAAGAGCCGCCCGGTGACATCGTCACCGTTCTTGCCGCACCGGTACGGGACAGCGCGCACCGCCTGGTCGGCCTGCTCCTCGCCACCTTGCCGGCGGCGTCCTTGGGACAGTTCGTAGGAGGCGCCCAACTGCCGGCTCGGGGCCAGGTGCTCATGTTCGACCAGTTTGGGCATGCGTTCCTAGGACCGGCTGCTAGCGCCAGCCGCTCCTACCGATTGGTGCCGGCCCTCGCGCGAGCGCTGTCCGGTCGCACGGGCGCAATGACCGGCGATGTACCCGGTTTCCGTGGCGAGCGGCTGATCGGCTACTCGCCTATGCCGTCCACGGGCTGGGTCGTCCTGGTCGAGGAACCGGCCTCGGTGCTCTCGTCGCAGGTGGCGGCCATGACCGAGCGCGTGACCGCCATCGGGCTGATCGTGCTGATCATGGCAATCGGCGCCGCAGCGATCGTGGCCTCTCTGCTCAAGCGGCTGAGCCAGGAGAGGCAGCGGGCCGGTTCGGTGCTGGCGAGCGTGGGCGAGGGGGTTGCCACGTTTGACACCGACGGAGTGATGCTCACCTGCAACCCCGCGCTGCAGCTGCTGTGCGGTCAACAGGTGGGGGCGCCGGCCGGCAAGCGCTGGGAACAAGCGCTGGAGCTCTACGACCAAAAGGGTGTAGCCATTTCCTGGGAGAGCTCGCTGGCCGCTCAGGCGGCCCGCGAAGGCCGTATCCTCGCTACGAGCGGCTATGACCTGCACCTAGGACGCGTGGACGGCCAGCGCCTGCCTGTGTCCATGACGGCAGCACCGCTGCGCGCCGGCGACGAGCTGCTCGGGTCGGCCGTCGTGCTGCGGGACATCTCGACCGAACGCGAGATCGACCAGCTCAAGTCGTCCTTAGTGTCCACCGTGTCGCACGAATTGCGGACACCTCTCACCATGGTGCAGGGTTTCACCGAGCTGCTGTTGGCCCGTCATGACTTGGGAGCTGCTCGTTCGCGAGAAGCCCTCGAGCACATACACTCCGCCGCGCTACGCCTCGGTCGCCTCATCGATGACCTGCTCTCGGTGTCCCGGATCGACGCCGGCAAGCTGCGGCTCGACCTGGCCGCGGTGAGCGTGCCGGAGGTGGTCGGTGAGGTAATCGCCCTCGTCGCTTCCAACCGCAGTGGCGAAGTCGCCACCTCTGCGGACTGGGCGCAACGGATCGTCAACGAAGTCCCCCCTGACCTGCCGCTCGTGACGGCAGAGAAGGACAAATTGGTACAAGTCCTCCTGAACCTGGTCACCAATGCTCTCAAGTACTCGCAGCCCCCGGCGCCTGTCCGGGTCACGGCCGTACGCAAGCACGACTATGCCGAAATATCGGTCATCGACCAGGGCATCGGCCTCAGCGAACCGGAGACCACCACCGTGTTCGAAAAGTTTTCCCGCGTCGACCGCCCCGAGGTGCGCAAGGTGAGCGGCACAGGGCTCGGCTTGTACATCACGAAGAACCTCATCGAGATGCAGCACGGCCAAGTGTGGGTGAACAGCGAGCGCGACCGAGGCAGCACGTTCAGCTTCTCGATGCCGCTCGCCCCGAGCGCGCGAGGTAACGGGCTGCCGTTCGCCTTTCAAAGCACGAAGGAGGGTGCCCCATGAGAAAACTGCTGATCGTCGATGACGAAGAGGGCGTTCGTACGCTGGTCCGCATGACCCTCGACAGTGGCGTGTACGAAATATTGGAGGCCACGGCCGGAGTGGAGGCGCTTGAACTAGCCCGGGCGCACCGGCCTGAGCTCGTATTGTTGGACGTGATGTTGCCTGACATATCGGGCCTGGACGTATGCCGCGAGCTGAAGCACGACCCAAGCACGAGCGCGGCGACGGTCGTGATGCTAACGGCGCGTGCGCAGAGCGAGGACCTGGGCGACGCCGAGGAAGCCGGTGCAGACGGTTACTTTACGAAGCCGTTCTCTCCTATTGCACTTACACGCAAGGTTGAGTCTATTTTGGGGCCTGCACCGTGAGGCAGGTCCTGGTGATAGACGATGAGCCCGGCATTGCCGAGCTGGTGGCTTGGTGCCTGGATGCCCTGGAAGTCGAGGTTGTCGCCGCGCACGACCTAGCCAGTGCCCGAGACGTCGTGCGCTCAGGAGACATCGGCTTGGTGCTCTTGGACTTCAACCTCGGGGTCGAGGATGGCCTGGAGATACTCCCCGAACTGCAAGGGGAGCCGCGCTTGGCAGGTGTGCCGTTCGTCGCTTTCAGCGCCCACGACAGCCGTGCCCGTGAAGCGTTCGAGAGAGGCGTCGTGTCGTTCGTCCGGCGCCCGTTCTCGCATGCCGAACTGCAGTCAGCGGTGGACGTCCACCTGGTCCGCTGAGCAAGCGGTCTCGGGGAAAAACGGCCAAATACAAGGGCTCTACCCGGAACCGGGCGACTGCTCGGAGAGTTGTAGGGCCGTGCGGCAATTTCGCCTTGTCCCACCGTTGCGCCCAGCGGGTAACCTTTGGGTCATTGAGCCGACGGCCTCCGCGGTAGGGCCGGTGCGCGCCTCCCCCGGGGACGGCGATTTGACGGCGCGAGAAGACTGATATGCCAGAACCCCAAGGACGCGACCAGCGCTATATGCCGGGCTTGGACGGCCTGAGAGCGCTAGCGGTGGCCGCAGTCATCGCCTACCATCTCGGGCTCTCATGGGCCCCCGGCGGTTTGCTCGGTGTAGGCGTGTTCTTCACTCTTAGCGGCTACTTGATCACCGATCTTCTGCTGGGCTCCTGGGAGTCGCTGGGCCGCCTGCGACTGCGTACCTTCTGGGTGCGCCGCGCCCGGCGACTGCTGCCCGCTCTGGCGGTCATGCTCGTGGTGGTCAGCCTCTGGGTGGGCGTGGCCCAGCCGTCGCAGTTGGGCGCGCTGCGAGGCGACGTCGTGGCCGCAACCTTTTACGTGAGCAACTGGTGGCTGGCCTTCCAGCACGTCTCGTACTTCGCCCGCTTCACCGCGCCCTCACCACTCGGCCACCTCTGGTCGCTGGCCGTGGAGGAGCAGTTCTACTTGCTGTGGCCGTGGCTGTTGTGGCTCGGGCTCCTGTGGAGCCGTCGGTGGCGCCAGGCACGGCCGGCGCCGGCATCGAGCCCAGGACTGCTTGCCACCCGGCAGCAGCTCTGGCCGCTCGCCCTCGTCACCATGGGCCTGGCCGCAGCCTCGGCGGTCGAGCTGGCGGTGCTCTACCACCCCAGCTTCGACCCGTCCCGCATCTACTACGGCACTGACACCCGTGCTTTCGCCCTGTTGATCGGGGCTGCCCTGGCCATGGTGTGGCCGAGCAAGGGCCTCCAGGCGAGCATCGTGCGGGGCGCGCGTCTCCTGGTCGACGCGATGGGGATGGTGGGCCTCGCGGTTATCGCGCTGCTCGTGGCGCTCACCACCGAGTACTCCGCCTTCCTGTACCGGGGCGGGTTGGTGCTCTTGGCCCTCGCCACAGCCTTGGTCGTGGCCTCGGCGTCCCATCCCGCCGGCCGCTTGGGCACTGTTCTCGGCTGGCGGCCCCTGCGTTGGGCTGGCGTCCGCAGTTACGCCATCTACCTCTGGCACTACCCCGTCATCGTGCTGACCACGCCAACTGTCGTCGAGGGCACCGATATGCCTCGTGTGCTGCTACAGGTGGGCGCCACGCTGGCGCTCGCCGAGCTGTCTTGGCGGTTCGTCGAAAGCCCAGTGCGCAGCGGAGCGCTCGGTCGCTTGTGGGCACAGGCGCGTACAGCGCGGCAAGGGCGCGAGCCGTTGCAGCAGTTCCTGCGCAGGGCTCCGCGGCGGGTGGCGGCCTTGAGCGCAGTGCCCATCGCGCTCGTCCTGGCTGTCCTCTCTCTGGCCGGGGCGATGCCGGCCGCTCCCCCCGGCACGCTGGCGGCGGCCAACCAGGACCCCGAGGGGCCTGGCGTCGACCCGCCGGCGGTAACGACAAGCCTGCCTCCGGCCGCGACGACGACGAGCCTGCCACCGCCGGCTGAAACGTCTTCCAGCCAGCGGCAACCGACCAGCACCGGCAACCCGCTCAGGAATGGATCTGGCTCGACCACCGCTGTACAGCCAGGGGGTGCCGGGGGCAGCGGTGGCCATGCGGGGGGTGGCCATGCGGGGGGTGGCCATGCGAGCACGACGGGTACAGCGCAGCCGGCCACGCCCTCTTCCCGCCCGGTGGCGTCTACGACGGCGCCCACCACCCCGTCGCCGCCCGCCGGCGCATCCGGAAAGGGCACCAACAGCAAGGACGGGCGGCTCCGGACCAGTTGCCGGCAGGTTGTCGAGATCGGCGACTCGACTTCGGAGAGCCTGGTCTCGGCCGAGTACCTCCCCGACGCGGCCCAACGGCTGCCAGCGCAGTACGCCCGAGTCGGTGTGAGGCAGGTGATCCTGCGCATTGAGGGAGGCACGTCCGTGGTGGAGACGGTTGAGGCCGGGGAGCAGAACGCCTACGACATGGCGCTGGCGCTGGTCCGCGCCGGCTACGAGGGTTGTTGGGTCGTCGCGCTGGGCACCAACGACGCCGCCGACGTGTACGTGGGTTCCACCGTAGGCATGGCGGCGCGGGTCAAACGCATGATGTCGGTCATCGGGCACGACCAGGTGATGTGGGTCAACGTGAAGAGCTTGTTGTCGAGCGGCCCGTACTCGGAAGCCAATATGCGCGATTGGGACAAAGCCCTCCTGGCAGCCTGCCCGGCCTATCCCAACATGCGCATCTTCGATTGGGCCAAACTGGTCAAGCCCTCTTGGTTCACGCCCGACGGGATCCACTACAACTCGCCCGGGTCGGCCCCGCGAGCTGCCGCTTTCGCCGACGCGTTAGCCACTGCCTTCCCCGCACACCCGCAACGAGGCCCCAGCCGTCGCTCTTGCGTCATCGAAGCGTCCCCGTCGTGGCATCTGCCGACTTTCCGCTACTAGGAGCGCGCCAGCAACGAGCGCTATTACGCCCGCGCCTCGCCTTCGGGGCTGCTCCCGGTGCGTTTGGGCTCGCTGGGCGGCGCGGGGCTGTCGGAAGCGAGGAGGTCGGCACGCGCGCTGGCGATGTCGGGGTCCTGGCTGACCCAGCGCAAGTAGGTGCGGGCGTCGATCAAACGCAACACCGGTATGTGGGGGACCTCAAGGACAATTAGCAGCGCGATGGTCATCAAGAGGCCGACGAACAGGTACCCGTAGCCCACCACGATGCCGAGCGCGGCGGCCGTGAAGAGCGTTGCCGCCGTGGTGACCCCGTGCACAAAGCCGCTTGCGCCCCGGAACACCACGCCGGCACCGATGAAGCCGATGCCCGTGATCACGCCGGCAATGGCCTGAGGCGAGGAGACATGCGCGACGGCCGTGACTGCAGCGGAAGCCGTGCCCACCATGGCAAAGGTGCGGTTGCCGGCCACCGCGCCCCGCAACTGACGTTCGAAACCCAGCGCGTAGGAGAGACCGAAGCCGGCGGCGATGTGAGCCACGAGGTCGACCACGGCGCTGCTCACGCAGCGCGACGCTAGTAGTAGGGGGGCGGCCGATCAGGGATGCAAGGACCTGGAGCGCCTGCCCTTTGCGAGTAGGCTGCCGTTCGCCCCTCCGCCCTGCGCTCCGGGCAACCAGCTGGAATGGACATCTACGTCGCCCTCGTCACGTTCCCGGTGATTTTCCTGGGCGAGCTACCGGACAAGACCATGTTCGCCAACGTGCTCATGGCCACGCAGGGCAAGCCCATCCAGGTCTGGGCGGGTGCCGCCATCGCGTTCGCCGTGCACGTCATCATCGCTACGGCCGTCGGAGAGGCGATCTTCTCACTCGTCCCGCACCGCGTGGTGAACGCCGGCGTGGCCGTGCTGTTCCTGGCAGGCGCTGGCTACTCGTGGTGGTTGTCACGCCGGCCCGAGGAAGTTGAAGCCACCAACGTCCCCTCAGGCCGCAGCGTCGCCGTGCGGGCCTTCGCCGTGATCTTCGTCGCTGAATGGGGCGACCTCACCCAGATCCTTACCGCCAACCTGGCGGCGCGCTACCACTCCCCCTTTTCTGTAGCCATGGGCGCCCTCGCCGCCCTACTCGTAGTCGGCGCCATCGCCGTCACCGGGGGCAAGGCTCTCCAGCGGCTGTTGGACGCGAGCGCGCTGCGCAAGCTGACGGCGCTCGTCCTGCTCGGACTGGCCGCCTACACGGGCTGGCTGGCGCTGCGCTAAGGGTGCCTCGAGAGGCTGCGGTCGTCGGCCGGAGCCGTCCGACTGCCGAGTGCCAGCGACCCCGGGCGGCCACGGCCCGGGTGCCGGGGCCGGCGGCCACAGAAGTGGCCTGAAACGTCCAAGAGTGGCCTGAAACGTCCAAGAGTGACCTGAAACATCCAAGAGTGGCGGTCTTGGGCCCCGGTCCGCTGAGTCGCCGAGGCGCCTACCAGGGCGAACGTCAGGGACACTCGGCTGGCGCACCGCACTCTTGGAGCTTTCACCCCACTCTTGGACCTTTTCGAGCGCACTCTTGGAGCTTTCACCCCACTCTTGGAGCCTTTAGGAGCACCCTTGGACCTTGGACCTTGGACCTTGGAACTTGGAACTTTCACCCCGCAAGGTCGCGTAACCCCGGCCGGTCAGGCGTCGGGAGCGGGTGGCCGACGCTGGCGCTTCTGGTCGGCGCGGTACTGCTTGTCCCGCAGGCGGCGCTCTTGGGCGGCGCGGCTTGGCGACGTCGGCCGGCGCGGCCGTTCCACACGCAATGCTTCCTCGAGCCGCTGCGCCAGGCGCTGCCGGGCCAGCTCCCGGTTGCGCCCCTGGGAGCGCTCGTCGCTCACTACGACGCGGATCACGAGCCCCAGGCGGTCGAGCAGCCGGGCACGCTGGTGAGGTCCCAGCACGGCGGACCGGGCGATGTCGAAGGTCAGCTCGACACGGGTGTTGGCAGTGTTCGCGTGTTGGCCGCCGGGACCGCCGCTCCCGCTGAAGCGCCAGGTCAGCTCGCTCTCGGGCACGACCAGCCGGCGGCCGACACGCAGGCCACCGGCCGGCTCGGCGGCATCCACTCGCCCCAAGTTAGTGACCTGGAGACCATGGGACCGCCCAGCCGACCGGGCGTGACGGGTACCGAGAGATCCCCGGGACTAGCCCTTGAAGAGGGCGAAGGCGGCCCCGGCGGGGTCGGTGAGCACCGAGAACCGGCCCGTGCCCGGTATGTCCATCGGCGGGACCACCACGGTGGCCCCGAGCGACGAGGCCTTTTCGGTGTCGGCGTCCACGTCCGCTGCGCCGAAGTAGACGAGCCACATGTCGGGCACCTCGGCGGGCATATTGGGCCGCCTGGGAGTCACGCCGGCGATGGTCCGGCCCGACACTTGGGCCTCGGCATAGTCGTCGGAGCCTCCCCAGCCCCAACCGAACACAGCACCGTAGAACTCCTTGGACTTGCCCACATCCGAGGTTGCCAGTTCGCACCAGGTGAAGGCACCCGCCTCGTTGACCAGCTGCGCGCCGACGTGGTCAGCGGGCTGCCAGGCGGAGATAACCGCACCGGTGGTGTCCTGGAAAACAGCCATGCGCCCGGCGGTCATGACGGTCATGGGAGCGACCAGCACCTGGCCTCCGGCTGCCTCGACCTCCTTGGTCACGGCGTCGACGTCTTCGACATTGACATAGGTCGCCCAGCGCGGCGGCCCGGGTTCCTGCGCGGAACTGATGCCGGCAACCTGCTTGCCGTCTTTGGTGGCGATGTTGTAGTGGCCCGACTCCTCGCCCAAGTCCTGCAGTTGCCAGCCGAACAACTCGGCGTAGAAGTTGGAGGCGGCAGCGATATCGGGGACACCGATGTCCACCCAGGACGGTACTCCATGGTCGTAACGCGTCGTTTCGGGCATTGCTTCTCCTTTGTGGGGTTCCTGTCTCGTAGCCCACTCTTGCCGCTGATGGCAACTACAGCAAGAGGTAATTACCCTTTGGCCACCGCTCTGTCACCGGGGCTCTTCCCGCCCCACGGCCGGTCCGCTGCGTCCTATTCGCGCGAGTAGGGTTTGCCGTCGGCCGCCGGCGGCCGTACCCTACCGACCAGACCGCAGACCACCGCGATGGTGATCACGTAGGGAGCCATGGACAGGAACGGCGCGGGTATCCCCACGTTGAGCACCCCGAGCACACTCTGCAACGACTCGGCGAAGCCGAAAAGGAGTGCCGCCCCCAGCGCACCGTAGGGGCGCCAGCGCCCGAAGATCATCGCTGCCAGTGCGACGAAGCCGAGCCCTGCGCTCATGTCGGTGGTGAACTCGCCGATCGAGCCGATCGTGAAGGCAGCGCCGCCGACACCCGCGAGGGCGCCGCCGAGGATGACGTTGGAGTACCGGGCCCGGATCACGTCGAGCCCCACCGTCTCCGCCGCTCGGGGGTGCTCTCCCACCGACCGCACCCGCAAGCCCCAGCGGGTCCTGAACAGACCGACGTTGACCAGGACAAGGAGGATGGCGGCCAGGTAGACGAAGATGTTCTGGTCGAAAAGCACAGGTCCGACGATCGGGATCTTCGATGCCAGCGGGATCTCCCAAGACGAGAAAGTAATCCCGTTGTTGAGGGTGCCCTGGTAGGGCGTGAGCACCTCGTACAGCAGGTAGTTGGTGAGGCCCAGCGCAAAGGCGTCTATGACAACTCCGATGATGATCTGATCTGCGCCGTAGCGCAGCGCCAGGAAGGCGAGGAGCCAGCCGAAGACCGCACCGGCAGCGGCCCCGCTCAGTAAAGCAAGCCACAGGTCGCCCGTCCAGGACCCGATCATCGCAGCGAGGAAGGCACCAATGAGGAACTGGCCTTCGATGGCGATGTTTATGACGCCGGAGCGCTCGCAGAGGATCCCCGACAGCGAGCCGTAGACGAGAGGCGTCGCCCCGATGAGCGTCCCGGCGAGCATGCTGACGAAGTTGAGCGTCCCCCCGCGCGCGGCCCAGGTGAGGAACGACCATAAGAAGACAATCGTGCCGAGCGTGAAGAGCGCGTACGTGCCGCGGCTATGGCGCCACCTGACGAGCACGCCGCCGAGACCGGCGCAAACCAGCGCGAGGACGATCGACACCCAGCGCACGTCCATCGTGATCGGCGCGACGTTGAGAGCGGGCGGCTGCGTGAGGACAAACGTGGAGTGGAGCGCGCCGTCGACGTTGACGCCGAACGCCCAGAACATGATGACCGCCAACAGCACGAGGAAAATCCCCATGCCGTGCCGGCGGCTGGCCGGGACGAACCGTCCCTCGACGGGGCTCAGGTCGGCGGGCGTGACTGTGATGGCGCTCAAGCCGTCCACCCCTTGGTGGCTATGCGGGCCTGGCCTTCGCGCGCCTCACGGAGCCGGAACACCTCGCGCACCAGCGCGGGCGTAGCCACCATGAAAACGATCACCGCCTGGATCACGGTCGTAAGGTCGATCGGGATGCCGGTCACGGCTTGCATGTTGCGCCCGCCCGAGATGAGCGCTGCGAACAGCAAAGAGCCGAGGACGATACCGCCCGGGCTGTTGCGGCCGAGGAGCGCCACCGTGATCGCGTTGAAACCCGTGTTGCCTCCGTAACCCGTCGTGAGAAGGAAGTCGGTGCCCGAAAGCGTCGCCATACCGGACATGCCCAAGAGGGCTCCCGAGATCGTCAGCACGAGCACGGTGATCAGGCGCGCGTCCATGCCGGCGGTCTTGCCCGCGTCCGGGTTGAGGCCTATGACCTTGAACGAGAAGCCGAGCCGGCTCCGTCGCATCAGCCACCAGACGACGACC
>DATJST010000096.1:0-2399 GCA_035503975.1 Acidimicrobiales bacterium | reverse complement strand
GGCCGCGTCGATCGACCGGCTCTCCAACGGGCGGTTCGATCTTGGGCTCGGGGCCGGCAGGGTGTGGCCCGAGATCGAGCGCATGGGAGGTCCGACCTGGGCCCCGGGGGAGGCCATCAGGGCCGTGAGCGAGGCGATCGGCACGTTCCGGACTGCCTGGGGCTGCGGGGGTGAAGACGGCACAGGAGCCGCCCCCGGCTTGGCCCCGGCCCACCCAATCGGCATCTGGGTTGGTGGCGCTGGGCCCCGCATGCTCGACCTCATCGGGCGCATGGCCGACGGGTGGATCGCTCCTATGGCCACCGGCTACGAGACCAAACCCGCCGCGCAGGACCGCATTGACGCCGCCGCCACTGCTGCGGGACGCGGCCCAGTAGCGGTCGGCCGGATGATCCAGCTGGTCGGGCGGGTCACAGACACGGCGTCAACGCTCAGACGCCCTCGCTCGGGGGCGGGCAATCAGGCCATCCGTACGACGCCGGAGCACTGGGCGCGGATCGTCGCAGAGTTCGCCGTCGAAGAGCGGTTCGACGCCGTGAACTTCGTTTTCGAGGACGAGACCAGCGATCAGATCACCCGCTTCGGAGCAGAGGTCGTCGCCGCTACCAGAGAGGTCCTTGCGAGTGTTTCTCCCGGGCACGCGCCGTCGTGACCGAGGGTTTGGCGCCCGCCCCACCCGACGCCTCGACCGGCGGAAGCTCATGAGACTACTCCCCGGGCTCGTCGTAAGCTCCCCGATAGGCGCTCTCCGGCCCCGACCGTGCGAGTGTTCTCGTCGCGCTCCCCCAGGAAGCTTTGATCACGCCGTTCGGTCCGGTCGGTTCGCTTCATCCCGGCGAGACGGGCGCTGCAGGAGCAATGGCTGGAGCCTCGCGCCAACAACATCAAGCAACGGTCGCGGTGCTCCGCCGCCGGGCGTACGAAGGAGTAGATGATGACGGGAAGGCTGGCCGGGATAGCCGACGCGCCCGCGGATTACGAGCGTTTGGGACTTTCTCGCAGTGAGATCGCGCCGTGGGAGGATGGTGCACGCACGGATAACTCACCGGGCACGTACGAATGGTGGTACTTCGATGCCCACCTGGACGACGGAGCGAAACTCGTCGTGTCCTTCATGAACAAGGACATCGCCGCGCCAAATAAGGCGTTGTCACCACTGCTTCGGCTGAACCTCGACTTCGGTCGCGCCCGCGCCCAGTAAAGCGGCCCTGGAGACCAAGGCAACGACGCCGGGCCTGTCACCAGGACCCTGAAATGCAGGACCTTCTGGAGGTACTGCAAGACGAAATAGACGTAACCGGCTAGCGCCGCCCCATGGCCAGCATCACGGTGAGGCAAGGACCATCAGCTGTTAGCAAGTACTGAGCAGACTAACAGGGTCGTCGTGGTGTCGGTGGAGAACATGATGCCGGCGCCCTTGCCGTCACGGGTGTTGACATGTTGAGTTCAATAGGGCTGGCGACACCCAGCTTGCGCTGCGCTCTTTGGTAGAAGGTGCTCCGGCCCAGCCTGACGACCTGGGACCCATCGGCCCTGGCGGTAAGGACGACGTTGTCGCCGGGTGTGACGTGAGTCGCCACCATACCGTCGACTTCGACGGCCAGGCGTCCCGAGGAGGGGAGGATCCCCAGGCTGAGTGTGTGCCTGTGGTCGATCATCACCGAGCGGTTGAACACGGAGTGCGGCGCGGAGGGGGTGACGAGGATCCCCGGCACAGACGGGGCGACTATAGGGCCCCCGGCAGAAAAGTTATAAGCGGTTGAACCGGTTGGGGTTGAAACAATGACAGCGTCCGCCGCATAGCTGACGAAGTGGTGCCCCTCGACGGAAAGGTCTATGGCCGCGGTGCCCTCACCCGGCACCCGGACGACGACGACGTCATTGAAGGCTGTAAGACGCTGCGGCCCGATGGCGGCATCTAGCGCCGTCCGCATTTCGATCTCGTAGTTCCCGTCGCCGACTGCGCTGAGCGCGCCGGGTAAATCAGGGATATCAACCTCTGCCAGGAAACCGAGTTTGCCAAGGTTCACGCCCAGGACTACTGCAGGGCGACCATCGGATAACCGCATCGCGCGTAGGACCGTGCCGTCACCACCCAGCGCTACGAGAAGGTCCGCTTGGTCGGCCATCGCCGCGGGCGAAACTATGACCGCCGCGCAGTCGATACGACCGACTTCCTCAGCAAGCCCGAGTACGGTCACACCTCGAGTGGCCGCCCACCTGAGGATCGTGCTAACGGCGTCAGCCGAATCGCGGCGGGGATGCAGAACTATCCCCAGTGTGCGGATCTCGTGCATGGTCTCTCCGCTCCCTCGATGTGGCTGAGAATATTAGGTTCAGGAAAAGTCGGCGGAGCCGTCTTCGCGCTCAACTCGAAAGCTCATCGAACGCGCCAAGGC
>DATJST010000095.1:0-18009 GCA_035503975.1 Acidimicrobiales bacterium | reverse complement strand
GATCTCCAACGACCCCCGCTTCGAGGAGAAGGTGGTCGATGTCGTCGGGCTGTAAGTGGGCCCACCTAAGCGAGCGGCGTTTTTCAGTTTCGACGAAAAGACCCAGGTGCAGGCGCTCGACCGCACGCAGCCCTCTCTGCCCATGCGCGCGGGCCGGGCTGGCACCATGACCCATGACTACGAGCGCAACGGCACAGTCGACCTTCTCGCGGCCTTGAACATCAGCACGGGCGAGGTCATCACCGACTGTCGCCAGCGTCACACCAGCGCTGACGTGCTGGCGTTTTTTAAACAGGTGGACCGATCGGCGCCCCGAGGCCTGAGCGTACATGTGGTGCTGGACAACCTCTCGGCCCATATGGGTCCTGAGGTTGAAAACTGGCCGTTGACACGCAAAAAAGACAAGCTCGTTGGCACCTGCACTTCGTGCCCACCAGCTCGAGTTGGCTCAACCTCGTGGAGCGGTGGTTCGCGGACTTGGCCGAGCGAAGGCTACGCCGCGGCGTGTTCACGAGCGTCAGTGCGCTCGTCGACGCACTGACCGCCTGGGCTGCTAGCTGGAACGAAGACCCCAGGCCATTTGTGTGGCATAAGGCAGCCGAGGAGATCATCGAGAAGGTGCGGCGGGGAAGGGCCGCCCTCCACCAGGTCAAATCCGCGACGGATCACTAGTTACAGTGGAGCCAGTTACAGTGCGAGGGTCCGGCGCCTTCGGGCCGATCAAGCTCACATGCTCTGAGCAGCTACTTTAGGCGAGGGTCAGCGACAAAACTCGCTGACCAGGTCCGATGGCGGGTTTGTGAAGTCACTTGCCCAGCTTTAGCTCGCCAATTGCCCACTAGCCGAGCAGGTCTTCCACCTCGCTGAGAGCGAGGGCCTCCAGTTCGCGCACCAGCTCCCGCAAGCGGCGGTCGGCCGCCACGAGGGGCCGTAAGCGCTCAGCTTGTTCGTGGCTGAGCGTCCTGGTCACTTGGTGGCCGTCTTGTTGGCGCATCCAGGTGGCATAAGGCCCGTGCAGGCGGGGAAGGTCGGCCCGGCAGTGGCAGCCGGGGCTCTGGCAGCGCGTCGAGCGTTCGACGACCGAGCCCGGCAGCACAGGCCCGAGCTGTGCCATCTCCGCCAGGATCTCGTGGCGCCGCCGGTCTGTGCCCATGGCCTCAAGCATCCCTCATCGTTGAGCTTGACAAGGATACTATTCAAGGTCATAGAGGGACGGCTGTCCCAGCGTGACGCCAGCGTCGGGCGCCGCCTGGAGCTCTTCTGCGCCGCCCAGGGCCTAGAGCTGGGCGCCCGCGCCGAGGTGGCCGAAGCGTTCGTGGTGGGCGGCCTGGCCGGGCGGGCGCCTTCGACCAAGGGCACCTACCGCTCGGTGCTGCGGCGCATGGCAGGCGGCCCCCGGCCCGAGCTGGCCACGCCCTTTGGCGGCTCGCCGGCGCCGCCCCCCTACACTGGGCGCGAGCGGGCCGAGCTATGGGCCTTGGCCGGCGCTCAGCGCTCGTCATGGCGGCGGGCCTCGGCCCTGGTGCTGTTGGCCCTAGGTATTGGTGCCGGGCTGAGGCCAGGCGAGCTGGCCACCGCGGTGGCGGCTGACATCGTGGCCGGCGGCGGGGGCCTAACGGTCCACGTGCACGGGCCCGCCGAGCGGGCCGTCCCCCTAAAAGGCACTTATGCAGCCGCAATTTCGGACCTGGCCAGCGATGGGCACCTGTTCTGCCCCGGCAGTGCCGACCGGGCCTATAAGAACTTGGTCAACAACTTCGCCCGAGGCCTGGCGGCTGGCCCGGGGGCACCGGAGCTTTGTTCTGGCCGTGCCCGGTCCAGTTTCATATGCGACCACCTGGCCGCCGGGACCGCCCTGGGCGAACTGGCCTACCTAGCAGGCATAGCAGAGGTCGGCTCGCTATTGCGTTATGCCCGCCACGTCGCCGGCGCCCCGCGTTCCAAAGCCGAGCTGCGAGCGAGGCTCGCGCACAGGTGACCTCGGGCCAAGCGATCCCGGCCGCTAGCTCAGATCTCTGCGAGCAGGCCATTGCGTTCTGCACCGAGGTCATCGACTCCTCGGGTGTGGCCGAGCGCCTGGAGGGCCTGCTCGAGCGGCGCACGGGCCGGCCCCGGGAACTAAAGGTGCGCGCCATCCTGGTCGCTTTGTTGTTGCTCGCCCTCGACGAGAGGCCCCTGCACATAAAAGCAGCCACCAAGCTGTTGTTCTGCCGGCTCCCCGAGGTATGGCGCCAACGGCTCGGCACCGGTGGCGAGCCGGCCACCAAAAAGGCCTTCCTGGCCCGTTACCGCCAGGTGCGCTACCTGTCCCACCTGGCCCTGTCGGTCATCGACCCCTCGGCCGAGGCCAAAAATAGGGTGGTCCCCGAACAAGAACTGGCCGGCCTGAGAAAGAAATTGAGCGACGCGGAGGCCGCCGTGCGCGGGGCACGGCTGGAGGCGGTCATAAACGACCTGGTCGAGTCCTCGGCCCGGGTGTGCTCGAGCGACGAACTGGACCGCTTTGACGGCTCGGTGGGCCTGGACGCCACCCCGGTGCCGCTGTGGTCCCGGGGCCCGTCGCGGGGCGCCGGGACCTGTGCGTCAGATCCCGATGGTGGTTGGTACATAAGGCAAGCCGACCACCGCGAAGCCACCGGCCCCGAGGGCCGGGCGCTGCGCAAGCTGTCCTGGGCGCTGGAGGCCACCATCGCCACGATGGGCCGGCCCCCCGCTTCGGTGCCCGCACACCCCAACTTGGTGCTCGGCCTGGCATTGGGCCGGCCCGGCGAAGACCCCGGTGGCACCGGGGTGAGGGTGCTGGCCTCGGTGCGCGCCCGCGGTTGGCCGGCCAAGTACCTGGGGGCGGACCGGGGTTATACCCAGGGCACCCCTGAGCGGTTCCACTTGCCGGTGCGGGCCATGGGCTATTCGCTGGTCATGGACTACAAGTCCACCCAGTTGGGCCGCCAGGCCAACAGCCAAGGAGCGGTCATGGTCGACGGCACGTTCTACTGCCCGGCCATGCCCGAGGCCCTGGTCGGGGCCAGCGCCGATCACCGCGCCGGCAAGGGCGACGACGATGTGTACAGCGCACGGCTGGCGGCGCGCACGGCCTGGCGCCTGGTCCGCAAATCTGGCCCTGACAAAGACGGCTACGAGCGCTTGGCCTGCCCCGCCCAAGGCCAGCACCCCCATCTGTGCTGCCCGCTGCGGCCTCCGGCCCGCTCGCTCGGCAAGGTCCCGGTGCTGGCGCCGCCGGCCTTGCCGCCCAAGCTCTGCACCCAGTCGGCGGTCACCATCGCGCCTGACATCGGCCCCCGCCACCGCCAGGACCTGGCCTTTGGCACCGAAGAGTGGGCACGTACCTATGCCACCTACCGCAACAGCACCGAAGGCACTAACGGCTACCTGAAAGACACCGCCCACGAGTCGCTGGCCTGCCCCGGGCGCCGCCGGGTACGCGGCATCGCGGCGCAGAGCCTTTTCGTCGCGTTGTTGTTGATGGCACTTTCCGCAAGGTCGCCGCCTTCCGCCAGATGGTGGCCGACGGCACCACCGCCAAAGTGGCCGAACGAGCACGCCGGCGACGGGCCAACCTGGCCGGCTACCGCCCCCCGCACTGAGGTCCGTGCTGACTATCGCTGTTGGGCCAGTTGCGGTCAAGGCGCGCCACATTGGCGGGCACAACGCGCTGGCGGTCCCGGCGAGCACGCCTACGCCGTGCTGAAAGACCGGTAACGGTCACACCGAGGACCCATAATCGTTGTGATGCCCCACGGCGATTGAGTTTTGTCGCCGGGAGTGGGTTAGTTGTGTCGCTAACCCGGCGAGCGGGCGACACAACACGGCGAGCGGGCGACGGGAATCGAACCCGCATGACCAGCTTGGAAGGCTGGAGCTCTGCCATTGAGCTACGCCCGCGAGATGGGCCAAGGCTAGCAGTTCGGGCCCGGCGTCCCTGTCTGGGTAGCAGGGCGGCGATCAGGACGGGGGGCGCTTCCAGTCCCGGAAGGCGTCCATCAGTTTGCTCCGGGCCGGCTCGGAGAGCCTCTTTTCGTCGAGCGAACCCACGATCCGGATGGTTTGGCGCATCTGTTCGACGTACTCGGTGCAGCCATCGCAGCCGGCAATGTGCTCCTCGAAGCGGGCGAGGGTCTCGTTGTCGAGGGCATCCTCGAGATAGTCGGTCACCAGCTCGACGAGCTCCTGGCAGGACAGAGGCTTGCGCCCAGGGCGCTTCGGGCCCCGGCGGGCGCGGCTGCGCCACCAAGTCCTCATGGCTGGCCTCCGGCGGCCGTGCTTTCGCTGAAGTAGTTCTCAACGCTCGCCCGGACCGACGCGCGGGCGCGATGGAGCAGGACGCGCTGATTGCCCGGGGTCAGCCCCAGGGCCTCGCAGACCTCGTCAGGTTCGTAGCCGTCCAGGTCACGAAGTTCTATCACGGCGCGCTGGCTCTCGGGGAGTGCGGCAACGGCTTGGCGCACCACCTGGCAGGCCTCGTTGGAAAGTAGCTGGTCCTCGGGCAGGAGCGGCCATGCGGCCGGGGGCGATCGCCAGGTCCCGGCCTCGGCTTCAGCAGGCCCGCGAAAACGCGAGGGCGCCACGGTCGGGCCTAGTGGGAGCTGGTCGGCCGCAAAGGGGACAGCGCGGTGCTGGCGCTGGCTGGCGGTCTTGGCGATGTTGGCCACGATGTGCAGCACCCAGGTGCGCAGGCGTGAGCGCCCCTCGAAATTGGACAGGCCACGCAGGGCGCCAAGCCACGCCTCCTGCACGACATCCTCGGCCGCGCTGTCGCTGCCGACGTAGTAACGGGCCAGGCGCAGCATCGAGGGCGACCAGGCGTCGACGACGCGCGCGAACGTCTCCTCGTCACCGCTGAGCAATGCGTCGACGAGCTCCCTGTCGTCAGGCTCATGATGTCGAGCCGGGAGAGCCATCGCCAGCAATGTACACGCCGACAAAGAAATGTGCGCCGCGACCGTAACGCTGGCCGCCCTGCGATGACAGGTAAGTCGTCGCAATGAACCCGAGACAAAGGAGCAAAGATGAAATGGACCCTTCGCGCCGGCGCCGCCCTGGCCGGTGCGGCCGCGGCGAGCGCCTTCGGAGCCGCCGGCGTGGCCGCTGCTGATCCCGCATTCCCAGGCCCGAGCGCCCTTACCCCCCGTCCGGCCGTATTCGTCCAGACCAACAACCCGAGCGGGAACCAGGTGATCGTGCTGGCCGAACATAGCGACGGCCGCTTGTCAGAACTGAACGTGGCGAGCACGGGCGGCGTGGGCGCGCTCGCCAGCGGGGCCGTCGTGGACAGCCTGGCTTCCCAGGGCTCGCTTACCTACGACCCGGTACACCGGCTGCTCTTCGCTGTCAATGCCGGCAGTAACACCTTGTCGGTGTTCTCGGTCCTGGGTAGAGACGTCGATCTAGCGCAGGTGATTCCCTCGGAGGGAGAGTTCCCCAATAGTGTTGCCGTATCGGGCAATTACGTCTACGTGCTCGATGCTGGGGGCACCGGGGCAGTCGCCGCCTACCAGATATTCGGCACTCGGGTGTTCCCAGTCCCCGGCGATGTCCGCTCGCTCGGCCTCTCCAACACCGACCCGCCCAACTTCCTCATGGCGCCGGGCCAGATCGGGGTGAGCCCCGGTGGAAGCCAGGTCATCGTCACGACCAAGGCGAGCACGAGCTCGTTCGACATCTTCCAGGTGGGAGCTGGAGGCGTCCTGTCGTCGACGCCGGTGGTGACGGCCGACACCGGGAACGTGCCTTTCTCGTTCCTGTTCACGCCGAGCGGGCAACTAGCCGCTGCGGAGGCGGGGCCCAGCGCGGTTCACACGTTCTCGTTGGCGGCGGGCGGCACGCTCACGAGCCTGGCTGCGCTCGACGATGGCCAGGCAGCTTTGTGCTGGATCGCCACAGCGGGTGGGTACTACTACGTGGCCAACGCCGGCAGTAACAACCTGAGCGGCTACACCATCTCGCCGAGCGGGACGCCCGCGCTGGTCGGGCCCACTGGAGTGGTGGCCACTACCGACAAGGGCCCCATCGATCTGGCTGCCTCACAAGACGGTAGTACGCTCTATTCGGAGGACGGTGGGGCTGGCGCCATCGACGAGTTCCACGTCAACTCCGACGGCACTCTCAGTGACCTGGGCTCGGTGGCCGGGCTCGGTGCCGGCATCGAGGGCATCGCCACCGACTGACCCTTCTCTTCGCAAGCGACCGATTCCGTCAACCGGTGCCTAGACCGCGAAGTCCGCGGCGGGCACCGGCACTGGCGCGCCCGGCCACGAGCGGGGCGGCCCACCGGGCGCAAAAGATCTCTTTACAGCCAAGCGGAAAGGGCCCAGTCGTCGGCCAGCAGCCGCCAACCGAACTCGCCGTCCTGGTGCAAGATGGCCGCCCCGGTGCCGGCGATATCCAATTTGGTCCCTTCGATACTTGTCCCCCGCATAGACCGGTCGACGGTAACAAGAGCCAGATTGTCACGTAGGAGTGCCGACCTGACGTGCACCTCGAGGCGGAGGCGAGGTGCCAGCAGCCGCGAGAGCACGATGCCCACGGCGTCTGCCCCCGTCGCCTCGACATCGGGCGTCAAGCGGACTACGGCGGCAGGCTCGTGGAGGGCGACAGCCGCCATCAGGTCGCCGTCGCTCAGCGCTTGGCCCAGCATTTCGAGGGCTTCCACAGGGTGCCCGGCGGTCGCCGGGGAGATACTGTCCGCTGCTGGCCATGAGCTCACTTGTGGCCTCCTGCCCCTGGGTGTCGGTAAGTGCGGGTGAGTGGGTAGCGAAAGATGTCGCAGTGACGCCTGAACCGGCACCGGCGCGTGGGGGCGCGCCGGTGCCGGTCGAGGCTGCCTGAGCCGGTTGGGCCACCCAATTGGCTATGAGGTGGGGATCCCGACTACGTGGAGGTTGGCGACGAACCCATCGGTGTTCCCCTTGGCGTCCATGTAGAAGCCCACCACGCCGCCGATGTTGTTGAGGCCGTTCACTATGGTGCCGCCGACACCGTCCGGGTCGTTGACCTGGCGGAAGGTGCCATTGCTATAGATGAAGCCGTGGTTGAGCTTCTTGGCCCCCACATAGGTGCCGACGACGGTGCCACTGTCGTTGACGCCGAAGATCTGCGTGTTGGTCGAGCCAGGGTACTCGACCGACGTGACGGAAGTGCCGTTCATAATGAAGCCGGCGGTGTTGCCATTGGCCTCGGCGTAGAAGCCGACCACGGTGCCGTGGTCATTGATGCCCGTGGCCGTGACGTTGCTCGAACCGAACGGGTCGATGGCGGTGAACACCTGCGTCTTGCGGTCCCATCTGTAGGCGTGGGCGTTGCCACTCTTGTCGTTATAGAAGCCGACTGCGATCCCATCGTTGTTGATGCCCAGGAGCTGGTTGACCGCGGGGCTGGAGGTCGTGGCGGGGTCAGCGACGCTGGTCATTACCCCGTCTTCGTCCAAGAAGCCGGCATTGGTGCCGTTGGGGAGCGCGTAAAAACCGACGGTGTTCCCCCAGTCGTTGATGGCGGTGACTTGAGTCTGCTGGGACCCGGGATAGTTCTCGTTGGTGAAGGTCGTGCCGGTGTAAGGGGCCACCTGGTAGCCCTTGTTGGGGTGAGTGGTGGCCGGCGAGCCGCTACCGAAATAGCCGGCGATCACGCCGAAGTCGTTTATCCCGAGCAGCTGGTTGAAGGTGAGGTCGGCGGGGTCGTCCACCGTCGTGTAGGTGTAGCTCGCAGATGCGTTGACGACCTTTGCGCTGGCGGCCGGGGTCGCGCTGGCAACCTGGGCAGAGGTCGCCACGGCAACCAGCGGTAGGGCCGCCATCGCGGCGAGGCCGAGGCCGCCCGCCCGGCGGCGCAGTTGGGCGCGACGGGCGCCACGGCTTACCCAGGCCTGGTTGTCGGGCGTTACGACGGCCGCAGCCAGGGCGGTTCCCGGTGCCTGCGAAGCGGAATGGAGGATTGTAAGGTGGCGGCCGGAAAGGGCCGGGGCTGTGGGGCTGGTTCGAGTCGACATTGTGGTTGGGCCTTTCTCAGTCGTGCCGGTGGATGAGGACTGCACAAAGCTTCCGCCACGCTGCAAGGGCCGCTGC
Organism: Acidimicrobiales bacterium; assembly: GCA_035503975.1. Classification (GTDB taxonomy): domain Bacteria; phylum Actinomycetota; class Acidimicrobiia; order Acidimicrobiales; family Palsa-688; genus DATJMJ01. Next base: position 9,931 of record DATJST010000095.1, on the reverse strand, counting down.
GGGGGCGCGAGGGGAAACGCTGGGGGCTCCGCAGGGCGACCTGGTAGTGCACCCCGGCGGCCCCTGGTTTGGCCGGCAACCGTCAGTTATGGGCCAGGTGGTGTGCGCAATCTGGTCGCGGACGGAGGTTCCGGGTGTCGTAGCGGTATGTGGAGCAACGTGGGCGCGACCAGATCCCGCTGTGCACCCAGAACCTCGTGACAGGGCCCCGCCGGAGCGCCCGCGGCGCTGACCTCGCCACTTTCGGTGGTCCTTTCTCCGTAACCCAACCAGCTCCGCACCGCACCTCAGCCCCCGGCCGCCGGCACTGCTCGCCCCCGCCGCCGGCACTGCTCAGTCCGCGGCCGCCATTGCTCGCACCCGCCGCCAGCGCAGGCTTCCCAGCACGCGCCGGGTCAGCGCTGGTTCACGAAGGCCCGGAGGAGGAACGGAGCTGCTCGTAGAGCCGGACGGTCTCGGCGGCGGGAGAAGCGCCGAGCTCGCGGCGCAGGAGGGTGGCCAGCTCGTCGAAGTGGCGCATGGCGCGGGCAGGCTGCCCGAGGCGTTCCAAGCAGCGCATGAGCTCGCGGTGGGCGCTCTCGTTCAGTGGTTCGTGGGCGACAGCCCGCTCGTAGACCTGCAGGGCCAATCGGTGCTGCCCGGCAGCGACCAATGCCCCACCCGCGGCGCTCAAGGCGGCTTCGTAGCTGGCCCGCAGCTCGCGCCTGCGCTCCTCCGCCCATTCACCGGCCGCCATGTCGGGCAGGAAATCGCCGCCGTAGGCCGCCAGCGCGCGCTGCCAATGGGGAAGTGCATCGGGCCCACGAGCGCGCCGCGCGTTGCTCAGCGCTGTCTCGAACTCGGCCACGTCGAAGCGGTAAGGCCGAGAGCGGTTGAAGCTGTAGCGCCCGTTGGCGAACAGCAACCAGTCCCGGTCACCGAGGGCGCGGCGGGCGTCACGGAGCGCCGTGTGCAGGGCGTTGCGGAGCTGGTTGCCGTCCAGGTCTGGCCACAGTGCCGCGCCTAGTTGTTCCTTGGTGCGCGGCGGGGAGCTGCACAAAAGGTAGAACAGTTCCCGGGGTTTTGCGTACCCCCATTCCGCCAGTTCGACGAGGCGCCCCCCGGCCCTCACCTCGGACGCCCCCAGGGCGCGCACCGACAGGGCCGGGGCGTCGTCCACCGCCGGGCCCAGGACGGCCCCTACGGTGGGCGCGACCGGCTCCGCCAACGGTGCTGCGACCGCCGCCGTTTTGACCAACGGCTCAGGCGTCTCTTCCCCCGGGCTGCCACTGGGGGCAGCGCCGCGCCGCCCGTCCGGGGACGGTGCCGGGCTCGGGCCGCCAGCGGTGGTCGCCCGGAGCAGCTCGTCGAGCGCCAAGTTGCCTGCTCCCGCGACCAATCGCGCTCGTTCCGCATCGCCGAGCCCCTCGGCCACAGCCCGGGTGGTTGCCTCGCGGTCGGGGCGCTCGCAGGTGGGCACGGGCGTGCCGATGCGTGCCCGGACTGCCTCCGCTGCCGCCAGTAAGCGGGCGGCTTTGCCCAAGTTGCCATCCTGCACCGCGGCCGCCGCAAGCGCGTCGAGAACGCTAGTCAGGCGCCACTGGTCGCCCAGTTCCCGGTGCAGTTCGGCACTGGCCAGTAGCAGTTCATGGGCCGTCGGGCTGTGGCGGCGCCAAGCGACGAGCCCTTGCTGGTTCAGGCACCATGCCACGCCCTCCCGGAAGCCGATTTCCTCGGAGATGCGCCGACTTTGGCTGAGCAGGTCGTCCGCGAGGTCGAGGTCTCCTTCGTACTGGGCCACGATGCCCAAGCTGAGCAACGACCAAGCGGTACCTTCGTGGTCGCTCGAGGCTTGGAACTGTTGCAAGGCGAGGCTGCATTCGGCCCGCGCCTGGTCGAACTCGCGTTGCAACCAAGCGCAAAACCCAAGGTAACTGTGGGCCGTGGCGATGCCCCAGCGGTCGCCGAGTGCCTCAAAAAGGTCCAAGCTCCGGCTGTAGTGGGCAGTTGCCTGCTGGTAGCGCCCCTGCTCGCGGTCCACCGCCCCGAGGATCTGCAATGCAGTGGCTGTTCCCCGGCTGTCGCCCAGGTCCCGGTAAAGGCGCAGTGCCGCGGACAGGCGCCGCACCGCAGCCGGGTACTCGCACTGCAAGAACGCCAGTCGCCCGCTGGCCCGGAGCGCTCTTGCCCGCAGTGCGTCAGGTGCGTCCGGGCAGTTGACCACCGCCCGGTCGAGCCACTCCCGGCCCTCCCGGTAGTTACCGTGCAGGTACCAAAAACGCCCTAGGGCACCGGCAATTTCCAGTACCTTGACGGGCTGGCCAGAATTGTGGGCGAACTGAAGCGCAGCCCGCAGGTCGTTCATCTCGCGGGCCAGCTGAGCGAGCTCGACCGCTTGCGTTGCGCCCTCGAGGCGCCGCTCGGCCTGGCCTGCCCGAGCCGCGCACCAAGATAAGTGCGCGTCCCGCACCTGTCGCTCTTCGCCTGCGGCGCTCAACTGCTCGCCGGCGTACTGGCGGACGGTGGCCAGCATGTGGTACCAGCCCCGGCCCGTGCTGGTGCCGGCCACGACAAGCGATTTATCGACCAAGCCGCGCAGCAGGCCGTAGGCCCGGGCCTCGTCGCCGTCCAGAGCCACCGCCGCGGCCGCGGCAACGTTGAAGTCGCCTGCAAAGACCGATAGCCGGCGGAGCATTTGTTGTTCGGCCGGACCGAGCAGCCGGTGGCTCCAGTCCAGTGTCGCCCGCAACGCCTGATGCCGCGTCGGGGCCGTCCGCGGGCCTCCTACCAGCACGTCGAACACTTTGTCCAAGCTGGTACCCAATTCTTCGATGGGCATGGCCCGCAGGTTGCCCACAGCCAGTTCGATGGCTAGCGGCAGGCCGTCGAGACGGCGGCAAATGCGGGCCACAGTATTGGCCCTTGCCTCATCGTCGAGCAGCAAAGAAGGCGAAGCGGCCCGCGCCCGCTGCATGAAGAGTTGCACAGCGTCGTAACGGGCGACGACGCTTACCGAGCGTTCGGTCGAGGAGGGCAGGGCCAATGGCGCCACCGGCCACACGGCTTCGCCGGGCACCCCGAGCGGCTCCCTGCTCGTGGCCAGGACGCGCAGTTCCGGGCAAGCGCCGAGGAGCTGGTGGCACGCTTCGGCAGCCGCGGCGATCAGGTGCTCGCAGTTGTCCAGCACCAATAACGCCGGTGCCGTCCCGATCTCCCAACGCACCGCTTCGAAGGGTTCTCTCGCGCCCAGCTCGGCCAGCCCCAGGGCGTCCGCTACTGCCATGGCCACGTCCGCCGCCCCGGTACCACCCAGCGGTGCGAGCTCGACCCATGCGACCACTTGTCCACCTGGGCCTGGCAGACTTCCATTGCTCGCCGCGGCCACGCCCAAGGCCACCCTGGTCTTGCCGACCCCTCCCGGACCGACCAAGCTGACCAGGCGGTTGCCGCCGAGGAGCTGGCTGACTTCGGCGATGTCATGGCCGCGACCCACGAGCGATGTGAGCGGCAGCGGGAGCCGGTTGGCACCCGGACGAACGGCCACGTTACCGACGATATCGCTGAGTGCTGGCATGAGAACGCCCACTAGCCCGCACTGCCAAGGTTATTCGCTCGCCTCCCTGCCCGCCAGGCGGCAGACTGAAGCGGCAGACCGAAGAGGCGGGGTGATGCCCTGGCTAACCGAACGACGGCCACCCGTGCTCAGTTCGGGCGGGCCGTACGGGGGAGTAAATGGACGAGTTCGAAGGAGAATCAGCGTCAACCCGGGAGACGCTGCGCTACTGCGCCGACCTGGCTCGTCCGTACACCAGGTTGCTCTTCACCGGCGCCGCTTTTCTCGTGCTGGGGGTGGTCATAACAGACGTCGCTACCCCGCTCGTTTTTGCCGTGGTGTTAAACCGCATCGCCGTACTCGGCCCGCGCACCCAGCTCTGGCCCCGCTTCGGCAGCCTGATCATCGCATACGGCGTCCTCATTGTGGCCGGGCAGGCCGCCTACCGGGTCTGTGGCTGGCTCGAGTGGGAGGGGTCGTTGCGCACTTTCGCCAACGGCATCCACCGCAGCTTCGAGCGCCTTTTGGCCCTCGGTTACCGCTGGCACATCGATCACCCCTCGGGCGAGGTGGCTTCGTCGCTCAGCTCGTTCTCCTGGGCGCTCGTAGATGGGATCGACACCCTCAACTGGGGGATGCTGCGCATAGTCGTGGTGGTGGTGTGCGCCATCGGGGTGCTCGCCTACTACGCCTGGCCGGTGACGATCGTGCTGGTGGTGCTAACCGCGGCCTTCGTCGTGGTTGTCGTCAAGCGGTCTGCCCCGGTGACCGAGGCGTCGCGCCGGTTCTCCAAAGCGCACTCTCGGGCCGAGGGCATGGCCTCCGATGTCATCCGTAACGTCTCCACCGTGCTCGTTGGCGCAGGGGAGGCGACCGAGTCCGAGCGGTTGAAGGACCTTTTGGAGTCGAGCGTGCGCGCCGACTTGCACGGGCGCAAGGTGTTCATGGTCACCCGGGTGTGGATGAGCGGCACCGTGGGCCTTATGACCTGGGGCTCGCTGGTGGTCGGCGTGGTGCTTGCGGTCCGCGGCGACATCCGGGCCGGGGTCGTCTACCTGGTGCTCTTCTACGCCTCGCAGGTCTCGGCCCAGCTGATCGAGAGCTTCATGCAGATCCGCAACCTTTCCCGGGGCCTCGGTCGGGCCGCCAAGTTGGTGGCGCTCGTCAGCAACCCGCCCCAGGTGGTGGACCGGCCCGGCGCCGGCGAGCTTGTCGTCCGGCAGGGGGGCCTGCGGTTCGACGATGTCACCTTTTCTTACCGGCCCGAACAAGTGCTGCTTACCAACTTCAACCTCGACCTGCAGCCCGGTGAGCACGTGGGGATCGTCGGCCCGTCAGGAGGCGGCAAGTCTACGATCACCCGCCTTGTCCTGCGGCTCATGGACGTGGATGGCGGCCGCATCCTTATCGACGGCCAGGACATCGCCGGCTGCACCCAGCGGAGCCTGCGGCGCGCCATCTCCTATGTCCCCCAGGACCCCCAGATGCTGCACCGCTCTATCGCCGACAACATCTGGTACGGCCGCCCCGGCCCCGCAGACCTCGAACTGGTGCGTAGGGTGGCCATCGCCGCCCACGTCGACGAGTTCGTGGGCGACCTGCCCGAGGGCTATGACACGGTTGTCGGCGAGCGCGGGCTCAAGCTCTCGGGCGGCCAGCGCCAGCGCGTAGCCATTGCTCAGGCCATGCTGAAGGGCGCGCCGGTCCTGATCCTCGACGAGGCCACGAGCTCTCTCGACTCAGAATCCGAACGCTACGTCCAAGAGGCGCTCTGGCGCCTCATGGCCTCCTCGACGGCTCTCGTCGTGGCTCACCGGTTGTCCACCATCGCCCACCTCGACCGCATCATCGTCGTGGAATCGGGCCGCGTCGTGGAGGTTGGCACCCATCGAGAGCTCCTGCTCGCCGGCCCGGTTGGGACGTACCGGCGCCTCTGGGAGCACCAGTCCGGGGGCTTTATCAGCTCTTGAAGGGCAGCACCGACCTGGCCGCGCCACAATTGGGCCTGTGGCATATGACCAACAACTAGCGGACCGGCTCCGCCAGCTGCTGTCCGAGCGGGCCGACCTCAGCGAAAAGAAAATGTTCGGCGGGGTGGCGTTCCTGATCGAAGGCAATATGGCCGTCGCCGCCAGCGGCCAGGGTGGCCTCATGGTCCGCGTGGGCCCGGCCCAATCCGCGACGCTCGTGGCTACGACCCCGGCCCGGATGATCGAGATGCAGGGCCGGCAAATGCCGGGGTGGCTCCGTGTCGACAGCGCCGACCTCGCCGGTCATAACGAGCTCGAGGCGTGGGTAGCGAGGGGGGTCTCGTACGCCACGACCTTGCCGCCCAAGGGGAAATGATTGACCGCGCCAGCAGCTTGCTGGCGGGAGCGGAGAAGCGACGGCCGGCGTCCTCCTTTCATCTTGCCGAATTTCTGACATTAACTTCGCTGGCAGCCCCCTCCCTACCCCGCACCGCCGCCCTACCCCGCACGGCGCCCCACCCCCCGCCGCCCCACCCGCTGCCCCGGCCGGCCTTACGGCCCACGCCTTGCCCACCCCAGGCATGCCCGCCATGATGGGGCGATGATGGTCCGGGCAGCCGAGCTCAGCGACGCCGCGGGCATCGGACTGGTGCACGTGCGCTCCTGGCAGGCGGCTTACCGCGACCTGGTGCCCCAGTCATTCCTCGACGGCCTCGACGCCGAACAGCGCGGCGCCGGTTGGGCGCGGTACCTGGGCGCCAGCCCGCATGAGCGTGAGGCGGTCCTCGTTGCCGAGCTCGACGGGCAGGTGGTCGGCTTCGCCAGCGTCGGGCCGTCGCGCGATGGCGATGCTGACGGCGTGGGTGAAGTCCGGGCGATCTACCTGCTCGCCGACCGCTGGGGACAGGGCATGGGGCGTGAGCTCATGAGGGCGGCGCTCGACGCGCTCCGGGCCCTCGGCTTTACTCAGGCCTCGCTGTGGGTGCTCGGTTCCAACCAGCGCGCCCGGCGCTTCTACGAAGCCGGCGGATGGTGCCCCGACGGGGCGAGCAAGAGCGATGACAGCCGGGGCTTCCTCCTGACCGAGGTGCGCTACACGCGCGCCATCAGCTGATCGGCGGGGCGGCGGGGCGACGGGCTGTGGCCGACGTTTTCATCTCGTACTCTCGCCGCGGCGCTACCGACATGGTTGACCACTTGGCCGCGCTCACCGCCCGGTCCCAATGGGCGCAGTACCTGCCAGGCGTGGCCTATGCGAAGATCTGCCCCGCCTGAGCGCATACCAGAGCGGCGTCCCATGCTACCCGTGGGACCGCTCGCCAGGGCGGCTGCAGCCTCCGCACTGGCCTTGGCCTTTGTTGGTTTGGTCGTCGTGCTGTACTACCTTTCAACACGTTCGTTCCGGGCCAACTCGGACGCTGCCAGCACGCTGCTCCAAGGCCAGTCCATGGCCGGTGGCAACTTCGGTTTGCGGGGTTGGCGGCTCTCGCTGGACTCGTTCTGGTTGTCTGACACAGTCTTTTACGCCCTGTTCGTGGCCGTGCTCGGCGTCAAGGCGAAGATCCTGTACTTGATGCCCGCGGCCGTCGCCGCCCTCGCGGTGTACCTCGGCATGTACCTCGCGGGAACGGGCCATGCTCGATGGCCAGGATGGTCCGGCGCGCTCACCGTGTTCGCTCTGCTCGGGCTCCCTTCCAGTTTCCTGGCCCCCAAGCTCCTGGCCAGTCCGGTGCACGTGGTGACCGCGCTGTGGTGCCTGGCTGCGTTCGCCTGTGTGCGCCGCCTGCGCTTCGACTGGCGCTTCGCCGTCGCCGTCGGTCTGATCGGTGTAGCCACGGTCAGTGACCTCGTCGCGCTCGCCATAGGCATCGTGCCCCTGTTCCTGGCGGGATTGGCCGCTATGGCCCGGGCTCGGTCGATGCGGGCCGGCACCGTCCCGGTGGCGGCGGCGGCGGGCGGGGCCGTGACATCGTTGGCCTTGCGGGCTTTGGCGAGCCAGGTCGGTTGGCTGGCCATGGCCTCCCGCCAGCACGCCGCCAAGATGGCGCGTGTAGCCAACAACGTCCCGCTCATGTTTCATTACACGTTCGATGTTTTCGGCATAGGCACATCGGCACCGGTGCGTGGCCACGCTCCTGCGGCATTGGAGCTGGTACACGTAATGGCCTTCGTTGTCGGTGTCGCGTTGCTGGTGGCGGTGATCAGGCTGGCGCACGGAGTGCTGCGCCGGGAACCGTCGTCGGCGGGCTTAGAGGCCAGCTTCTTGGACGACGTCTTGCTGATCGCCACCTGTGGCTCGGCGGCCTCGTTCCTGGGCCTGACCGTGCGGAGCGTGCCTGCCGAGGCAAGGTACCTCCTGCCTGGGCTCATCTTCAGCTCAGTGCTCGCCGGACGCTTCGTTGCCGGACTGGCCGAGCGGGTGCCCGCGGGCCGGCCGCGCCGCGGCCTGCAGGTTGGCGGGCTGGTCGCTGTGCTTGCCTTCGCCGCCGGAGTCGGCTACGACCTGGACGTGCCTGTACCGCGCACGCCCTACCCCCAGATCGCCAAGTTCCTGGTCGCCCACCACCTGCACGACGGCTTGGCTGACTACTGGACGGCAGCCATCGTGACAGTGGACAGCGACGACCGCGTCTCGGTGCGCCCAGTCAGCGCTGTGCGCGGCAAGATTTACCCCACCCTGAAGGACAATTCGGATGTCAACTGGTACCAGGGAGCGCGCTTCACGTACCTTGTGTACTCACCGCGCGCAGTGTTCGATGGGGTGAGGAAGCGCACTGCCGAACGAACATGGGGCCGCCCAGCCCGGATCTACCACGTGGCCGGCTACCTCGTCATGATCTGGCACCATTCCCTGCGTTTCGAGGGCTCCGCGTAAGCCGGCGACGGGGTTCATGTACCACCGGGCCTTGAGGCGGCCTTCCAACAATCGGATGTCCTAGTAAACTGGGGTGGTGGCCACGACCGGACGAGCCAGTGCCCCGCTCTACCGCCCTGCCCGCGCAGTGCGTGTGGTGACGGCGGCGAGCCTCTTCGACGGCCACGATGCCGCCATCAACATCATCCGGAGGCTCCTACAGGCTCAGGGTGCCGAGGTGGTCCACCTCGGCCACAACCGCTCGGTGCGCGAGGTGGTGACGGCCGCTGTGCAAGAAGACGTGCACGCGGTGGCGGTCAGCTCCTACCAGGGGGGCCACATCGAGTACTTCGAGTACCTCCTCGACCAGTTGGCGGCTCACGGCCGGCCCGACATCCGCGTGTACGGCGGGGGAGGCGGAGTGATCGTGGCGGCCGAGGTGCAAATGCTGCAACAAGCTGGTGTGGCGCGCATTTTCACTCCAGAGGACGGCCAGCGCCTCGGTCTTGACGCCATGGTGAACACCATCATCGAGGAATGCGACATGGCCCTCGGGCCACCGCCAGATCTAGTGGACCGCGTTGTCTCCGGCGACCACGGCGCCTTGGCCCGTGCGATCACATGCCTCGAAGACGGCTCGCTCGACGAGGCTAGCCGCCACGCGCTCAAGGCTGCGGCGGCGGCTCACCCAGCGCCGGCACTCGGTGTCACGGGCACCGGCGGTTCGGGGAAAAGCTCGCTCACCGACGAGCTGGTGCGCCGGCTGCGCCTCGACCAGCGCGACAGCTTGCGGGTCGCCGTGCTCGCCGTCGACCCATCCCGGCGTAAGAGCGGGGGGGCTCTGCTCGGTGACCGGTTGCGGATGAACTCGATCGACACCGACCGCGTGTACATGCGTTCATTGGCGACGAGGGGGGCAGGGTCGGAGGTCCCAATTGCCCTGGCTGTAATCCTGGATGCTTGCCGCGCCGCTCGGTTCGACCTGGTACTGGTCGAGACGCCCGGCGTGGGGCAGGGCGACTCGGGCATCGTCTCGCTCGTTGACCGCTCTGTCTATGTCATGACGCCGGAGTTCGGGGCCCCCACCCAGCTCGAGAAGATCGACATGCTGGATTTCGCCGACGCGGTGGCGATCAATAAGTTCGACCGCCGAGGGGCGCCAGACGCCCTGCGCGAAGTGCGCCGTCAGTTGGCGCGGGCGCCCGAGCGCCGGGGGCGGCCGCACGACCAGCTGCCGGTTTTCGGGACCGTCGCCTCGCACTTCAATGACGACGGGGTTACGGCCCTGTACGAGTACTTGCGCGACCGGTTGGCCGAGGACGGCCTCACGGTGGGGCCCGGGGCCCTGCCCCAGGTACTGAGCCGCACCTCGTCGGCACCCGTCGCCTTGCTCCCTCCCACGCGCTCGCATTACTTGGCCGAAGTCGTGCAAGTGGTGCGGGAGTACCAAGCCCGGACGGCGGCAGGGGTCTCGGCGGCCCGGCGCCGCCAACAGGTGGCGGCCACGTCCGCCTTGCTGGTGGAGCGGGGTGCGTCGAGCACGGAGGTGGACGAGCTGGCGGCGGTGCTCGACGG
>DATJST010000094.1:0-25947 GCA_035503975.1 Acidimicrobiales bacterium | reverse complement strand
CCGCCTCGCCGGGTGGGGCAACACGAACCCCGGGGGACGCTCTGGTTTCGCGCGCCCGGGAGCTAGTGCATGCCGGCAGGCTGGCGGAGGCGCGGCCGGTACTGGACGAGGCGGCACAGCTCCATCACCAAGCGGGCGATGCCAAGGGAGAGGTCGTCTGCCTCCGCCTCGGTGCCACAATCTCGAGGCTGCTCGGGGACCTCCCGGGAGCGGCCGAGCGAGCCGAACGCTCGGCCCGCCTGGCATCGCCCGGCAGCCGCGAGGCGATCGCCGCAGCCTCCGAGCAAGCGGATATCGATGCTGCAAGCGGAGATTTCGCTTCTGCGGCAGCACGCGCTTCCGACGCCGTCGAGACAGCTGAGCTTTCTGGGTGGGAGGGACAACCGCTCGCCGACCTCCTGCGCCAGCGGGCGCGCCTGCTGGCCCTGGACGGCCAGACAGACGCGGCATTGCGCGAAATGGCCCGTATTACAGCGCTTTTTGCCGGCGATCGGGACGGGCGACAGCTTTGGGCCCGCGTCGAACAAGCAACCGCGCTTCTGGGGGCAGGTAAAAGAGGTGCCGCACGCGACATCGTCGAAGAGGTACGGGCCAGCGCGCAGCCGAAAGGCGACCATCCCCTCCTCGCCCAACTGGCCTTGCTCGACGTCGCGGACCGCGTCGGGCAGGGCGATATCGCGGCAGCTCTCCGCGCAGCCGAGGTGGCCAGCGAGGAGTCACTGGAGGCGGGCTCGCCATTGGTATATGCAGCGGCCGCGCTTGCCTTGGCCACATTGGCCGATCGGGTGGGTGACAGGCTCCGGGCTTATGCGACACTGGCGAGCGCCATGGTGACCCTCGGTGACAAGATCGGGAAGCCGGAGAGCCGTGCCATCGTAGAGCCGGTGCTCATCGAACTGCGCGACCGTTGGGGCGCGAAGGACTTTGCTGGCGTTAAGGCAAGTTATGAAGACCAACGGCGTGAGGCGCTCCGTCGCAGCAGCTAGGCCGCCTACCGGCTCGCCAGCCGGAACACCGCGTCGACCAAGGCAACAATCCCGGCAGTCGCAGCTACCGCTCCGAGCGCCAAAGCGAGCCATAACCCTTGGGAGGAGCCACGTCTTCGTTGGTGGCCCCGTACCACCACCATTGTCGCCGCACCCACGGCCAAGCCGACGCCACCAAGGGCCGCCAGCACGACTCCGGCCACTTTTCCCTTGATGAGCTCAACCAGGACCAGGGCGCCACCATAAAAGACGAGCGTCCATAGCGCAACGTTGCGCATTGGATGCTGAGCCCCCCGCCCGGCGTCGCCGTCCCGGTGCATGCCGCTCGATCATAATGACCACCTGAGCGCCGTTGGCTAAGGGCCGGGAGCACAAAAACGGTCCGGCGGGCGACAGCGCCCTGTCCCCCGTCACGTTTCCCGTAGCCATCCGTCATTACTTATGCGTACCGGTCCAAGGAGGGCCGGCTAAAAAGGGCGCGGGTGGCGGCCGAGGGGAGGATTGGGCACCGGCGGCCGGCGGAAAGGAGCACAATGATGGGTGTGGGGCGCTCCTGGCTAAAGGGGCGGACCTTCGCGCCCCTGCGGCGGCGTGCCTTCGCAATCCTGGTCGCTGGGTACGGGCTCTCCGCCGTCGGCGACGGCATGGCAGCCGTCGCTGTCTCCTGGCTGGCGATCTCGGTCGCCCACGGGCGCAGCACGGACCTGGTCGTCGGGGGTGCAATAGCGGCTTACTACCTCCCGGGAGTGGCGGCTTGGTTCGCGCTCGGCCGGTTCTTCGCCGGCTGGGACGGGCGCAAGCTCGTGCTTGCCGAAGCCGCCCTCAGGGCCGTGGCCCTGGGGGCCGTGACCGCGTTGGCGTCGACCGGCCTGCTCGACCCGGCGCTGTACATCGCTCTTCTCGGCATTTCCTCGCTTTTCGGCCTGCTCGGGATATCAGGTGACCTAGCTGCGGTGGTGGAGCTGCTGCCTCCTACGGAGCAGCTCGCCGGCAATTCGCTTGTGACGTTGGCCAGTTTCGGGGCGAGCATCGTCGGGCCCGCGCTCGCGGGTGGGCTTATCGCCGCCGCCGGAGCAGCCGCGGCGATCGCCGCTGACGCAGCGAGCTTCGTGCTCTTGGTCGTCGCCGCCTACGCGAGCAGGCGCTTACTGCCACCGCCCGCGAGGGAACTGGAGGCGCGTTCAAGTTCCATGACCGCCCTGCGCACCCTGGCGGGCCTCCCTTCAGTGGTCGGTATCACCATCCTGTGTGTCTTTTTCTTCGGTGTTTATGGACCGGTGGAAGTTGCGCTTCCTATTTATGTCCACTCTGTGCTGCGGGCCGGAGCCGGAGTCCTTGGCGGCTTTTGGGCCCTATTTTCCATCGGGGCGGCGGCGGGCGCACTGGGCGCCTCTCATGTCGAGCGCTTGGGCGTCTGGCGTGTCGTAGTGCTCTCGGTGCTCGGCTGGGGCGCGTGCCTCGTCCCGCTCGGGCCGGTCGCCTCGGTACCGGTCGGGCTCGGCGCGCTGGCCGCGGGAGGTTTGTTTTACGGGCCGTTCCTTCCCTTCAAGCGAGCAATAATCCAGCGCGACACCCCGGCGGGGCTGGTGGCACCGGTCGCGGCGGCGAGTGCCATGTTCACCGTCCCGGCGTCGCCGATCGGCACCGCTCTCGGCGGGCCTATCGTCGCGACCGTAGGCGCCCGGGCCACCCTCACGGGCTCAGGCGCCGTAACGGTGGCGATCGCCGCGCTCAGCGCGGCAGTCCTGGCCGGGAGACGGCGCGGTCGCCGGCGTAATGAGCCAGCGCCTGGCTACCCGGGGCGCCGGGCAAGGAGTTCCCGGGCTATCTCGAGGTGCCCTGAGCGCGCTCAGGGCCCATTTTCCCGGTGGCGCCGGGCCGTACGCGTGCGCCGGCACTGCCCCTAGGGTTGGCCAGCTGGGTTCTCGCTGAAGGACGCTATCTTCGGTCTCGGGCGGTGCCTACGAGCTTGGAGTGGGCGGCGGAAGGGAGCACACCGAGCTCGCCGAGCGCACGCTCGCCCCTGCTCAGCAGTGCCAGCGCCGCTCCACGGCGGCCCTGGTCGAGCAGCAGCTTGGCGCCTTGCAAATAGCGGGCCTCGTCGTGGGGCTCGAGCTCGAGCGCTCGTTCCACGCACCGCAACGCTTCATCGACATCGCCGCCCGCCTCGGCCGCGGCCGCGGCCGCATCGGCCACGGCGACGAACAGCCGCCGGAGGCGTTCGCGAGGTGCCGCCGCCCATTCCTCGTACAGGTCATCGGGCAGGAGCGGCCCGTGGTAACGAGAAAGGGCCCGGCCGGCCGCCCCGGCCTCACGACCGTCCAGTGCGGCACGCGCCTCCTGTTCGAAGTCGTAGGCATCGACATCGGAGGTCCCAAGCACCAGGACATCGCCGTCTCGCACGATCAGGTCCGCGCCTGCGGCGCGCAAGCGGTTCAAGGTGTTGCGCAAGCGTTTGCGCCCACTGTGCGGCTCGACCTCCGGCCACAGGGCCTCGATGGCGGCTTCGGAGAGCAGGCGGCCACCAGAAACGGCAAGCAGTTTCACTAGCTGCGCGGGCTTGCCGGGCGGAAGCTTCACCAGCCCACCGGCCCGGCGCAGCTCGAAACGCCCGAGTACGGACACCGCCAGGGGGCCGTGCGGGAAGGCGAGCTCGCCGCCGGCCACGGCCCCTGCCGCTGCCACCAGGCCGGCGAGGTTTTCGGCCAGTGCCCGCTCGCGCACAAAAGGGAGCGATGGATGGCCCAGTTCCGCCGCCTGCTGGAAGGCGAGAGCGGCGGTGGCGCCGGCGCGTGGGTCGTGCCCGCGGGCCTGCGCATAGGCCGTCAGCAGCGTCAACCGCCAGCGCTCACGCGCTTGCAGGCGGGGCATTTGAGCTGCTGCGGCCAGGCAGCGTGCGGCCTCAGCCGGAGGTCCGGAACGGGCCAGGACAGCCGCCTCGGCTATGGCGAAATCTATTGGTGACTCGTCGCGCCGAGCGCGGGCGCGCTCCAAGTAAGCCAGCGACGCCTCACGTTCGCCCACGCGGTCGAGCAAGTCAGCAGCATCAGCTAGGAACGTCGCCCCGGTCGAGTGCACGAACCAGTCATCTCGCTCGTCCTCCGCGGCGCGTAGCTCCGCCAAGGTGCGCCTGGCGTCTCCCATAGCCGAGGCGAGGTTGGCTGCCGACCACAAAGCGTAAGCGCGCAGCCGGCGGTCATTGAGCAATGCCCCGAGGCGGCGTCCCTCCTCGACTGCGGCCTCGGCGTCGGCGAAGCGCCCCCAGTCGACAAGCACGTCGGCCAAAAAACAAAGGATGATGCCACGGTGCCGGCTGCGACTGGGCAGCTCGGCGAGGCCGGTTTCGAGGCATTCGGCCGCCTGCTGGTACCGGGCTTGAGTGAAATAAACGCCATTCCCGAGTGGCAGTACGACCTGGTTGGCCCAGCTGCGCAGGCCGAGCCGGCGGCACAACGCATGCGCCTCGCGCAGCAACCGCTCTGCCCGGGCCAGCAACGCGGGCTCACGACGCCACGCCGCGGTTCGTCCCAGCACATCGAGCAGGCGCGCCCGGGTGGCCAGCTCCTCCGGGCCGACCTGCAACAACAACTCCTCCGCGAGCGCCTCAGCCTCGCCCGGGCGCCCGTCACGGGCCAGGTCCCGGGCCATTTCGGCCCGGACGGCACGCTCGAGAGCGGTGTCCGCGCTGAGATGGGCGGCCGATGCCGCGCGCTCTAGCGTCGCCGCCCGCAGCCGCGTCTGGGCTGCCGGCTCGCACGCCCGGGCGAGGTGGAGAAGCCCAGCCCCGTGCCGTTGGACGGCCCGATCCGGGAGGGCGTCCAGGAGCGTCTGCAGTTCCATGTAGCCGAGGTCGTCCGCTTCCTGGGGCGAGATACCGGCCAGGAGCGCGGCGGCGTCATCGGCCTGGCCGGCCCGCATTAGCACGTAGAGCGCGTCGGCGAGCTCGCCGGCCATGGCATAGACGCGCGCCGCGGCCCGGGCCGTAGCCGGCAGGAGCGCCGCGTGACGGCAGACCAGTTCTTGCACCGGGGCCGGCAGCTCCCACCAACCGTCCGGGCGCACGCTCAAGGGGAGCCCCGCCGAGGCCGCCCGGTCGAGCAAGTACTTGTCGCCCGCAACCGCCTCCGCCACCTCCGGCGACACGCGCGGCAGGTGGGCGAGCTGCACGAAGTGGTCACGAGAGGGGTGCTCGAGGTGGGACAGCTGGCGTGTGACGATGTAGCGCAGCGGCTTTTGCTGGCACAGGACTGCGGTCAGCTCCGCCTCAGGCTGTGCCGAACGGACGACCGAAGCGATCGCCAGGCGCACGGCGGCGGCCCAGCCCGCGGTCGCCCGGCACAGCGCCTCGGCGTCGATGGTGCTCAGCTCCAGCCCGCTAAGGCGAGCCAACTGGGCCACCTCTTCGGTCGAAAATGCCAGCTCGCCGGCATGCATTGTGACCGCTTGAGCAGCCAAGTGGCCAAATGCGGCGGGCAGGTGACGGGCCAGGACCAAAAGGCGGTGGCCGGGTGGCAGCTGCTCCCCGAATGCGGCCACGAGCCCGGCTGCTCCTGGCCCGAGGAAGTGGGCGTCGTCCAGCGCCACGAGCACCGGGCCGCGTTCTCGTGAGAGGGCGTTGGCGAGCTCGTCCATAGCAAGTGCCGGGCTCGCGCGGACAGCCCTGACAGCAGTGGCAGAGTCGACCAGGCGCCCCCGGGCCAGCGCGGCGATGACGCGGGCGACAAGAGCCGCCTCGTCGCTGTCGCCGGGGCCAAGCGTGACGTGAGCCGACGCGATGCCGAGCTCGGCCGCAAGCGCGGCGGCCAGGAGGCTTTTGCCGTAGCCTCCCCCGGCCACGACCAGTGCCACACGGGCGAGCGAGAGTTGGTCGAGCAGCCGTGCCCGCCGCAGGTGGTACTCGGGTGAGACCACTTTGGGGTCACCCGAGCCGCCGTGAACCCTCCCGTACGTGGCGCGCATTGAACCGCACGATAGTCGCCCACCGGCGGCCTGAGCGCCGCCGAGCTGCCCGTTTGTCGGCGCTGGGGTCAGCGGTGGCGGCGGAGAGTGAGGGTGCGCGTGCTTGTGACCACCTCCCCGCTGACGGCGATGGTAACGATGAGGGTAGCGGTCGCGGTCTGGCCCCAGGACCGGCGCGGCACACGCACGCGCAGGGTACGTGCACTCGCCCGGCCGAGGGCGCTCAACTTCGTCACCACCTGGTGCTGCACTTTCTTGGCAGTGAGGAAAGTGGTCGTCACCGACGCGGTCGACCCTGAAGGTAGTGCAGGCAGCACGGCCGGTACGAGCAAAGCGGATCCACTGACCTGCAATTGTCCCAGGCGCGGCTGCGCTGGGGCCGAGGCCCGGTCACGCAGCGTCACCGTCTTGGCCGGAGCACCGCCGGTAGCGATGGTCGCCGCGAGGTTGCCACCGTTGAAACCTGACCAGGCGGGCGCGTTGACCGTGGCCGTCGCCCCCGGCGGCACCGGCACGGTGGCGCTGAAGGTCTTGGGGGGCCGTCCGGCTGCCTGGTCGCTCAGTGTCAGCTGGATGCTCCTGGCCCTGTGGGGGGATGCAGTCACAATTGCCTGCCCCGAACCCGTGAACTGGAGGGACGCCGGCCCCGTCCCCGGGGCCGTGCCGAGGCTCGCCTCCTGCAGCGCGCCGCCGGGTAGCCCCTGGTCGACCGCGATATCGGCGGTGGCGGACGGTTTGGCGCCCGGCACGGCTCCCACGCTGATCGTGCCGTTAGCGGTAT
This sequence comes from Acidimicrobiales bacterium, assembly GCA_035503975.1. GTDB lineage: Bacteria > Actinomycetota > Acidimicrobiia > Acidimicrobiales > Palsa-688 > DATJMJ01. The sequence goes on along the minus strand of DATJST010000094.1, from coordinate 19,221 downwards.
CGAATGTCACCGAGTCGGTGCCGGCGCTGGCGTTGAAGGTGAACTGGGAGCCGTCCAGCTCCAGCGTCTCGTTGATCTGGCCCTTGCTCGTCAACCGCTCCGTGTAGGTGCCCGCCGGCCCGTTGAACAGCAAAGTCGCCGTGGCCCTGCCAGCCGAGATGACGGGCAAGACCGAGACGCCCTGGCTGGCGCCGGCGGAAAGGTCAACCGCCTGGCCGTCTGGGGCAATGAGCGAGGAGATCACGGTCCCCTGGCCGGGGATGGCATTGACCTGGCCCGCTACCGGGACATAGTCGAGCCCCTGCTCGAGAAGGCCCTCGACCTGAGACGGCGACAGCACGCCGATCGTGGACGCCGTCCCCGACCAGTCGAGGCCGGCAAAGGACCACGAACCGTCGGCGGCGATAGTCAGCTGCGACCTCGCCAGTGCATCGCGGTGCTGTTCAGCGTTGTGGTCCTCGGTAGCGGCAAAGGGCTGGTTGGGGTCGTAGACGTCATAGACGCTGCGGTCAGGGTCGGAGTCGTCGTCGTCTTTGGCGTACACCAGGATCGCATGGCCGCTCCGGCCCTGGAAGATGATGACGATGGCGTCGCCCTGGTACTCGCCGCTCTCTGATGGCGGGCTACCGAGGAGCGCATCGATCTGGCTGGCGGCGCCCGCACCGCTGCTCAGTGCCTGGTATTCAGCGCTCTGCAGCGCAAAGGACCACTGCGTCAACTGCAACTGGTTTATGAAGTCGAGCGTCGCCCCCGGGGCGTTGGGATTGCCCGTATACCCCCTGAATATGTCCCAGGTATCGGCGGCACCGGCTTGCACGTCGCCGGGGCCCAGGTCGCCACCGGGGCCGAGCCGAGCCGCTCCCAGAGAGAACCCGAAGCAGTCCCCGTTGGCCTCCGCCTTGATGGCATTGAAAACATCCACCGCGCCCGGTACGAGCACGGTCTTGTGATCCGGGCAGTTACCTGGCGGGCAGGCGTTGAAGGGCACCACGACGGTTGCGTTGGTGAAGACATGTTCGAATTCCTGCAACGTGAGCGGGGGAGCAAGGTTGGGGAAGCTGAAGCCGTACACATTGCGGAACGAGTCGACGGCCACGTCGTCAAGGGTCGCTGTCTTGCTGGCCGACGTCACGGTCACCGTCCCGCTGGTGGCCAAACGGGGGACGGTGACGTCCGCGTGCGTGCCAGCGTCGCTGACCGCGATGGTGCTTTTCGTGCCGACAGAGGTCGCCTCGGCGAGGTTGTTCCCGAAGTCGACCGTCATCCCGGGGCAAAAGCCCTTGCCGGTCAGTTTCACCGTGCTCGTGGGGACGATGCCGAACTGGGAGGGCACGGGTGGGGCCACGTCATCCAGGGCAACATCGCCAACCGGGCAACCGTAAACGAAGTTGACCACTGCCGGCGTGGGGCGGGAGGCGACACGGAGGTCCTGGCAGGCGCCGTCCTCGCTCCTACCGGTTGGGCAGCTGGTCGCCCTGTACCCGAAGGCGAAGGACTGGTCGGGGCCCGGGACCTCGGGCGTCAGCGTGTAGGTCCCCGGAGCCACATCGAAGCCGTACCGCCCATCCGAGCCGGTCAATGTTGTCAGGCTGACCGAACCGCCGACCGACCCGGTCCCGGTCAGCTTTACGGGCACCACGTCCTGCGGTTTGCCATCGGAGCCCACGATCGTGCCGTGGACCACCTGGTCCTTTACCGCGAAGCTGGCCACCCCACTTTGGTCCTCCAGGTCGACCTCGCAGCTGGAGCCCTCCTTGGTGCCTTGGCTGCACTCGCTCGCCTCGAAGAAACTGGCGGCGCCGATAGCCAGGCTGACGTGGTACGTCCCGGGCTCGAGGATGACGTCGTAAAAACCATCCGCATTAGTGAACACTTTCGTGGACTCTGGGCCATCGACCTGTACCGGCACGTGTGCCGCGCCTTTGTCAAAAGCGTTCACGACATAGCCGCTGAGCGCCCGTCCCTCGGGCAACACGTAGTAATAGTCCTCGCTGTCGGCGGGCCCGATGTAGTTCCCGATCCCGATGGTCATGAGCTGCCATTGGGGCGGCACGCTGTCGCCATCGGTGGCTTTCCAGTCGCAGAACGTGTCCTGAGGGTGGCAGCCCGCAACCCGGTCGCCTTCGAACTCCCAGCTAAACCCTGTCACGCAGGGCTTGCCCATGGAACCGATGCAGGTGCCCGTTGATTTGACCGGGCCCGCAATGGTCATCGAGACGACCTGGCCTATGTTCACGATGTGGGGGCTGATGACAAGGCCCCCGAGCCCTGACTCGTCGAGCGTCGAGCGCAGCGGGGCTGGCGGGAGCGTCGTCGGGAGAGTCTCCTGACCGGCCGCGGTACGAGCGTCGCCGCGGCCAGCGGCGCCCGCCACGGGCGCGGGCAGAGCCAGCACGACGGCGACCGCGGCGGCGATAACCAATCGAAGGCTCGCCCGCCACCGTGGCCGCGCCTGGCGGCCCTTGTTCGCTGCGTGAGGCGCCCGCGCGGGGCGCGGCCACGGAGCGGGTTTCGAGCAGATGGATCGGTCAGCGGTCATAGCGGCAGGCGCCTTTCTCTTCACTGTCTTCGGTGTCACGGCCGGCCGAGCGGGGGGCGGCGAACGCCTGCACGCGCAGGTACGCCACCAGCTCTTCCGTGCTGCGCACCAGCGCGCGCTCCCCGGTAGCCACCACCTCCAGCTCGCCCACGAGGCAACCCGCCGCGAGCGGGCCGGGCAGCAGGCGCAGCAACACCGAAAAGCTCACGCCGCGAACCTAAAGCGGAGGCGTCCCACGGGCGTCCCACACCCTCCGGGCACTTTCGGGATCGCAAGTCGCCGGCGGGCTGGCTCGAGCGGCCCGCTCCTCAAGGCCTTCTTACCGGGCCGCCACCGGCACCGGGCGCCGCTGCGCCCGAGGCCACCCCGGCGAGCCAGACGGCTGCGGGCGCGCCTGGGAGCCTGGTCAGGGCGCGGTGTAGGCCACCAGCTGAGGGTTGCCGCCCTTGAGCGGCCTGCCCAGGTAAAGGGTCGGGCCCCCGGCCGCGACCAGCACCGTGTTGCCGGCAACGGCAAGGGGCGCATTAGTGGACGTCGGTAGCTGGATCTGGTCCACGATCGCGCCCGTGGTGCGGTTGAGGGCCAAGAGGGCACCGTGGTAAAGCGTCGTGAAGACGAGGTCATTTGAAATGGTGACCGCACCCAAGGGCATATCTGCCACCTTGGTGTCCCATTGGACCTTGCCCGTGACGAGGTTGAGAGCCTCCACTTCTCCGGCAGCGGGGCTGGTGTAGTGCCCGAACACGTTGTCCAGGCTGGTGACCGTGAAGGGCACGTCGTCGGTCGCCACGTACACGCTGTTACCGGCCACTGCCATATCGGTCAAAATGCCACCAAAAGACCCGGGGAGGATCGTATAAGGGGCCGTAAGGGTGAGCTTGTGCTCCATCGCCAGCACCGAGTAATTGTCATGGCCATTGTGCTCGCCGACGGCAGTTTTCCATATGAGCGAGCCTGTCTTGGCGTTTATGGCGTAGACGTAGCCCATCTTGCCGCCCCCGATCACGGCAGGCCCGCCGTTGATCGTGGTCGAGACCGGGGACGCCTCCATGTCGTAGTCCCTGAAATCGTCAGGGATGGCTTGGTAATACCAGCGCAGCTGCCCCGTTGCCGCGTCGAGGTTGACGAGGCTGTCGGTGTAGAGCTGTGCCGCCGGGTGAGCGATCGCAGCAGCCGCCGGTTGGTAGGGGTTCCCGGTGCCGTAGGTGACGGAGCCATCGTCGCTCACGAGCGGGGTGTCCCATGCGCCGCCCGAGCCCGAGCCCACCGCCTCGACTCCTGCGTCCTCGCCAAGAACAGTGTTGAACTTCCAGAGCAATTGACCTGTGGCCGCGCTCAGTGCAACGAGTACGCCACCGCCTGGACCTAGCCCGTACTGGCTCGCCAGATAGACACGCCCGTCTGCCACCTCCGGCTGGATCCCGAACAAGCCTTCGCCCTTGGTCAGGACGGCACTGTTGAGCCAGGCTCTTTGTCCTGTGCTGGCATTGAGGGCAAAGACTGCTGTAGGGGTCGCCCCGTACACCCTCCCGCCGGCGACGGCGACTCCATTGGGGCTCGGCTCGCTGCCCTTGGGCAAATTGGCCGCGTACTCCCAGTCCAGCTCGCCCGTAGCCAGGTCGACGGCGTACACGTTCGACGCGAGGTCCTGGAGGTAAACCTCACCGCCGGACACGATAGGGCCGGCGACGAGGGAACCGAGGCTCCCCGGCCCGGTGGCTACGGCCTTGGGCAGCTTGAACGCCCACGCCTGCTGGAGCTGGGAAACGTTGGCCGCGGATATCGTCGAGCCAGCGGCCACGCGGGTGTTGTCCAGGTCCCCGTTAGGGTATGGCCACGAGCCGGCCGGCACCGGCGTTGTGGCCGACGACGGCTCGCTCGTCAAAAGCACGGCCGCAACCAAACTGATCACAACAGGCAGCGACAACCTGACCCTGGCCTGGCGGAACAAGCTCGTCCTCACCCGGCTCCTTTCCGTTGCGTTTTGGGCTGGCCGAAGGTGGGAAAGAGCCGAAGCTCGTCACCGTCTTCATCGGCCACAAGCACGTCAGCACGGGAAACTACCACACGGCCTGGCCCGAAGAGGCCTGGGGGTGCGCCCGCAGGGCCGGCCGCTACGGCAGCGGGGCGACCGGAAAGGCAGCGCTGAGGAAGCTATGCACTGGAACGGGCCGGACCAATGAGCTCGCCTGGCCACTCGGCTCATGACAGGATCTCGCCATGCTGCGTGAGCAGGCCCAGCAAAGCCGGGCAGCGTCGGGCGGCATGAGCAAATCGCGGGTCGAGGCCTTCAGTGACGGGGTCTTCGGCTTTGCGATAACGCTGCTGGTAGTGACCATAGCCGAGCCCTCCAATTACGCCCGGCTGGCTCACCAGCTGGCGGAGCGGTGGCCGGCCGCCGATGAAACCGGGCACAGCGAGGCGCCACGCGAAGACGCGGACGACAAAACGGCCGAGGCGCCAGCCTGAACGTGAGGCGATGGGGACCTCGGTCCGAAAGCCCGATCGCGGCGGAGCAGGAGCGGTGGCGCGCCTCGGTAGAGTCGGTCGCCATGGGCCAAGGAACCATTACTACAGTTGGCTGGGTCGGCACCGGGGTGATGGGCGCTCCGATGTGCGGCCACCTCTTGGAAGCCGGCTTTACCCTCAGGGTCACAAGCCGCACGAGGGCACGGGCCCTCCCGCTGGTCGAGCGAGGCGCCGAGTGGTGCTCTACGCCGGCGGAGGTGGCCGAGGGCGCGGACATGGTGGTGACCATGGTCGGCTTTCCCGCCGACGTCCGCGCAACGGTGCTCGGTAGCGGCGGGGTGCTGAGCGGCGCTCGTGAAGGTGCCGTGATCGCCGACATGACGACCAGCGAGCCAGCACTGGCAGAGGAGATTTTCAGGGCGGCAATTGCCAAGGGTGTGGCATCGCTCGACGCCCCCGTGTCAGGCGGGGACGTGGGCGCCCGCAACGCGACGCTCGTGATCATGGTCGGGGGTCGGGAACAGGACCTCGAGCGGGCCAGGCCAGTGTTTGAGCGGCTGGGCAAGACCGCGACGCTCCAGGGCGGGCCAGGAGCCGGACAGCACACCAAGATGGCCAACCAGGTGGCGATCGCCTCCGGCATGATCGGTGTTTGCGAAGCGCTGCTTTATGCCTGGCGGGCAGGGCTCGACGTGGCCAAGGTCCTGGGAACGATCGGCCCGGGCGCGGCGGGGTCATGGTCCCTCAACAATTACGGCCCGCGAGCGCTGCGCGGGGACTTCGAGCCAGGCTTCAAGGTCGACCACTTCATAAAGGATCTCGGTATCGCGCTGGTCGAGGCCCGCCGGATGAAATTGTCATTGCCCGGCCTCGCCCTGGCCGAGCAGCTCTACGTGGCAACCAGCGCGCAGGGAAGGGGCGAACGAGGCACGCATGCCCTGCTCCTGACTCTGGCGGAGCTGTCGCGGGCACCCTGGCCGGCGTCCCGGCCGGCGGGAGTTTGAGCCGCGCAGCACCGGTTCGTCCTACCATTCACGCGGTGCCGGCGCGTCTTAGCAAGAAAGCCTTACTCGGGCAGGTGTCTGGCGGCATGCGGCGCGCAGCGGCGCGGCTCGAAGGGCTCAGCCGCAGGTTAGGCGCGACATCGAGCCCAGCGGAGCACGAACAACCGCCCGGGCTCCCCCGCTACGCGTGGGCTCCGGCCACCGAGGCCGATGCGCGTGCCGAGATCCTCTTGACGCCGGACGAGGACGAGTTCGACGCGAGCGGGCGCCATGAGCTGGGACGCTTGCTCCCCTTCGTCGACGAGACGACGACGGCGCTCGACCTCGGTTGCGGCATCGGGCGCATCGCGCGCCACCTCGCTCCTCACTGCAGGGCCCTTTGGGCCGTCGACGCCTCGCCCCGGATGCTGGAGCTCGCCGGAGGGCGCCTGGCGGGTGTCGCGAACATCAGGTACGCGCTTTGCAAGGACACCGCCGTGCCAGACATCGCCGACGCTTCCGTCGACTTCGTGTACTCGGTGCTCGTCCTGCAACATCTCGAGAAGGAGGACGCATTTCTCCTCCTCGAGGAGATGTACAGGGTCCTGCGCCCCGGCGGCCGAGCACTTTATACCTGGCCGAACCTAGACGATGATGGCTACCTGCGAGCCTTCGTCCAAGGGGCGCGCGCGGGAGAGGCGACCAACCTGTACCGGGCACGGCCTTACACCGTGGGCGAGCTGCAACGCCTCATACCTGCGGCGGGGTACTCCTCGGTCGAACTGCACGAGGCGCCCAACATCGTCACCGTCTGCACCCGTTAGTAGCCCAAGCCTGCGAACGCCCGGAGGCGAGAACGGCCCGGCCGCGGGCGGGACAGCAGGACTGCGCTGTTGCGCCGCCGGGTTAGGGAGAGGGGGCCGGTCCCCCCGCCCCGGTGGCTCCCTTGGCGCCCCCGGGGCCCAAAGCCGCCTTGGCACCCATCACGTCCGCCTCGTGGGCGAGCACAGGGTCCTCGTCAGCCTTTCCACCCTCGGCGCTCGCGGGGCGGACGCGACCCTGTGCTTGCTGGACGACGTGCCAAGCCTCGTGCGGGAGGTGACGCTCCTGGCCGGGTGCCAAGTGGATGTCGCTCCCCTGCGAGTACGCCAACGCCTGCAGTTGGGCCGGTACGGGCGAGTTGTAGTGGACACGAACGTGGTCCATGCTCAGCCCCGAGAGCGCCTCGACTCCCTGACGCAGGTTGTCCGGGAGCGGCTGGCCTTTTGCGGCCGCCGGCGCATCGCTGTCCCCGGGCCCCTTGCGCAGCAACGCGACCGTTGCCCGGTTGCCGGCGGACCGCTGCAGTTGACCGATAGCGACCTCGAGCGCGCCAACGCCGCCCGAGGCGGCCGGCTTGCCGTGTTGCGCAGCAACCTTGGCGGCCTGATGCCCCGAGGCCGCGTCACTGGTCCGCCTCGAAGGCTCCTTGCCAACCACGCTGGCTCCTTTCTCAGAGCACGGCCCGCCGATCGAGTTGTACGGCCCAAGGTACCACCGGGCGGCCGAACAGGGGCCCACCCGCCCGCGGCGCGTGCTCCCCTAAGGTGCGCACCTGCTGGTCGCCACCTCATTGTGGCCCGGCGAAGACGATCCTGTGACCCCCCGCATCCTTGGCCCCGTAGAGTGCGCTGTCGGCGCTTGCGCTGACGGTGTCCACCCCGGCTACAGCGCCCGCGGCGACACCGATGCTGAGCGTCACTTGTAGGCCCGGGGCGAGGTCCTCCCAGGGTTCCCGGTCGACCTGGTACATCAGGCTCTCGGCCCTCGCCCGGGCGACATCGAGCCCGGCTCCGGCCAGCAGCAGGGCGAACTCGTCGCCACCCAGGCGCACAGCGAGGTCGACATGGCGGCTGTTGTGCTCGAGCAGCCGGGCGACCCGGGTGAGCACGGCGTCACCTACCGCATGGCCATAGCGGTCGTTTACATCCTTGAAGTCGTCCAGGTCGACCAGGATGAGGGCGATCGCGCTGTCGGCCGCCACGCGGAGATCATCAAGGAAGCGGGCCAGGGCGCGGCGGTTCCCGACGCCGGTGAGCGCGTCCAGGTTGACCTGGCGGGCAAGCACGCTGTGCTCTGTCGCCAGCCGCTCCGCTTCGATGCGCGCTCGCATCGAACCCAGCCTTGCGAGCCGCGTGGCCCAGTTGCGGGCGACTAGCTGCCTCGCACAACGCAAGCCCGCTCCCGGTCCACTGCGTGCCTCGAGCTCGGCCGCCAGGAACAGTGCGAGGTCGTACATGTGGGGGAAATCATCAGCGATTATGGCCGCGACGGCGTCCTCGCCGACCTGCGTCGCCCCTTGACGGCCGGCAGAAGCCTCACTCAAAGCGAGCGCCAGTTTGAGGTGCCCAGCGGCGCGCGCCGAGGGCGCAGGGCCGGGCACGAGCTCGGCCAGGCGTTGCCGCGCCTCGACGGCAACGTCCGCCCCGGCGATGGCTGCCATCAACGTACCGAGGGCGGCCAGCTCGTGCCGCCAGGGGGCAGGCATGGCAAAGCGTGATGCCGCCGCGGACGCGACTGCGAACGCGCGCTGGCGTTCGGCTACCCCGTCGGCGTCGCCAAGCTGACGCAGCACTCCCGCCCAGGAAACCTGGTCCTCGCTGCGGTTGAACGCCACCGGGGCGAGAATGAAATCCAGCTCTCCGAGCTCAGCTTGAGCCCCGATGGCCAAGGCCGTCGTGTACTGGTCGTTACCGAGGTCCCATAGCCAACGGTTGCCGAAAGCAATCCCGCAGGCGGTGTGGGCCGAGATCCGCTCGAGCACTCCGCCGTCGGCGTCTTCGAGCATCACAACCGCTCGAGCAAGGTCGGCGTCGGGGGCCGAAGGGCTGAACGACCCTTCGCCGGCCGAGCTCCTGTCCGCGCGCATTGCCAGCGCCAATGCGGTCATGACATGGTCGCCGTCACGCTGGCTGCGCTGCAGGAGAACCTCGATGGCGTCGGCTAAGCCCTTGTCGCGGCCAAACCATGCCGTAACGACGTCGCCGAACAGGCAGGCGCGCTCCACGTCGCCCCAACCATGAGCTTCGGCCCTCTGCTTGAGCGCAGACAAGTCGGCTACCGCCTTGGGGTCCCCCGCCTGGATGTCATGCACGAGGCGAAAAGCCCGGGCACGAGCCGCCTCAGGGCCCTCAAGGTTCGCGGCCCGCCCGATCATGGTCAGCGATATTGGCATAGCAACGCCCCGGCCCGGCAGCGCGGCCCTCCCGTCGCCATCGGCCCGCCGCACTAGTCGCCGAAGCAAACTCCCAGTGTGCGTGCCTCGCGTACGAGGCGGTGGTCGGGCGGGACGAGGTTGAGCTTGCCGGCTGTGTCCCGCAGGGAGATGCAGGTCATTTCCGACCCCTGAAGGGCGACCATGCGGCCGAACCTAGCTTTGGCGATGAGGTTGGTCGCGGCGGTGCCGAGCCTGGTCGCCAGTATGCGGTCCCCGGGCGTGGGGCTACCACCGCGCTGTATATAACCAAGCACTGTCTCGCGGGTCTCGAGCCCCGTCTCGGCCGTGATGCACTCGGCTACCCAGCGGGCCGCGCCGGTCCGGGCCTGGACCGCCTCAGGAGGCAGGGCGATCCCCTCCGCGACAACCACGATCGAGTACGGGTGGCCGTCCTTGGCACGGCGCTGGAGATAGTCGCCCACCGCCCGAGCATCCCAGGGGATCTCAGGCATCAAGATGACGTCGCCACCGCCCGCCACTCCGGCGGTAAGTGCCAGCCAGCCCGCCGAGTGGCCCATCACCTCGACGACCATCACCCGGCGATGGGAATTGGCTGTCGTGTGGAGGCGGTCGATGGCCTCGGTGGCGATCGCCAGCGCGGAGTCGAAGCCAAATGACCGGTCAGTGCCCCACACGTCGTTGTCGATAGTTTTCGGCACTCCCACGACGTTGACCCCCGCCCGCGACAGCTTGTTGGCCGTCTTCATGGTGCCATTGCCGCCAATGCACACCACGCAGTCAAGGCCCATGCGCTCCACTGTCTCGAGCATCTGCTTGGGTTTGGCGCCAGGGTCCTCCCCGGGCGTGGTGGCGAACGGCTTCTCTCGCGATGTCCCAAGGATGGTGCCGCCAAGGGTGAGGATGCCTGAGAGCATGCTCTCTTTGAGCTCGACGTACTGGCCCGCTACCAGGCCGTGGAAGCCGTCGACAAAGCCGATGACCTCCATTCCGTACTGCCGGATCGCGGTTTTTCCGACACCGCGGATGGCGGCATTGATCCCCGGGCAGTCGCCTCCCGAGGTGAGCAAACCGATCCGCACGCCCGCCGCGTTGGCCCCTGGCCGACTAGCAAGGTGCTCAGCTGATGGCATGAAGAGCGATGTCTCCCGTCGAAGGCAGTGTAGGCCCTGCGGCTCGGCGGGGCGCGGATCCCCTGCCGGGCCCGTGCGCCTCCAGAAAGGTTGCCTGCCGTGGCACTAGCCGTGCGGTTGCCGGTCGAGCTTCTTAGCAATACTTCGACGAGAGGCAATTGCGCGGTTGCTTTGTGCCAGTCTCTTACGCTTTCGTGCGCCGGGAAATGCGCGCCGCCAGGAAAATGCTCCGAGGTTCTTCAGCAGGAACAAAGGGTGCAATTTGCCCATTGCCGCCGGTTAGGAGTGTGGCTACGCTCCTAGCCCATGACACCGTGTGAACACTGCGGTCGGGAAACTCCAGACGAAGCTTATTGCACCTGGTGCGGAGCACAACGCTCCGCGGAGGGCGGCCAGGCCGGCCCCCGTCGCCACGAGTACGCGGCGCACACGGGTGAGCACGTAGCGCAGCCGAGCGTGATAACGACACTGTTCCCGCACCTTTCGCGCCACCATGTGCACCAGTTCCGGTGGGCGCTCGTAGCGGGCCTCGCAGTTGTCGTGGCTTTAGTCGGCGGCGGGCTGATCGTCGCCTCCATCCTCGTGGCGGCGGTCCTGGTGCCCGTGCTGTACCTCGTTTACCTTTACGAAGCCCAGGTTTACCGGGACGAACCGGCCAAGGTCCTGGGCCTCACGATGGTGGCCGGGGTGGCCCTCGGCGTAGTCGTGAGCATCGTCGCTGATGCTGTCCTGCCGCAGGCCAACCCCATCGGTCCTTCACCCGGCTTGGGGTTCCTAGTAGGCGCGACGATTGTCCTGCCCCTTATCCAAGAGATCCTCAAACCTCTCCCCGTGCTGGCGCTGAGGGGTGCGGAGAAGTTCGCGGAAACTATCGACGGGCTCACCTTCGGGGTTGCATGCGGGCTCGGGTTTGCCGCCGCCGAAACGATAGTGCAGTTTTCCCGGGTACTCGCCACCGAGCCGGTGCACACCTCGTCCGCCAATTGGTTGTTCCCTGTCCTCGGGCTCACGGTGGTCACCCCTCTGCTCCAGGCGACCTGCACGGGCGCGCTGGCCGCGTCCCTGTGGCGGCCACGGCGGTTGTCGCGGCCGTTGTACACCGTGGGCCTCCCGCTCGCACTCGGTGCGCACGTGGCCTACTCGGCCATCAGCCAACTGCTCCAGGACCATGGCGTCAGCGCAGCCATCATTTTGTTCTTCCAGGCCGCGATCGTCGCAGTGATGCTGGTCTACATCCGCCATGTCGTCCATGACGCCCTGTTCGACGAAGCGACCGACTTCGGTTTCAAGCCAGCTCGGTGCCCGCACTGCCATCACTATGTCGCCGCGGCCGCGTTTTGCCCACTTTGTGGAGGCGCCATTTCGGCAGGCCCCCGGACAGCCGTCCCATCGGGAGAGGTGGATGGCGCAGCGCCCAATGCCGCTGTGCCCCTCGGCGCGCTCCACCGCCTCGGCAAAACCGGCATGGCGGTGGCAATAGTCGTGGTACTCGCGGCGGCCGCCGTGGCCGGGATCGTCGTGCCCAAGGTGGTGCACCACAACAAGGTAATAGTGCCCGTTAGCAAGGTGCGGCACAAGCCTCCCGCGCCGGTGATCGGCAGCGCGCTGGCAACGGGCGGCGCCGTCGTAACAACCAGCTCCGTGCGTCTGCTACCTGACGCAGCTGGCGCCGGCCATACCGTGTCCAATCTGACCATCTCGGTTGGGCTCCGAGCGGATGGAGCGAGGCCACCAAAGAGTCCAACCATACGCAGCTGGCGCTCAACGGGCCGCGCGGCATCGTCGCCTTGCTGGTCTCCGGGCTCGTAAAAACGTCACTGACTTTGACGCAAGTGTTCCAGGGCGCGTTGTCGGACTTGCAGCAGAGTTTCTCCGACCCGAGCGTGTGCGGGCAGCCGGAGAACGAGTATGTACCCGGCTCGCCCGCCGTCTCCGGTCAGGCCGAAGTACTTTGCTTCACGTTCACGTCGCAGAACGGCCCGGCCACGCCCTACGCCGTGCCGCTGTACGCCGGCTTGGTCAAAGGGAGCGGCGAGCAGTTGCTGGTCGAGGTGGAGGTGTACGTACCTCAGAGCGTCCCGGCCAAGACCTTTGCCCAGCTGGCGACACCGCTTTTCAATAAGCTGCACTGGCGTTACCTAAAGACGACGTAGCCCTGGCCGCGGGTAACCCGTGGCACGCCAGTGCTCTTTGGCCAGCTCCACGCCTTGTGCCGAAGGCGTGGTACGCGAGCTACCACACCGCGACGCCAGCGTTGTCAGGAGCCGTACCCAGCGGCGCCCTTTGAGTGGGTGCTCAACCAGCGCTGGATCTTGGCGGCCAAGTAGTCACCGATCGCCGACTGCCCTTGGACTGTCGGGTGGAAGGGGGCGGGGTTGCCTGGGACGGCGACAGCTATGGACGGGCCGTAGAACCACGGGTCCGCGCTGCACCAGCGGTGCTCGTCAATGTGGGGTACGAGGCGGAGGTCAACGGCAAGTACGTTGCCATACCGAGCGTCCATCTCGGCCACGTCCTCGGAGATGTTGCCGTCCATTTGCTCCAGTAGGCCCACCATCCAGGTTTCCCTCTCCCCCACCACCGAGAGGGCGAAGCCCAGGAACCTTGGCACCGTGTCGGCGCACCGTGCGTTCGCGTTGGTCGGGAAGGGGTTGTAGTACTCGGTGACGGCGATCAGTGGTCGGTGCCCGCGGGTACGGCTCTCGATATCCTCGAGGACGTCGCTCAAGTTGGCCTTCTCCTCGCCGAGTGCGGTTTGCTCCGTCCGGTCGAGGGCCGTCCCGGGCCTGCACGGGTTGCCCACGCGCGTGCCGTAACACTGGCGTGCCACGGCAGCGAAGTTTATGTCGTTGGCCCCCAATGTCACGGTGACGAGGCCCGGTTGTTCTGTGCTGAAGATATCCAGCTGCGGCTTGTTCGGCGGGGGCGTGCTCCTTTGGTGGCCATTGCCGTCCAAATAAAGGTGGGGGCTGCGTACTCCCCCGGTGTTGTTCACCATCCCAGTGTTGAGGCCGCCAGTCGAGCCGGTGCAGGCCACGTCCTTGACTGAGGTAGCACCCAGGGCCCGCGCGACGACAAAGGGGTATGCATCGGCGCTGCGATGGCAACCCTGGACGCTTGCTGCTGGGTCATGGAGCGGGTTGTCGGCCAACCAGGAAGGGTTAGGGGTCGTCTCTTGCCACCGCCCGTCGTCCGCACTCGCCGGGGCCCAGTGCCAACCATAGGCAATGCCCTCACCCGCGGCGACAGAATCGCCAATAGCGACGTATTCGAGCGGCTCTTTGTTCTCGCGCTTGACGGTCGTGCTCGTCGTGGCCGGCAGGGTTGTCGTTGGCGCCGTGGTGGTCGTCCGTGCCGTTGTCGTGCTCGTCGTTGGCGCCGTGGTGGTCGTCGTTCCCCCGTTTGAGCTCTCTCGCAGCTGGAACGGGGGTGGGTCGGTCAAGCCGGTGCCGGACGTCGGGTCACAGTCATTGTCGGTCACTTCGATGTAGTAGGTGCCGGCGACCGACACGTCCCACTCGACCGCCGTATCGTCGGGCAGCCCTTGGCTGTCAATTGCCTGACCCGCCGAGTTGAACAGAGTGACGTAGATATAACGGCAGTTCTCGTTGACCAGCGCACCGTTCTGGATTACCCAGCTCGACTGGCCCGCCCCGGCTTGGCCTTTGAACCACTGGGCGGTATTGGCACCGGGGACCGTGCCGTTGTACTCGATCCCCGACGACAGCACAGCAGCGCCGGCCTTGGACACACCACCCTTCAGCGTCTGTTGTGGCGGGGCCGGCGGGTTGACCCACTCGGAGGCGGGTTCGGGCTCGATGCTGTAGGTCACCGGCGCCTTGGAGCCCGGGTTGCAACTGTTATCGGTGAGCTCGAGGAAGTAACGCCCGCCGGTGGCGAGCGGCCAGACGACAGCTGTGTCCTGCGGCAACCCCTGGCTGTCGATCGCCTGGCCGTCGGTGTTGGTGAGCGTCGCGTCCATATCGGTGCAACCGGGGTTGGTCGCGGTCGCGGTCGTGTTCTGGATCCGGACCGTCGCCGGGCTCGTGTTACCGGCCTTGTAAAGCACGTACCAGTCGTCGCTTGAGGCGTCGGGCAACTTCCCCGTGTAGTAGCGGCCACCCTGTAATGGCGCAGCGACGTTGTCGATCGAGGTCCCCGGAGCCGAGGAGGCGGCGGCGGGCGACGCCGCGGCGCCGCCGCCGCCAGTAGTGACGTACACCTCGTAGGAAACGTCGGGCCCAACCGTGGGTGTGCAGTTATTGTCGTCGAGCGCGACGAAGTAGCGGTCGGATGCTTCCGACGGGTTGCTCGACGAGAGCGCTTCGGACTGCCCGGCCGGGATCCCAATGCTGGTTACTGCCTGACCGTCGGTGTTCAACAGCGAGACAAACAGGTAGCTACAAGTCCCGGTCGCGCCGTTGAGCGTGTTCGCGACGCGGACCGTCACCTGCGTCTCGGGTGTCGCCGGATAGAACACGTACCAGTCATCTTGGTCGGCGCTTTGCAGCGTGCCGGTCACGCTGCCATTCAGCAGCGCCGCGTTGCCAATGTCAGTGCCGGCACCCGAACCCGCGGCGAGCGCCTGAGTGGCGCCGGTCACGATGCCGCCCGCCAGTACCAACACTGCCAGGCCAGACCTCATCCGCCTCAAATCGACCCCCTACCGGCCCGCAGTAGTCTGGTCCACGGTCGCCTCGTCAGGGGACCGTGCTGACCTTGGCGCCCTTAGGGAGCTTGAAGTCGGAACTGCTCACATGAGAGGAATACGCGCTCAGTGTGAACGTGGAGCTAGTTTTGCCGTGGTCCGTGCCGCCGACGTAAGCGAGGATGCCGACGTTGGCGACGCAGTACTTGGCCGTGTTGCCCTCGGCGCTCCAGGTGACACACTCGGAAGGCAGGTGGGCAAAGGTGGCCCGGCTGAAGGAGATCTTGATCCCCGGCAGGTGAGCCGCAATCAACGCCGCCCAGCCCTGCATGATGGTTATGTAAGTGCTAGAACTGTAGAGAGCGATGACAATAGCCATCGGGCTCTCACTAATGGACGGGTAGACAGTACATTTAGGCGGCTTGCTGCTGTCATCGCAGTAGTACGTCTTCGTCCCGTCGAATATGACTTCGCCGGTGCCGGACGCGAGCAATTGCTCAGGTGGCTTTTGCTCGATCGTGGTAGTCGAGTTTGTACCATTGCTGTTGCTGATATAGGTGATCTTAAAGGTGGCCTTGCTCTCGGCCTGCGCCGCCGCCTCTAACTGCTTGAGCTCCTGGGAGGGGTTGCTCCCGTTGGCGGTCCGGGTACCGAGTACGGGGTGGGGTACCCCGGATGCCTGAGCCCAGCCGGTCGGAGCGCCGAGCGCCACCGTGGTGAACGTCGCCGCCACGCTCAAGGCGGCCAACAACCGCCGGGCTCGACCGACCTTCAACGACCTTGGCTTCATGATCCTCGTCCTCGCTTTCTTGGCCGCACCGCGGCTCGTGCCGGCGTAGCGCGTGCTCCCAGGGCTAAAACCTTCCAGGGCACCGAAGCCCCGTGCGAGATTAGCACTTGTGCTTGCAGCGGAGCGGGCCAGGCGGGTTTTTTGCAGTTCCCGGGAGGGCAAGTGCTGAAAAGGATTTCTTGAGCCGTCCTTGTCGGTTACCGTTATTTCCGCGGCGCCTGCGGCTCTGCATGCCCTGCCCGGGCCGGCACCGCGGCTCAGCTGGCGGCTGGACGATGGTGGTCTAACCCGGCGGTGCAGGGCGAAGGCGGACGAGTCGGCACGAGGTGCGGGTGAGCACCAACCCCAAGACAAAGGCCCAAGGATGCCAGCGCCACGGAAATGCTCGCCCCCGCCCACTGGGCCGTGCCGGCCCAACTAGGGCCGCGACTGGGCGCGAACAAAGACATCAGCCTGAACCGCAACGTCCGAGCTGAGGGTTCTAGCAGTGGCGCAAGCTCGGCCATCAGGCCCTCCGGGACGGCACGCGCGGGCCTGAGCCGGAGCTGGCGGCCCAGGGCCGCCACCCCGGCGTCGAACTCCCGGCAGGCGCCACACGAGGCGAGGTGGGCATCGAGATCCAGCTCGGCTATAGGTACCTGCTCGCCGTCGCAGCGAGCAGAGGCCGCTTCCAATGCCTGTTGGCAACTGATGGCTCGGTCCGGCCTAGGAGCGCCGTCGGCGTCAGTCACGAGGAGGAACCGTACTGCAGCGGGACGTGCGTGACTTGGCCCTTGGCCCAGCTCTTCGCCCGCGGGCCCAATGACCAGGCAGAGAACTGGGCGCCGCGGGCAACCAGGGCATCTGTCGGCCGGTTGGCGCTAAATACGATCGTGGCCGTCCCGGCCGGCGGTGGGGGGAGCTCGCGCCACAGGCCAGCGGCGTCAGTGAGGAAGAGCCGGCTCGTGCCTGAAGAGCCTCTCAGCAAGGCGAAGAACTGTCCTGGCCCACCCGGCCCGAAGGAGGCCACCTGTTCGTCGCCCTCGAGCACCAGTGGCCGCGAAATGGCCCAGCGGCGCCCTGCGCCGGATGCCGCGAGCACCAGCTGTGACCTGCCTCCCACTGCGACGGCCAAAAGCGCCAGGACGCCGGGACCAAAACCCCGGACGGCAAGGACTTCGGTCCGGCCGCCGCGGAACGGGTACGGCAGTCGCGGGCCGACCAGGTGCCAGCTCCCGTTGGCCAGGGCGAACAACCCGGCCACGCCAGCGCTGGCACAGCTCGCGCCCACCAGGGGCTGAGCACCGAGGTAGCCCACGGCGGTGAGCGCGCCGAGGCCGCATGCCTGGCCGCTTGCGCTGGCTGCCAGAGCGGCCTGGGTGACCAGTGAGCGCCACGTCGAGATGTCACCGCCGGCAGCCAGAACCTCGGCTCCGGGACCACTGCCCGCGAGCGCGATCGCCCCAGTCCCGGCCAGGGCAAGGGCGTCAGGGCGTGCCGCCAGCTCCTTTGTCAACAGCCCGTTTGACCACGAACGGCCTTCGTCGGAGGTGGAGATCATGGGTGTGAACGTGAGGTTGGCGGACGGCCGCACCGCGACCAGCAATGACTTCCCTTCGGAGGCGAGCACGAGCCCGCCGTTGGTGGCCGTAGCGGTCGCTTCGACCTTGTCCGACCACGAACTGCCCGCGCGGGGACGGTAGAACAGCTGCCAGAACGTGTTGAGTGGGTCATCGAGGCGGCCCATGGGGATGGTGGCCCAGGTGCCCTGAGAAGTCTCGACCGAGTTGGCCATGGGCGTCGGGAGGTTTGGCGCCGCCGCGACCGGGCTGGCGCCGGCCCTCGGTGCACCCGCGCTGGCGCAGCCGGAGACCAGGGCAGCTGCCAGCACCACCGCTGCCAAGGCAGAGAGCCTCCCAGCCTGACGGCGCCAAACCCTCGTCACTTGCCCGTTCAATTGCCGAGCACTTTTTCGACCGTGGCGGCCAGCAGTACCGAGAACGAGGACTTGGTGGCCGAGGTCGCGGGCCCGGGGTCGGTGTCCAGGATGTCCCGGGTGCGCCCCGAGGAGTCGATTACGTACGCGTACTCGCTGTGCATGATCATCGCCCCAGCAGGCAGGTATGCCACCTCTTCGCCGTAGGCCTTCCAGACCTGGCGTAGCTCGGCCAGCGATCCGGTCAGGTAGCGCCAATTGGGGACGCGTTGCAGGCCCTCTTGCTGGTCGAAGGCCGCCAGGTAGACGGGGGCGATGTAACGGGGGTTGGCGTTGATGGCCACCATTTCGACCCGACGAGCGTCACCCCCGAGGTAACTATCGGCCGTGCGGAACTCAGACGCGATCACCGGGCAGTCGGTGGTACAGGTGTCGTCGAGGAACGTGAGCACAACCACCTTGCCTCGCAGGCGGGCCAGGCTCACGGGACTTCCAGCCTGGTCGACCAGGCTGAATGCGGGCGCTGTGGCGTCGACTTGTTGGGGGCCTCCGTCTAGGGCTTGGGCCAAGACGGGGTCAGCGTGGCCAACCGTGGCCGCCACGGCCATCGGGACGGCGCCCAACAACGTGACACCCATGGCGCCGAGGGCGGCTGCTGAACGAAAGGCGTAGGCGGGGTCGGCGGTGAAGCGGCCCCACCAGCCGCGCGCCGCAGGGCTGATCGGCACGACGTTCGTCCGCGTCACGACGCTGGGCGCTCGGGTGAGCGCCAGGTAGCCGGCCACGAACACCAGGGCCATAGGGACCATGCTGTTCGGGTCAGTGCCACTGCCGCCAAAGAAGCCGAAGTCCTCCACCAGCACCCAGTCGGCTAGGCAGATGACGACGCCGGCGGCCACGCCAGCCCGAGCCAGCCGGGGACTGGCGGCTAGGAACGCTGCCCCGATGACCGCCAGGGCGACGACGACGAAGAGGTTGACAGCCCAGCCGTGGGCGGCATCGAAACGGCCGAACGCTGCCACCCAGCCAGACAGCAGGCCAGGTTGGGGGGTCTGGGCCATCTCCTGCGCCATGGCCGTGAGCTGGCCGGCGGTGGCACTGGGCTGAGCTTGGCCTTGCCAGAAGCCCCGTCCGGGCCAGGCCTGGAGGACCGCCATGCCGATAAAGAACGCCCCCATAAGGCGCAGGAGCACCCTGCCCAGGCGAGGGCCGCCCCAGGCCCCTTCAGGGAGCGCGACCAGGGCGCCGGCCAGGCAGTAGAACAGCACCGCGCCGGGCGCGCCGAACAACCAGCTGAGCCCGGGCGCGAAGATCCCGCCAAAGGCCTCCCCAAAAGCCCAGACGACGAGGCCCCAGGCGACGCTGGCCACCCCGGCCAGGCGGGACCAGTTGCCGTGGGCGGCGGCCAGCAACCACAGGCCGATGCCGACTTGGGCCCACACAGCTGCCGCCGCGGCAATGACCGGGTGGTAGTCCCAAATGGTCGTGCCCGTATTGACGAGGTGCTGCACCCAAGACGGCGAGCTGGAG
>DATJST010000093.1:0-25723 GCA_035503975.1 Acidimicrobiales bacterium | reverse complement strand
CCCCAGAAGCCGAGTGGCGGTCCCGGTAACGCGATGTCGACACCGGGTTGACGGCGAACACCTGGTACCCCGAGGCCACCAAGGTGGCCACGAACAGGTCGCGGTCCGTCTCGATGCCGACCACCACCTCGGCCGGTTGGTCGACGTGGCCACCGACGAGGTCATGGAAACGAGCAATGCCTTGCACCCCTTCAGGCAGCCGACCTCCTCCCAGGCGTTTTCCTTGTTCGTCCTGCAAGAACACGTCGTGGTGGGCTTCGGCCCAGTCCACCCCTACGAAGATCACTGGCTCCTCGTCTGTCGACCGGCACCAACACCGAGCCCGAGGGCCCAGCGGCCACCTAATGGACCAGTGCTCGAGGCACGACATCCCACCAGCCGTCAAGGAGACCTCACCGACCAGCAGGGGCACGGTTTAGGCGTAGAGCTCAAGGCCCTGGACCGTACGGTGCTCACCTGCTGGTGGCTCAGCTTGACCAGCCTCACCTATTCAAGGAGCGAGGTGGTCGACCCGCATTAGGACTTGAAAGCCTAGGGGGCCTGTGGTAAACGGCTAACGGAGCTGAACGGCGGACCGCTCTGGGCGCCGCAGGCCCGAGGACAGGATGGCAGCGATGGCCCAATGGATGCGCGGACTGGTCAAGGATGGTGCCCGCCGGGGCCTCATACTGGCCGATGTGCCCGTACCCGTAATAGGTAGGGACGATGTGCTGATCCGAGTCCTGCGCACAGGTATTTGCGGGACCGACCTGCACATCGAGCAGTGGGACGACTGGGCCAGTACACATGTTCGTCCGCCCTTGGTGATCGGCCACGAGTTCGTCGGGCGCATCGTCGAACTTGGGCCCGATGTCAAAGAGCTCGCCCCCGGTGACCTGGTCAGCGGCGAAGGGCACCTCGTCTGTGGCCGGTGCCGCAACTGCATGGCCGGGCGTCGCGCGCAATGCGCCAACACGCGCGGGATCGGTGTTGACCGCGACGGGGCCTTCGCCGACTACATAGCCCTTCCCGCCGGCAACCTCTGGCGCCACCAGCCCGGGATAGACCTGGATGTCGCGGCTATCTTCGACCCGTTCGGCAACGCCGTCCACACGGCGCGTGCGTTCCCGGTCCTCGGTGAAGATGTCCTGGTTACCGGGGCCGGGCCGATCGGCCTGATGGCTAGCCTGGTCTGCCGGCACGCCGGTGCCCGCAACGTCGTCATCACCGACGTGTCTGAGTTCCGCCTCCAGCTTGCCCGCAAGCTCGGGGTGACACGCGCTGTCCGGGGCACCTGGGACGAGCTGCAGCGGGCCATGCACGACCTGGGAATGAAGGAGGGCTTCGACGTTGGCCTGGAAATGTCAGGAGCGTCGGTGGCTCTTCAGGACATGATCCGGAGCATGGCTCACGGGGGCCGGATCGCGGTCCTCGGTCTGCCCGCCAGCGACTTCCCGGTCGACTGGTCTCATGTCATCACCAACATGCTTACGATCCGGGGCATTTACGGGCGAGAGATGTTCGAGACGTGGTACTGGATGTCGGTCCTGGTCGGTGCGGGCCTTGACATTTCGCCTGTCATCACGCACCGGATATCCGCCGGTCAGTTCCAAGAAGCCTTCGACGTCGTCCGCACCGCCGAGTGCGGCAAAGTAGTGCTCGATTGGGGGGAGGGTTAGATGTTCTCGAGCGTCAAGGCCGAGGTCCGCCACGAGATCGAAGAGTTGGCCGGCGATGGGCTTTACAAGTACGAGCACGCCCTCGGCTCGCCCCAAGGGGCGCGTGTCGTCGTCGGCGGCAGGTCCGTGCTCAACTTGTGCGCCAACAACTACCTGGGACTGGCTGGGGACCCGCGCATCGTCGCAGCGGCGAAAGAGGCGCTCGACCGTTACGGCTATGGCATGGCGAGCGTCCGGTTCATCTGCGGTACCGGGACCGTCCACGACGAGCTCGAGCACAGGCTTTCGGCGTTCCTCGGGACCGAGGCGACGGTCCTTTACTCCTCTTGTTTCGACGCCAACGGCGGCCTGTTCGAGACGCTTCTCGATGAACGCGACGCAGTGATCAGTGACCAGCTCAACCACGCTTCGATCATCGACGGCATCCGACTTTGCAGGGCCAAGCGGTTCCGCTATGCAAACCTGGACGTGGCCGACCTCGAAGCTCAGCTGAAAGAGGCCTCGGCGTGCAGGCGCCGGCTGGTCGCCACCGACGGCGTCTTTTCCATGGACGGTTACCTTGCCCCCCTCGAAGCGATTTGCGACCTGGCAGAGCGCTACGACGCCATGGTTATGGTCGACGACTCGCACGCAGTGGGTGTGCTCGGCCCCGAGGGTCGTGGCACACCGGCGCTGCACGGTGTAGCGGAACGAGTCGACGTCATCACCGGGACGCTGGGCAAGGCGCTCGGCGGAGCGAGCGGAGGCTACGTGAGCGGCCGAGCCGAGATCGTGGAGCTCCTGCGGCAACGCTCGCGGCCGTACCTGTTCTCGAATTCCTTGGCGCCGGCGATCGCCGCTGCTTCGGTCGTCGCTCTCGAC
This sequence comes from Acidimicrobiales bacterium, assembly GCA_035503975.1. Lineage (GTDB taxonomy): Bacteria > Actinomycetota > Acidimicrobiia > Acidimicrobiales > Palsa-688 > DATJMJ01. The sequence continues at coordinate 23,204 of DATJST010000093.1, read as the reverse complement.
CTGATCGAGAACAGCGATGACCTCCGGGCACGGCTGAGCGAGAACACGAGATTTTTCCGTTCCGAAATGACCGGCGCCGGTTTTGACATCCGCCCTGGGGACCATCCGATCGTCCCTGTCATGATCGGTGACGCCACGTTGGCCTCACGCACCGCCGGAGCACTGTTCGACCGGGGGATCTACGTGGTCGGCTTCAGTTACCCGGTCGTGCCCAAAGGGGCTGCTCGCATTCGGGTACAGATCTCGGCCGCGCACAGCCGCCTCGACCTCGAAGAAGCGGTGGCGGCGTTCCGCGAGGTTGCCGGCGCGACGGCATGACCGCGGCCCCCTTGTGGCAGGAGGATCCAAGCTGCCGCGGTCATCAACACAAGGTTCGATTGCAGGATGACCGCAGGCGTCGGGGACTGACCGTGCGCAAGCTCATCTGGATGAGCTCGGTGTCGACCTCCTCGCGCGCTATGGTACCGCCATGGCTCTGCGGCGCGCCGTCGCTGCCTTGAGATGATGCCATAATTCTCTTGACGTGATGCCATAAGAGTGCCATAATGGTGCCATGGACCTACGTCCTTACATCGAGATGATCCACCAACAGCTCGCGGTCGCCGCTGAGGCCGGCGGGGACGAGGCGAAGGCCGTTGCCGAGCGCCTGACAGCGGCGGTCGACTCGACGGTCCGGCTTGCGCTGCAGGACGTGCTGGTCGCCGCCGCCGAAGAGATCACCTGTGAGCTGGCCCCTGGCTCGGTTGAGCTGCGGCTGAGAGGCCGGGACCCCGAGTTCGTGGTCCGCCAGGCGGCCGGCTTCCCAGAGGCGGCCCCGGGCTCGCTGGGCTCGCTGGCGTCGCTGGGCCAACCGGGCCAGCCGGGCCAGCCGGGCCAGCCGGGCCGGCTGGGCTCGCTGGGCTCGCTGGGCTCGCTGGGCCCGCTGGGCCCGCTGGGCCCGCTGGGCTCGCTGGCCTCGCTGGCCTCGCCGGGCCGGCTGGGCTCGCTGGGCTCGCTGGGCTCGCTGGGCTCGCCGGGCTCGCCGGGCCAGCCGGGGCAACCGGTGCCAGCGGAAGGCCCAGCGGTAACGACCGGCGGAGCTGAGGCCGCCACCGAGGCCGACGAGGGCGGTATTGCCCGCGTCAACCTGCGGATGCCGGACCAGCTGAAGGCCCGGGCGGAGCAGGCGGCGGCGAGCGAACGAGTGTCGCTCAACGCCTGGCTCGTGAGGGCCGTGACGGTGTCTTTGGACCACGCCGTACCGCCAATGCGTGACGCCGGCACGTCGGCGTCGCGCGGTCGGCGCTATGTCGGCTGGGCGCGTTAGCGCGCTCCGGCCTGCTCGCTAAAAAAACCGGCCTGCTGCCTGAAAAAAGCAGGACAAGTACTCACACCAGGAGGACACATGCCCACTTTCGGTACCCCCGCGCCCATCTCCGCCTCGGTCGACATTGGCGTCGGGAGCCTAGAGATAATTGCCAGCGACCGCACCGAGACAGTCGTAGAGGTCCGCCCCACCAACCCCGCCAAGAAGAGCGACGTGGCTGTCGCTGAGCAGACCCGGGTCAGCTACAGCGACGGGGCGCTGACAGTGAGAACGCCGCGTAATTGGCGGCAATATGTGGTTTGGAGCGAGAACGGGTCTGTCGACGTCAAGATCGAGCTGCCCTCGGGGTCGCGGCTGCGCGGCGAGTCCGGCGCTGGTGAGCTGCGCGGCACGGGCCGGCTCGGTGAGTGCAGTTTCAAGCTCGGAGCCGGTGATATCCAGCTTTCTCAGGCCGGGCCGTTGCAGCTGCGGACGGGTGCCGGTGACATCACCGTGGAGCGCGCCGTCGAGCGCAGCGAAGTGACGACCGGGTCAGGTGCCGTCCACCTCTCCCGAACCGAGGGCAGCGCTCTCATAAAGAACTCCAATGGCGACATCCGGGTCGGCGAGGCGGGGGCAGACCTGCGCTTGACGACCGCGAACGGCAAGATACGGGTCGGCCGGGCGGCATCGGATGTCGATGCGAAGACGGCCAACGGCGGCGTGCGGATGGACGAGGTCGCGCACGGCACCGTGAACGCCCACACCGCCATGGGCAAAGTGGAGGTCGGTGTCCGGCGAGGGGTGGCAGCGCTGCTGGACCTCGAGACGTCCTGGGGCAAGGTGCAAAACGACTTGGACGCGTCCGGCGCTCCCCAACCAGGCGAGCCGTCGGTGGAGGTCCGGGCGCGGACGAGTTTTGGCGACATCCGGGTATTCCGGGCGGATGAGGCACCCGCGTGGGAGAGCCAAATCAGAGAACTGGATGATTGACCATGGCTAGCTCCGGTCCTGCCATCGAGGTGACGGGGTTGCGCAAGTCGTTCGGGAGCAATGTGGTACTGGACGGCATCGACTTCTCTGTGGGCCGCGGCACGGTCTTCTCTTTGCTCGGCCCCAATGGGGCGGGCAAGACGACGGTAATAAATATCTTGACGACCCTGCTTCGCGCAGACGGTGGCGTGGCGACTGTGAACGGGTTCGATGTGAGCAAGCAGGAGGCCGCAGTCCGCGGGTCGATCAGCCTGACCGGGCAGTTCGCGGCCATCGACAACCTCTTGACCGGACGCGAGAACCTTGCCTTGATAGCCGAGCTCCGCCACGTCGCCAACCCGGCCCGTACGGCCGGAGCGCTCTTGGAACGCTTTGGGCTCGTCGAGGCAGCCGATCGGCGTACTTCGACCTACTCCGGGGGGATGCGACGCAAACTTGACATCGCCTTGGGGCTCGTTGGCGACCCTGGCATAATCTTCTTCGACGAACCGACCACCGGGCTCGATCCCGAAGGTCGCAACACGACCTGGGACATCATCAAGTCGCTGGCGGGCGATGGTAAGACCGTCTTTCTCACTACCCAGTACCTGGAGGAGGCCGATCGGCTGGCTGACAGGATCGCCATCCTCAGCCACGGTCGCATCGCTGCCGAAGGCACACCCCAAGCCCTGAAGCACCTTTTGCCGCACGGCCAGATCGAGCTGCGGTTTGCAGATGCAACCCAGCTGGCCGAAGCCGGCCGAGTGCTTGCGGACCGTGAGCCGAGCCGCAACGACACGGAGCTGACCATGACCGTCTCCACAGACGGCAGTGTGGCGCAAGTCAACCAGCTATTCAGCCTGCTCGAGAGGGCGAAACTGGAGGTTGCCGAGTTCGCGCAAAAATCGCCCACGCTCGATGACGCGTTCCTCCGGATCATAAACAGTTCGAAGGGAGAAAGCCATGCGTCTGTTTAGCGACACTTGGACAATGACCAAGAGGGGCCTGCGCCACATTGTACGCAGCCCGGACACGATAATCACGGTCGCGGCGATGCCGGTGGCCTTGATGTTACTGTTCGTGTACGTTTTCGGGGACAGCTTTGGCCACATTTTCAGCACGGGCCCGGTGAGGTACATCGATTTCATCGTGCCTGGCATTGTTGCTATGACGGTCGTTAGCGGCATCGCTTACGCGGCCGTGCGGCTGAGCATGGACCTGCAGCGAGGCATGGTCAGCCGGTTCCGCACCATGCCCATTGCGCCGTCGTCAATCCTGAGCGGCCATGCCGTCTCGTCGTTGTTGTCCAACCTGTTCTCGGTATTGCTGGTTGTGCTTGTGGGGTCGCTCGCCGGCTTCCGGTCGCACGCGAGCGCCGTCGAGTGGCTGCTTTTCGTAGCCCTGACAGCCTTGTTCACCCTCGCTACCACGTGGCTCGCGATCATGTTCGGTTTGCTGGCCAAGACCGTAGAAGGTGCGGGCGCGTTCAGTTATGTCCTCCTGCTGTTGGTCTTCGTCAGCCCCGGGTTTACACCTACCACCAGCATGAGCGCCCCGGTACGTGCCTTTGCTGAGCACCAGCCCATGACGCCCATCGTCGACACCATGCGCTCGCTCCTCGTATACGGCCATGCGGGCACCAACGCCTGGGCCGCGTTCGCATGGTGCGGCGGGCTGCTCGTGGCATGTTATGGTGCGGCTCTACGGCTCTTCCGAGGCAGGAGGCAGCCGACGGTCGCCTCGCAATAGGACGCCCGGCTAAGTGCTCTTGCTACCCGTCCGCGCCACTCGCACCGGCAGATCCCAACTGCGCGCCTGCTGCGAAGGCTTGCTCGTTTATCGGGACGAGCGCGGGTTTTGCCTTCAAGGCGGCGCGGATGGCGGCTAAAAAAGTCTCAGCAGGAAAAAGCTCCGTCGCTCCTTGGAGGGCCCCGAGCGCGACGATGTTCTTGACGAGGGGCGCGCCGAGGCCCTGGGCCACGGCCGCAAACGGCACCGGGACCGCTTTCACACCTGGTGCCAGGCCATCTGCCACCTCGCCGATGACAGAGCTGTCGTAGATGACGAGCCCTCCGGGGCGCACGCTCGGCCCGAACTTGGCCAGGCTCGGCGCGTTGAAGGCCACGAGCACATGTGGCCGGGGCGCCGCCGGTGAGAGCACCTCGGTCCTGGCCACGTGGACGTCAGCGTAGGAAGTGCCCCCGCGCGACTCGGGCCCGTAGCTCGGGATGAGCGTGGCGTCGTAACCCTCGTTGATCGCGGCTCGGGTAATGATCATCGCTGCTGTCTGGGCACCGTCGCCGCCCGCGCCGGCGAGCTTCAAGCTGATGTCCGCAGGGTCGACATGGGCCGGGAAGGCCTCACAGGAACGCTGCTCCTGCCCGGTCCTCGCGCCGACCGCGCGGAGCATTTCCTCCGGGTCGAAGCGGGGCTCGGGCAACGCCGGGAAGGTGCGGCCTGCGACGGCGTCCTTCTTGACCCCGAGTGGGAAAACCGGCACCATGTGGTCCCTTACCCAATCCTCGGCCGCCTCGGGCTCCAAGCCGAGATGGACCGGGCACTCGGAAAGGACCTCGAGGAACGCCAAGCCCTTTTTCTCGACTTGCAGCTTCAACGCCCTCTTGATGGCGCGTTTGGCATGCGCGCGCTGGCGGTTGTCGTACAGGGCGACCCGCTCTACATACACCGGACCGTCCAGGTTTGCGATGAGCTCGGCCATCTTGAGCGGCTGGCCGGCGAGCGCCGTCCGTCCTCTGACCGTGGTGGTGGTCCGCTGGCCGATGAGGGTGGTAGGGGCCATCTGGCCCCCCGTCATCCCGAACACGGCGTTGTTTATGAAAATTACCGTTATCGGGATGCCGAGCTGCGCGGTGCTTACGATCTCGGCCAGCCCAATGGAAGCGAGGTCGCCGTCACCCTGGTAAGCAATGACTATGGAACCGGGGTTGGCGGTCTTGTGACCGATGGCGACCGCGGGAGCACGCCCGTGCGCCGCCTGCGAATTGCCGACGTCGAAGTAGTAGTACATGAACACCGAGCAACCGACTGGTGAGATGAGGACCGTGCGGTCTTGGACGCCGAGCTCGTCGATCGCCTGGGCCAGGTATTTCTGGACGAGCCCGTGGCCGCAGCCCGGGCAATAAGTCGTCGTCCGCGCCTTCGCGCCCTCACCGTGGTCGTGACGCTGGAAGGAACGGTAAAAGACCGATGTCGGCATCAGCGCGTCACCTCCGGGAGGCCAAGTACGTGGGCGACGATCTCGCTCTGGGAAGGGAGGATCCCGCCCATGCGCCGGACGTGGCTGATCGGGGGGGGCGCGTGCACGCCGGCGTGGCTCAACGCCAGCCTCAGCTCGTCCTCCAGCTGGCCACTGCTTGCTTCCACGACGACCAGGTGCTTGGCGCGGCCGAGCGCGCTGAGCAGGTCGGCGATCGGGAACGGCCAAAGGGTTATGGGTCTCACCAAGCCCACGGCGCGGCCGTCGTCACGCAGCTCCCTGACCGCTCCCTTGGCTATCTGTGAAGGGGTGTTGCACGCCACGAGCAGGACTTCGGCGTCCTCGCACAAGTAGCGGTCGGAGCGCTGTTCTCGGGCCGCGATCTCGGCGTACTTCTCGTCGAGGTGGGTGTTGCGCTGCTCGAGCTCCTCTAGCTCGAGGGCGATCGAGCAGATCAAGTTGCCCCGGTGGGAGCGGTCGCCGTAAACGGCCCACTCGGGCACCCCCGGCTTTAGCATGTGCGGAGGAAGGCGCACTTTCCCCGTCATCTGGCCGAGATAGCCGTCGCCGAGGACCACCACCGGGTTCCTGTACTTGAACGCGAGGTCGAACGCGAGCATGGTCAGGTCCAGCATTTCCTGAGGGGTCGCCGGGGCCAGGGTGATGGCATGGGTATTGCCGTGGCCGAGGCCTCGGCAGGCGAGCTTGATGTCGGCCTGCTCCGGACCGACGTTGCCGAGCCCGGGCCCGCCGCGCATGATGTTGACGAAAACCGCCGGGACTTCGGCGCCGACCATGTACGAGATCCCCTCGAGCATGAGGCTGAACCCGGGGGAACTGGTAAAGGTCATGCACCGCTTCCCCGCCCCGCCGGCGCCGTACATGATGTTGACGGTCGCGACCTCGCTGACCGCCTGGACGAAAATGCCACCTATGTCGGGGAGCACCTGCGACATGAGCTCAGCGCCCTCTGTGGACGGCGTTATCGGGTAGCCGAATACGTGGCGGCAGCCGGCCAGGAGAGCTCCCATGGCAGCGGCGATGGTCCCTTTGGCTATGAGCGGCTCGCGCAGGGGCAACGGGACCACTTCGTCTGGCTGGGGCTCGGGCTGGGGGAGGTCCGCTGTGGCTGAGTCGTCGTCGTTGTCCAAGCGCAGGCCGTAAGGTTCGGGACAAGCGTCGACACAAAGAGCGCACCCGTTGCAGAGCGACAGGTCCAGCGAAATCGGGACGAGCCCTGTTGTCGGGCTAATTTCGTTCCCGGGCGCAAAACAGTCCTTGGTGCAGGACCGGATGCACCGCCCGCACCCCTTGCAGTACTCGGGCACGACAAACGGCTTGGGCCGCTCGGCCACCCTGTTCATGCCAAGACCTCCTGAACATCGCCCTCGCAGCTCGTTGAGCCTCCTTCGGGCACCGGTCCCGGCGCATTCAGAGTGCTCTCACCTGTCCATCATCCGCCCGTCAAACGGACGTGCCTAGGCCTTTCTGTCCGTTCCTGCGGGCCGAACGGCCCTTTTTGCCCGACCGGCCCCGAGCAGTGACCTTCGGCTCTAGGGCCGGCGAGCCGAGATGAACGAGACTGGAGCGGCGTGTACGGCCTGAACAGCACCAGCGCGGCCGTCGCGAGCAGCCGCCTCGACGACGACCTGCAGGACCGGCTAAATGCCATCGGTCCTGTGCTTGACGCGTTCCTGCACCCCCGGTCGATCGCCGTGGTCGGGGCCAGCGCCGAACCGAACACCTTGGGTGGGCTGCTCTTCGCCAACCTGGTCGGCAGCGGCTTTCGCGGCGTGGCGCTGCCGGTCAACAAGAGGCACGCCGAGGTACAAGGGGTCGCTGCCTACCCCGACCTGGTGTCCTGCCCGACGGTGCCCGATTGCGTGTTTGTTTGCGTGCCGGCACCGGCTGTGCCGGCCGTAGTCGCCCAGGCCGGCGACCTCGGCAGTAAGGCGGTCTGCGTGATATCAGCCGGCTACGCCGAAACAGGGTCGGTAGGCGCCGGCCTTCAGGCTTCGCTGGTCGAGACCGCCACCGCCCACGGCGTACGCATTGTCGGCCCGAACTGCACCGGCGTGCTGAGCGGTCGGGGCGACTGGCGTTTCAACGTCACCTTCGGTCGCACGGTCCCGCGACCCGGCAACACATGCATGCTCAGCCAGTCGGGCGCGTTCGGCCTCGGGATGCTGGAGATGATGCAGGCACGTAACCTCGGGATCGGAGGATTTGTCTCGGTCGGCAATGCCGCCGACGTCGCAGTCACGGACCTGCTCCTGTACTGGGGCAGCGACCCGCTCACCAAGCTGATCCTGCTCTACCTCGAGTCGGTACCAGAGCCAGGTTCCTTTATCCGAGCGGCACGGCAAATCGGAGCGGAGGTGCCCATTGTCGTCCTGAAGGCTGGGCGCACCAAGGCGGGGCGACGCGGAGCGGCGTCCCACACGGCCGCCCTCTCTTCGGGCGACGCGGCGGTTGATGCCGCATTGCGCCAAGCCGGCGTGGTACGGCCCGAGACCTTCGAGGAAATGCTCGACCTCGCCGTGATGCTGGGCTCCGAACAGCGCTTCTTGGGCCGCCGCGTGGCCATCGTCACCAACGGCGGCGGGTCCGGCGTCCTCGCGGCCGACGCTTGTGAGAGCAACGGCCTGGTAGTGCCCGCTCTGAGCCCGCCCACGGTGGCTGCGCTGCGCAGCCTCCTGCCCCCCGAGGCGAGCGTTGCCAACCCCGTCGACATGATCGCCAGTGCCACCGAGCACCACTACGGCCAGGTCGTCCGGGCCCTCGGCGCGTCCTCGGAGGTGGACGCCATCGTGGTCGTTTTCAACGTCCCAGTGCTGACTACGACCTCCGCGGTCGCCGCCGAGCTGGTCGCGGCGCGCCGGGAAATCCCCGAAGCGGTGGCGCTCGTGGCGGTGTTCCTGAACAGCGCCGGCCCTCCCCCCGTGCTTCGTGACGCTGGCATCGCGTCGTTCATGTTCCCAGAGGATGCCGCCCGCGCCCTTGGCCGCGGTGTGGCATGGCAGTCCCGGCGCGCGCGTACCTGCGCCGAGGTCCGGTCGAGCGCCCGCTCGCGCCCGGTCGTGGACCGCACGCTTCCCATGTTGAGCGCGGCCCGCCAGCGCGCCCGCGACGGGTGGCTCACGACCGCCGATGCCGAAGCACTCCTGAGCGCTTACCACATTGCCCTTCCCGGCTCCTGCATCGTGCGATCTCCTGAAGAAGCCGGAGCGGCCCAGGAGCGGCTCGGCCGGCCAGTGGCAGTCAAGATCGCGGCTGGAGCCCACAAAAGCGACCTCGGCGGGGTGAGGCTGGGCGTTTGCACCCCAGAGGCCGCGGCGGACGCGGTCGTGTCCATACGCGCCGCCCTGGGACGAGCCGGGATGGCGGAACTGGCCAACGAGATCCTGGTGCAGGAGCAGGTGGGTGGGGGACAGGAAATGATCGTCGGGTTCAACCGCGACCCCTTGCTCGGGCCGGTGGTGATGGTCGGCCTCGGTGGCAGGTCCGTTGAGCTGCTCGGTGACGTCGCGCTGCGGGTCGCACCCCTCAGCGACCAAGACGTCGAGGAAATGGTCCAGTCGCTCAAGTCTTACCCGCTCCTCGTCGGGTACCGGGGTGCTCCTCGGCTGGACTATAAGGCTCTCTGCCGGGTGGTGACCACGGTTTCGGACATCGCCATGAGCCACCCCGAAGTCACCGAAATGGATATCAACCCGCTATTTGTCATGCAGAAAGGCGCCGTCGCGGCCGATGTTCGTGCCCGCTTGAACTCTTGACCCGTGATGCGCGCACCGCCCGCAGAGACCTGTCATGCTGAGGGGCATGCGGAGAACGCGGGCGCTGACCGCCATCTTGTGCACAGCCGCAGTCCTGGTCGGCCTGGCCCCGAGCGGGGCCGCGGCGGCGTCGCCGGCGATCGCCCCCTGGCACCAAGGAGCAGGGGTGCCGGCCGCCGGCACGCTCGCGGCGAGCGGCTCTGGGGAGCCGGCTTCGGCAATACCATGGCATAACGTTGGGCCCGGGTGGTTCGTCGCCCTGTGGGGCCCGCATGCCGCCGGTGCCTGCTGCCCGCTGCCCGCCGGTTGGCAGAAGCAACCGACCACGCTGTACTTGGTAGACCCCGCCGGCGGCCGCTACCGCGTCGCCACCTTGCCTGCGCCCTCCTACTACGACTTAGCCGACTGGTCCGGGGATGGGCGCCGCGTGCTGATGCTCGCTCCCGCGGCCGGTAACCGCTTCGAGGTCGAGGAGGTCGACCTCGCGACCGGCAGGCTGCTGCACCACTTCGCGGCCGCCACTGCGGCGAGCTACCAGTTCACGCGTCCCGACGGCCTGGCCATCCTGGCGTCCTCGGAGGCGGCCGTCCAGCCGGGCGCGGGCACCCTCGCGCGGCTCACGTTGTCTGGCGCCAAGGAGCTCACCTACCCGACGAGCTACCCAGGCGTGGGGGCCATTGCCCCGGGGATGCTCGGTGGCGGGGGCGTTCTCGAGTCGCTAAATGGGGCGGAGCTGGTGGTGGAAGCGAGGAACGGCATGGCACTGGTGGCCAACGACGGCACCTTCATCAAGGACATTGGCCCCGCCGAGCCATGCGCGCCGCAACGGTGGTGGACCGCGACCGCCTTCGTCGCCTCGTGCAACAATGCGTCCGGGTCGCACCTTCCTGCGCTCTGGCTCGTCCATCTGGACGGCCAGCCGGCGGTCCAGTTGACCCACCCCTCTGCTCCCGATCTCGGCGACATGAACGGTTGGGACCTTGCCGGCACCATCTACACCCAAGCCGCCGGGCCGTGCGGGACCGAGTTCCTGGCCCGCCGCAGCGCCGATGGGCACATGGTGCCGGTCCTCGTACCACGGGCAAAGGACGACGTCCACGTTGTGGGCACCGATGGCGACCGTCTGTCCCTGGTAGCACTCCTCGGTTGCGGGGGCGGTCAGTCCCTCTTCTGGTTCGACCCGGCGACAGCCAAGGAAACACCTCTGCTCGGCCCACCGGTCAACGGCGGGGGCGTCCTCGGGGTGCTGCCGTACCCGGGCCTCGAGAACTGAGGGCGATGAGCCGAAGGTACCGCGGTCGTCGCTCCCGAGCCGGAGGGGCCGCAGCCGGGTGAGGCGCGGGACGCGGCCGGTAAGGTTGCGCACCGTATGTCGCAGCGTTCGCAGTTGGCGCGGGACTGGGAGTTCTGGGCGCAGACCGACCCGTTTTACGCTGTGCTCACCGGTCCCGGGATGGCCGGCGGGCAATGGGAGCAGCAGCGTCAAGACTTCTTCCGTTCCGGCGCCCAGGAAGTGGAGGCTCTGGTCGGCGAGGCCCGCAGCCTGGGAGCCCCGCAGTCGTGGAACGCCGCCTTGGACTTCGGCTGCGGCCTGGGTAGGGTTACGGCCCCTCTGGCCACGCACTTTGACTGGGTGTTGGGGCTCGACGTCTCCACCTCCATGGTCCTGCGGGCTCGCCGGTTGCACGGACAGCGCAAGAACGTAGAGTTCCGCTGCATCAGGTCCATTCCGGAGCTGCGCGGGCTGTCGCGGTTCGACCTCGTCTGGTCGATCCTGGTGCTCCAGCATCTCGACGGCGCCCGCGAAGTCAGCGACGCCTTGGCCGAACTGTTCCACTTGTTGAGCCCCGGCGGGCTCCTGGTGGTCGAGATCCCTTCGCAAGTCGCTCCGCAGGGACGACCAGCGGGTTGGGTGTCGCGGGCCAGGCACTGGCTCCAGCCCAGGGTGAGGTTCGGGCGCTTGCTGTACCAGCTCGGAGTACCCGCCCAGACCTTGGGCAGATGGGGCGGTTACCGCCCCCCGATGAAGATGACCGCGATGGCCGAGCACGAGGTTTGTGGCCGCCTGCAAGGCCTAGGTGGCGAGGTCCTGGCCATTCGGGCGCACAGCGGTCCCGACGGTGTGGATTACCGTCGCTATTACGCGTCCCACCGGGCCATAGGCGGCGACCGCGGGCTAAGCGGGGACAGCCGGTGACGCAGCTGCGGTTTACCCAATTTTGGGCTGGGTGGACGCGCCCGCCGGGAACTCGGTCAGGGAGCCGCCGAACTCGTTGGCTACCCAGACCTCGCCGTTGTGGACGGCGAGCGCCCCCGGCCCTTCGAGCTGGTACCGGGCGCCGACGTACTGCCTGAGCAACTCTCCCGTCGCCGCCGAAAACTCGGCAACAGAGCCGTACCCGCCCAGGTAGCCAGTTGAGAGGAAAATGTCATGCCCGCTGGCGGCCACCGCCATCGGATGTGCAAAGCCCTCTGCCGGCAGGGCAATGACCCGTTCCACTGCCCCCGTGCTTGGGTTGAGCTCAACCAACGAGCCGTTTTTGCCGTACTCGCTGACCACCCACAAATGACCGGCGGCGGTGACGATGGCACTGGGACCGATAATCTGGCGGCCCGTGATGACGCGCGACAAGGCGCCGGTTGCGGGGTCGAGCTCGGTGACGGACCACGAGGGCGCACAACCCTCGCAGATCCCTCCGGAATTAGCCACGTACAGGTGGCCATCGTCGACCGTCATCGCCCCCGGCCAGGAAAACTGGTACAGGGGGCCCGAGATGACCCGTACCAGGGCACCGGTCGCCGTAGCCACCTCGGTGATGTCGTCCGCGCCTGAGGTGTAACCTTGCCCTCCGTTGGCCACGAACAAATGGCCCCCGTACACGAGCAAACCGTCCGGGTCGTCAAAGTGGTACTCAGCGCCGGCCAGTTTTCTCACGAACGAGCCTGTTTTCGCATCGATTTCGGTTACGGAGCCACCGCGCCGCCCTTCCGGGCCCGAGGCGCTCGCGACGAAAACATCGTGGCCTGACACGGCTTCCCCGCCCGGCTGGTAGAGGCCGTAGCGCGGCCCCGCGAGCACCGCCACCAGACGACCCGTGGCCGAGTCGAGCTCGGTCACGCTCTGGCTGGTGCAACCGTCACAGGTGGCCGCGCTGTACCGGACGCGCCGCATGTAGGAGGTAAACGTGACGCTGCTCGCGCCACCATTGGCCACGAACAGGTCGTTGCCGACGAACGCCAACGCGTCCGGCAGTTCGAACCGGTAAGGAGAGCCCAGGATCTGCCGGACCAAGGCGCCGGTAGCGACGGCAAGCACCGTAACCGATGCGCCGCCATGGTTCGCGACGTACAGGCGACCAGAGCTGAGGGCGAACGCAGATGGTCCGTCGAAGCCGTACTGCGGCGCGGCCAGCACGCGTACGAGCTTGCCGCTTGGCGCACTGACCTCGGCCACGGTCCCTGTGCTGCTGGCAATAAACAGCGTGTCCCCGGCGACTTGCATCGCGGTGGGGGGACCGGAAAGGTTGTAGCTATTATCTTGCAGTTGCGCCAGTTGCGCGCCGGAGGCGGTGTTGAGCACGGCTACCGAGGCGCCCGCACTGCTGCCCACGAACAACCTGTCCCTCCATGCGGCGAGCACCGTCGGCCCGCAGCCCGCATCGGTGAGCAGCTTCGCCGCCCCGCTCGGCAGATCGACCTGGGTGATCGCCCCACAGCCTGACCCTTCGGGGCTGGCCACGAAAAGCTGGTCCCCCACAGTGGTCATTGCCGCCGGCCCGGCAAAACCGTAGCGCTTACCGGACAGGACGCGCTCGAGCGCTCCGGTGACGGTGTTGATCTCCGTCACCGAACCGCCGACAATCGCTCGGCCGTTGAGCGAGGCCTCGCCGTTGGCTACGAACAGCGTGCGGCCTTGCACCAATAGGGCGTCGGGCCCGTCCAGGCCGTACCTCGGAGAGGCAAGGACTCTCACAGCTGCCCCGGTCGCGGCATCTATTTCGGTTACGGCTGGCCGTTGGCTGCCGCCCCCGCTGCTCGCTACAAAGACATCGTTGCCGGTTGCGGCCAATGCCACCGGGTGGTCTGTCAAGGGGGACGGGCGGTCGATCACCCGCAAAAGCGTGCCGGTGGTCGCATTTAGCTCGGTCAGCCACCCGGCGTTCGCCACGAACAAGTCGTCGCCTGCGATGGCCAATGCCGAAGGTGAGTACAACCCCCAGCCGAGGACCCTGGGAGAACTGTTCTGGGTATGACTGTGCGGGCGAGAGTGCGGTCTCCCATGTTTGCCCGGTGCCGCACCGGTGAGCGTCAGCGCCACGAGGGCGACGGTGGCACACGCCAGCCACCGCGAACGTGCCCATGGCCAGTGCCGCCGCCCAGGCATTGTCACGGCCACAGGGCGATCCTAACGGTGGCCCCAACGGGGTGGCGGGCACCGACGTCGCTGACCGCTAGCCTCGACGGGCATGCAGACGGCTACCCCGATGGCACCCGAAAGACCCGCTAGCTTTACCTGCCCACGCTGCGGTAGAGAAGTGACCGAGCGCTTCTATGGCCCCTGCTCCGACTGCCGGGACCAGCTCCGGTCGACCATGAGCCGGCAGAGCGGCCAGGTCGTTCCCGAGGCGGTGCGCTTCGAGCCCAAGGCCAACGTCGTGCCCAACTTCGTGGCCACCAAGGAGGCAGCGGACTAGCCCGCCGGCGGGCTCCGAGCCCGGTCGTCACTGCGCCCGCCACGTGGCCACCGTCTCGGACGCGAACGACGTCGACCCCCCCTCTTCCGGCATCACCGCCCATGCCAGGACGTAGGCGAGCGGGCCGATGACACCGCCCGTGAGGACCGAGCCGCAGATGAACAGGACTCGGAGCACTACGGGGTCGGCGTTGATGTGCTCGGCTACACCGCCGAGGACCCCAGCCAGCACGCGGTTGGAGCGGCTGCGCCGCAAGCTACGAGTGGTGCCGGCGTCGGCCGGCCCGGCGATGGGAGCTCCGGGAGGAACGTAAGTCATGTGTTCATTGTCATGGCGCTTTGGCGCCCCCGCTATGGGGGAGGGCCCTGAGCCGCCCTGGAACTAGCCCTGAGCCCGGCTCGTTTTCAGTGGACGATGAGCACGACAATGACCACTAGGGCGAGCCAAACCGCCAGCATGGCGGCGACCACGATCGCCGTTCGGCGATAGCGTTCGGTGCCGGGATCCTTCGGTACGCCTGCGGGCATCGCTGCCACGATAGGACGCTACGGCGGCCCAATACGCGCTTCGGCATATTTCCCGTCCCCGGTAACACTGCCCTAATGGGAAGGGTAGGCCAAAGGCGCGCGAAACACCTGTCACGGTCGGTGCCTAGATTGAAGAGCATGACCCACATAAAAAACCGGAGAAAGGTTTTCGCCGCCGCAGCTGGTGCGACGGTCCTGTTTATGACATTAAGCGCCGGGGCCCCGGCTTGGGCTGCGAGCGGCCGGGCGCAGACGGGCTCTACGGCCTTTTGGCCGAGATCGGTGACCTTCGTGTCCAGCGGCACCGGCTGGGCCCTCGGCGCCGCCCCGTGCGCGGCCAAAACCTGCTTGGCGCTGTACAAGACCTCCGACGGCGGCCACACCTGGGCCGCACAGGCGCTCCCCACGAGTTTGGTAAAGGCGGCCGGCTATAGCGCGAGCAGCAACTACGTGGCGGGCTCAGGGCTCAACGTGCGTTTCGCCAACCAGCAAGACGGATGGATCTTCGGCTGGGTCCTGACCAACACCAAGTTCGGGCCGACGCAAGGCCCCGCGCTTTGGTCAACACATGACGGTGGCGCCAGTTGGCATGCAGCCAGCGTGGCTGGGCTATCGTCGCCGGACGCTGCGATTTTGGACCTGGAGGCCAGCGCCAACAGGGACTACCTCCTAAGCGACGACGGGCCGACCGTGACCTTGCGCTCCGGGCCGGTCGGCCGCGACGCCTGGTCCGTGGTGAACGGCCTGCACCTCGGTGTACCCGCCGGCGGCGCCAACATGACCGGGGCCATCGTGCTCCAAGGCGACGTGGGATGGCTGGTGGCAGGTAACGACCGGGGCACCACAGGAAGCGCCCGGCTAGTCAATGGGCACTGGTCGGACTGGGCGCCGCCGTGCGCAAGCGTCGGTGGCACTCTCGCAACGCCTGCTGCGGCCAGCACCACTTACCTGGCCGCCGTGTGCGTTATGGGTGGTTTCGCCTCGCCATTGTCCAAATCCGCGCCCGCGGGTGCAACCATCGGGTCCAGCTGGCTTTACGTGTCGTCAAATGGCGGCGCTTCGTTCCAAGCGGTCTCGGAGCTCGGCAAAATGGGCACCACGATCGGTGCCGTCGCCAGCCCGGCACCGGGTGACATATTCGTTGTTGACAGCAGCCAGTCGAGCGGGGCATCCCACTTGCAGGCGAGCTTCAACGGCGGCCACAGTTGGGCCAGTGTTTACAACGGATATTTCGATTATCTCGGTTTTACGACGACCTCGCAGGGGGTGGGCATCGTCGGGACGCTCACGGCGGACAAGACCGCGATGGTGATGACCCGCGACGGTGGCCACAGCTGGCAGGCGGTCACCTTCTGACAGCAGTTGGCTGGCGCTGCACCTCTCCGGGGCGGCGCCGTGCCGCTAATACCTTCATCCCGGGCCACAACGTGCCGATGCCAGAGGTACCGGCTTTGGCGCGGCGTAAGAGGAGGGCTACATGTACCGGTTGGTGACCCGCAGTGACTTCGACGGGCTGGTCTGCGCCATGCTGCTCAAAGAGGCAAGCCTCATCGACGACATCGCGTTCGTCCATCCGAAAGACGTCCAGGACGGCGCCGTGCCCATTACCGGTAACGACATCACCACCAACCTGCCGTACCGGCCCGAGGCCCACCTGGTTTTCGACCACCACGCCAGTGAGCTGATCCGTAACCCGGGTGGCCACGCCAACTACGTCATAGACGCCGAGGCACCCTCCGCAGCCCGGGTCGTGTACGACTACCTGGGCGGCGCCGAGCGGTTCTCGACGATCCCCGCCGACCTCATGGCCGCCGTCGACCAGGCTGACTCGGCGCACTACTGCCTCGAAGAAATTTTGGCGCCGAGCGGTTGGGCATTGTTGAACTTCCTCATGGACCCGCGCACCGGTCTGGGCCGTTTCCACAACTTCCGGATCTCGAACTACGACCTGATGATGGAGCTGATCGACTACTGCTTGGCGCACCCTGTCGAACAGGTCCTCGCGCTCCCTGATGTCGCCGAGCGGGTAAAGCTCTACTGGGAACAGTCCGAGCTTTTCCGGGCGCAGTTGTTGCGCTGCACACGGCTCGTGGGCGAGGTCGCCATCGTCGACCTGCGCGACGAACAGACCATCCACGCCGGGAACCGCTTCATGGTCTACGCCCTGTTCCCCGAGTCGAGCGTCTCGGTGCACGTCATTTGGGGCCGCCAGAAACAGAACACCGTCCTGGCGGTGGGCAAGTCGGTCCTCAACCGGGCCAACGGCGCGGACATCGGCGCCCTGATGCTCGGCTATGGCGGAGGCGGCCACCACAACGCCGGCACTTGCCAGGTGCCCCACGACGCTGCGGCGCGCTGCTTGGCCGAGATCGTCAGCGCTCTCAACCCGGCGGTAGTAGCCGCTAACGGGCCCGGAGTGCCCGGCGCGAGCTGAGGCCCGCTCAGCCGACCAGCGAGCTTGCCTCGAACGTGCGCACGGCGTCGTCCACGGGCACGACCGGCGAGATCACCGGGTGCGTGTGGCTCGCGGCCATGAGCTTGATGGCCGTGCCGTAGGCGACGAACTCGACCACGTGAGAAGCGAAATGCAAAGGCCGGTCGATGATCTTGACGTCGACCAGGCCCGCGCCCCCAGCGGCGGTGATGTGGCTCTGGAGCCTCTCCATAGCCTGCTCACGCGCCTGGTACAGGGTCTGGGTGAAGTTTGACAGCTCAACGTTCTGTGTGGCCTGGCCAATGGCAGTCCCCATGCTGCGGCGGGGCGCATGCACGAACGACGCCCCGGCCACCAGGTCGAGCGGGTACCAGCCCGCCCGGCTCAGGACCACAAAGTCCCGGGCCGAAAGGTCCGAGAGGAAAGCCCGGTTACGGGGACCGACCTTGAACGCCTGCTGGCCGGGACCATCGCTGACCGGCCGCACGGCCGTCCCGGTCACGATCACGATCGCCCGGTGGTGGGTGAGCTCGATTTCCACCTCGACACCGAGGACGCCCACACCTTTGGCCTTGTTGCAGCCACTGCGGATCGCCTCTTTGGCGCTGTCGAAGGACTTCTCGAACGCCGCGTAGCCGTCAGTCACCTCCCCTGTCGCCCACGTGAACGCCCCTTGCGCGATGGAAGTGGCACCCACCCCGAAAACCACCTCGGCCGGTTCGAGGCCGACGGCGTGCAGTAGGAGGATCTCGTCAAGTGAGAGGTCCGAGGTATGACCGCCGCTGCCTACCGTGGCTGCGACCTGGCCTTCGCCGAGCAAGCGCCCGAGCTCGGCCAGGTCGGCCTCCTTGTGCCCGCTGGCTTCGAGCGGCGTGGCCTCCGGGGGCAGGGCACCCGCGCTCATGATGCCAGGCTCAGGGTCGGCACGGGCGTGGCGATAGGCATGGTCTGGCGTACTTGGCGCACGAGCGAGCCGAGCAGCGAGCACGACACGTAGGTGCTGCGGTAACGCTCGCTTTCGTGCACGTTCAGGTGGACGTCGTACAGCGATGACCGGCCGGCCACCTGTTTCACAGCGTTGATCGCCGCGGAACGAGCCAGCTCGTGAGCATCCCGCAGGGGCGTGATCACGTACCCCGTGCCATAGCGACCTGAACCGTAGGCCTCCATGTAGCAGCCTTCCGACAAGACCGCTGTGCAGCGGGCATAGATCACCGAGGCCGGTACCATCCCGGCTTCGACCAACTTCGCCAGCTTGTGCCCTGCCAGCTGCGTCGTCCAGGGCGCCTTAGGCGTCCTCGCTCCTTCGACCACCACGGCGGTGCCGTAGAGGTGGACTTCGCAGCTGTTCTCATTGGTGGGGTGGTTCATCTCGGTCTTCACCCCGACGATGCCGTGCGCGCCGAGGTTGGACGCCTCGGCGAGAAGGCGCGAGAGGGCCGTGTTGTGCGCCTGCGCCCACGAGGCGTCCAGCCCGTCGACCCGCCCGACCCAACCGAAGTTGTGGGGGTCGAGCTCGTTGCAGGCGCAGGGGTAGTTGATGTCCGGGTAGGCGCTGTAGTTGTTCCAGCCCGCGACCTGGCCGACGTAGTAGCCCTGGACGAGCCCCACCGGCCGGAGGCCCATGGCCAGGCAGGCGGAGAAATCGGGGATGCTCAACCCCGAGTCGAATGCCCGGGAGGCGGCCCCCGGGGGCGCTGCGGCGCCACTGGGCGCGGCTGGGGTCGTGCTCAATTGTCGAACGAGATGATCGTCGTCGGCCGGGGCGGTGACACGTGGTCGGCTCCGGGCCGGCGGGCCACCGCAGTGCCGAGCGAAAGGAACTCAATGGCGTGCTCACCCCACTGGTGGCTCTTCTCCTCCAGTCTCATGCCGACGACGCCCGTGGCACCGACGTTGTTCGCCTCGTCCTGCATACGCTTCATGGCCAACTCGCGGGCGTCGTACATGGCCTGGGTGAAGTTCGACATTTCGGCGTTCTGGCCGATCTGGCTGATCGCCTGGCCCAGCGTGCGATGGGCAATGTGGTAGACGCAGGTGCCCATCACGAGTGCCTGCGGCATGTACCCGGTCTGCGCCAGGGTCCAGAAGTCCTGCCCGCTCAGGTCGCTGGTGAAGGGCTTGCCCAACCTGTTGCGGTAGGAGTTGCCGTCCTCGGCCTTGACCGCGGTGCCTACGGCGATGAACTCGGCCGAGTCGTGGCCCCACTCATAGAAATTGACGTCCAGGCGTACGCCGACGACGCCATCGGCGCCGAGCTGGTCGGCCTCCTCTTCCATGCGGTTCATGGCCAGCTCGCGGGCGTTGTACATGGCGGACGTGAGCTTGGTCAGCTCCTGCGAAGTGCCCCAGCTGCCCTTCTGGAGCCCGATGTGGTAGATCGAGCTGCCCATGACGAGCCCGAGCGGGTGGAACCCGACATGCTTGACCAACAGGAACTCGTTGACCGACAGGTCGCTCGTGAAAAGGCCATGCTCGAGCTCGGCGAGCCGGGCGCCGGCATCCTTGGGTAGGTCGGAAGGGATATTGCTCACGCGGTACCTCCAATGATCACGTTTTGCAGGGCGACACGGGCGTTCTGGTTGGTGGCGGCTTCCTTTTGGAGGGCGATGAGGAGGCGCTCGAGCCATTTTTCGACGGGCAACGTCTCGTTGCGTATCCTGATCCCTCCTGAGCTGCGGCCGATGGTGCAATGCACGGCATAGCCGTCGACCTGCGCCTGGTACTCGTCATCGTCCAAGTGCACGGTCACGCTTTTTATTTCGTCGGCCTGCCGGTGGAAAAGGCCCCCGGACGCATGGGCTATTTCGGTCCGCTCGCCGAACGTGCCCTGGAGCGTCTTGGCCAGCACGCGGAGCATCATCTTCACGTCCTTGTTGTCGGCCAGCAACGCCGCCGCGGCCAGCTGCATGTCCATCTGGCCAGCGGGGTCGCCGATGCCGCTCATGGATGGTCGCTCGCCGCCGCGCGATCAGGCCGGCGCGCCGGCGTCGGCCTCAGAGGCGCCGGTCGTCGCCGGGCCGAGGGCGGCCGGCGCGGGCGCGGCGCCGAGGCTGGCCTTGGCCTTCAATGAAGCCAGCTCGGTCTCGACCGACGAGGATGACCCGAGCGCACGCAGCTGCTTCTCGATGTCGTCGCCCTGGTCGGCGCCGACGTCTTCGAGCACGCCGGATTGGAGCAGTTCGTCCAGGGCGCTGGCGTGGGCTTGGGTGGCGGCGATCTTGTCCTTGGCCCGCTGGAGCGCCTCGTTGGAGTCATGGAAGGTCCCCGAGATGCCCGCGATCTGGTCATTGACGGACGAGGTCGCCTTAGCGGCTGCGTACTGGGCTTTCATGCTTTCTTTCTGAGTGCGGAACTGGTTCACCCGGGTTTGCAAGGCCTGCAGCGTCTGGGTCATTTTCTGCTCCTGCTCGACCAACTGCTGGTGCTGCGGTTCGAGCGCGTCAACCTGTTCCTGGGCGGCCGCCTTGCGGCTCAGCGCCTCGCGGGCAAGGTCGTCGCGGCCCAACTGCACGGCCTGGGCAGCCTGGTCGTTCAAGTGGTCGACCGTGTGCTTGAACTGGTCTTCCTGCAGCTCGAGCTGCTTACGAGCGGCGGCGATCTGGACCAGGGCACCCCGTACCTTGGTGATCTGCTCGAGCATCTGCTCGTAGCTGAGGTCGAGCATCTCGCTTGGGTTTTCGGCCTTGTCCAGCGCGCGGTTGGCCTTGGCCTCGACGATGTCGTGGGCACGCTTGAAAAAGCTCATGGCTACTCCCCTGGGTTGTCGGCGGCTCAATGATAACCCTAGGCCCCGGAGGGGCCAAAGCCCGGCAAGCCCTTTCGCGCCAACGCTCAGCAAAGCCCGCGGGGCGGTTAATGTTGGCTGGTGAGCGACGTCGTGCCCGCTGCGGGCCACCCCGGGGCGAGTTACACCGTGACGATCCGGGTTTCCGCCCCGCACCACCCGGCTTTGCTTCCCCGGCTGGGGCAAGCCGTGAGCTCGGTGGGCGCCGTCGTCGTGGGGATGGACCTGGTCGAAGTGACTACCGCGGGGACGACGGTCGACCTGACGGTGCAGGCGGTGAACGAAGAGCACGTCGGCGCCGTCACTCAGGCGCTCGAAGCCAGCCCGTGCCGCGTCCGCCACGTCTCGGACCGCACTTTCCTGTACCACCTGGGCGGCAAGATCGAGGTGACGCCCAGGGTGGCGGTCCGCACCCGCCAGGACCTTTCGCTCGCCTACACCCCCGGCGTCGGCCGCATAGCCAGCGCCATCGCCCGGCGCCCGGCGGACGCCTGGGCGCTCACCGCCAAGGGCACCTCGGTGGCGATCGCCACCGACGGGAGCGCGGTGCTCGGGTTAGGGCCGCTCGGCCCGCTGGCCGCGCTGCCGGTGATGGAAGGCAAGGCTCTGATCTTCAAGAACTTTGGAGGCATCAACGCGTACCCCATCTGCCTGGACACCCACTCGCCTGAGGCACTGGTGGAGGCGGTGGCGGCGGTGGCGCCCGGGTTCGGCGGGATCAACCTCGAGGACATCGCCGCCCCGGCGTGCTTTACGGTGGAGGCCGAACTGCAACGCCGCCTCGACATACCCGTGTTCCACGACGACCAGCACGGTACGGCCGTGGTCGTGATGGCCGCCGTGCTCAACGCTTGCCGCCTGACAGGCCGTGAGCTGGGCAGCCTGCGGGCGGTATTGGTCGGGTGCGGGGCGGCCGGTACGGCCGTGGCGGAATCGCTGCTCGCCGCGGGTGTGACCGACCTCGTTGTCTTTGACAAAGACGGCGTGCTCAGGGACGTCGCCGGTACCTTGGCCCACCATGCCCGCATCGCAGCCCGCTCCAACCCGAGGGGCGTGTCGCGCCTCGCCGACGCCCTGAGCGGGGCGGACCTCTTCGTTGGGACCGCACGCCGGGGCTCGGTGGACCCGGCGCTGCTGGCGGCCATGGCGGCCCGCCCCATCGTGTTTGCCCTCGCCAACCCCGAACCAGAGGTCTTTGCCGAAGAAGTCCGCCCCGACGCCGTCACCGCCACCGGCCGCAGCGACATGCCCAACCAGATCAACAATTCTCTCTGTTTCCCGGGTTTCTTCAAAGGGGCCCTGGCCGCTCGGGCTACGGGGGTGACCTTGGCCATGAAGCAGGCGGCTACCCGCGCCCTGGCCGCCTCGGTCAGCGACGAGGAGCTGAGCCTGGGCGTAATAGTTCCCTCGATGTTCCAGCCCCGCGTGCACGAACAGGTGGCTGCGGCCGTCGAGCAAGCCTGGTCCAGCGAGCATGACAAGCCGGAGGCGCAAAACGAGAAATCCGCCACGGAGCGCGGCTACGGCTTTACGACACCCGGGTACGGCGGGCGCTAGGGTCGGCGCATCCAAGACGACGAGATCCTCTGGTCCAGCGCCCTCGCTCTGGCGCAGGCCATAAGGGCCAAGGAGCTCAGCCCAGTAGAGCTGCTTGACGCCTCCTTGGCCCGCATTGACGAGGTGGACGGCAGCGTCAACGCGATAATTTGGCGCAACGACGACGAAGCTCGGGCGGCCGCTCGCCTGGCCGCCGCTCAGGTCGTGCAGTCCAAGGCCGAGGGACTGCCACCGTTCCACGGCGTCCCCCTCCCGATCAAAGACGTCACCCCGGTAGCCGGCTGGCCGGTGACCTATGGCTCGTGGGGCGCGCCCGGGGCTCCCGCGGCCGAGAGCGCGCTCGTCGTGGGCTCGTTCCGAAGAGCCGGTTTCGTGCTGACGGCGAGGACCAACGTGCCCGAGATGGGCCTGATCAGCGTGGCCGAAAACGACCGGTACGGGCTCACCCGCAACCCCTGGGACCTGGCCCGCACCGCCGGCGGGTCGACCGGGGGAGCCGCCGCCGTGGCCGCGGGCATGTTCAGCATCGCGCACGGCAACGATGGAGGAGGCTCGATCCGCATACCCGCGGCCTGCTGCGGGCTCGTTGGGCTCAAGGTGAGCCGGGGCCGCGTCCCGGGCCATTTTTTCCCCTGGGAGGGGGGTGTCGTCGAAGGTGTCGTCACCCGGGACGTGGCCAGTACCGCGGCGGTGCTCGACGCCACCTGCGGCCCGGACCGTGACCAGTGGTACAACGCACCCCCGCCCGAGCGGCCGTTCCTCTCCGAAGCAGGTGCCAACCCCGGGCGCCTGCGTATAGCCCTGGTGGATGAGGCACCCTTCGGCTTGCCCACCGATCCCGAGTGCATTGAGGCTGTGGCCGTCGCGGCGCGCGCCCTCGAGCGTCTTGGTCACTACCTCGAGCCGGCCCGCCTGGAGGTGCCCGAGGAGTTCGTGACGGCCTTCTTGGCCGTGG
>DATJST010000092.1:0-10464 GCA_035503975.1 Acidimicrobiales bacterium | reverse complement strand
CCGCCACGCCTGGCCCCGCCCGGTCGGGACCGCCGCTGTCAGTACCTGTACCCGGCCGGTTTGTACGGCCCCTCCAGGGGCACGCCGATGTAGTTGGCCTGGTTTTCGGTGAGCTGGGTGAGGTGGGCGCCCAGCTTGGGGAGGTGCAGCCGCGCCACCTTCTCGTCCAGGTGCCGGGGTAGGACGTGCACGCCGATCTCGTAGCTCCCCGGGTGGGTGAACATCTCGATCTGAGCGAGGACCTGGTTGGTGAAACTTGACGACATCACGAAGCTCGGGTGGCCGGTGGCGCACCCGAGGTTGACGAGGCGCCCCTCGGCGAGCACGATGACCGAGTGGCCGTCGGGGAAGTCCCAGGCGTGCACCTGGGGCTTCACCTCGTGGCGCGACACACCGGGCAGGCGAGCGAGGCCAGCCATGTCGATCTCGTTGTTGAAATGACCGATATTGCACACGATCGCGTTGTGTTTCATTTGCGCCATATGCCCGGCCCCGATCACGTCGCGGTTGCCCGTGGCCGTCACGAAGACGTCAGCGCTGCGAACCACTTCGTCCAGGGTCGCGACCTGGTAACCCTCCATCGCGGCTTGAAGGGCGCAGATGGGGTCCACCTCGGTCACCACAACCCGGGCACCCTGGCCCCGCAGGGACTGGGCGCAGCCCTTGCCGACATCCCCATAGCCGCACACGACGGCGACCTTGCCGGCCACCATCACGTCCGTTGCCCGGAAGATCCCGTCGATCAGCGAATGGCGCACACCGTAGAGGTTGTCGAACTTGCTCTTGGTCACCGAGTCGTTCACGTTCATGGCCGGGAAAAGAAGGGCACCGATGGCGGCTCTCTGCCGCAGCCGGTTGACACCGGTCGTGGTTTCTTCGCTTACCCCTCGGATCCCGGCCGCCATTTTGGTCCACATGCCCGGGCGAGTGCGGAGGGTCTTTTGGACCGTGGCTGCGATGATATGGTGCTCCTCGCTGTCATCGGGGCCGAGGTCGGGTAGTTGGCCCTCGCGCTCGGCTTGTACACCCAGGTGGACGAGCAGGGTGGCGTCGCCTCCGTCGTCGACGACCATGTTCGGGCCGTCGTCCTCGGGCCAGGTAAGCATCTGCTCCGTAGCCCACCAGTACTCCTCGAGGGTCTCGCCTTTCCACGCGAACACGGGCACGCCGGCCGCCGCCATGGCCGCCGCCGCATGGTCCTGGGTGGAAAAGATGTTGCAGCTGGCCCAGCGTACCTCCGCGCCGAGTGCCGCCAATGTCTCGATCAGCACTGCCGTTTGCACAGTCATGTGCAGCGAGCCGCTGATGCGGGCACCGGCGAGGGGCTGGGAGCCGGCATATTCTTCGCGGAGCGCCATGAGCCCCGGCATCTCGACCTCGGCCAGGTCGATCTCGCGGCGCCCGAAATCGGCCAAGCCGATTTCGGCTACCCGGTACGGTAAAGCCGGGACATCCTGGGATCGGCGCGCGTCCGGTGTAGGCATAGCGGCGGCTCTCCTTTGTTTAGCGGCGCCCCCCGGGCGCGCGGACCACACTGGGAGGCCGGGGCCATCGGGCCCTTCCCATCAGGTCAGCCTGGCCCGATAATAGCCTCCCTCAACTGGCCCGGTGAACCGGTGCAGGGCAGTGCTCCTCGGGGCATTGGTCCGGCCACGGACCGAGACTGCCGAGCGCAGCGGGAGAGACGCGCGGGCTCAGGCGCTCGCGGACCAGGTCGGCGACCATGCGCACAAAAGCCGGGTGGCCGCTCACCGCCGCCGCCCGGACGAACGGCATGCTTGTTGCCGCCGCCGCTTGGGCCGCTTCGACATCGAGATCGTGCACGATCTCCATGTTTTCGCACACGAACCCTATCGGTACGACGACGGCACAGCCCGCCTCGCTGGCGGTGATCGCGTCACAGATATCGGGGCCGAGCCAGGGCGACGCCGGGTTGCCCGAGCGGCTTTGCCATACCAGCCGCCACTGCTCCACGCCGGCGCCGATGGCGGCCAAGCGCGCCGCGTCCGTAACCTGCTCGACGTAGGGGCTGGTGCGGGCCAGCGCCTCGGGAACGCTGTGAGCGGAAAAGAACACCTCGACCTGCCGATCAGTGAGTTGCCGGCCCTTGGCAACGGCTTCGGACACGCTGGACGACCAAGCCTGTACCCACCCCGGGTGGTTGAAATAGAGGCGCAGTTTGCTGATTTCGGGCGCCCCTTTCCCTACTTTGGCGCGCGCTGCAGCGATGTCGTCCAAATACTGCCGGCAACTGCTGTAACCGCCGTAGGCCGACGTGACGAACGCGACCGCCCGCGCCATACCCCGGTCACGCATCGCCGCCACCGTGTCTTCGAGCAGCGGGTGCCAATTGCGGTTGCCCCAGTACGGGCTCAGGCCGAGGTCGGCCAGTTGCGGACCGACGGCCGCCAGCAGCTCCCGGCACCTGGCGTTCACGGGGCTCGCCCCGCCCGCCTGGTAGTAGTGCTCAGCGACGGCCCGCACACGGGCCGGGGGGATACCGCGGCCGGCCGTCACGCGTTCGAGGAACGGCAGGACATCTTCGGCCCGCTCCGGCCCGCCGAACGAGACCAGCAAGAAGCTGTCGTAGGCGGCCGCGCGTGGTCCCACGCGAGGGACCCTACTGCCGATCGGCTCCACCTCGGAGGCACAATGTCCGGGTGAACACACGCACTCGATTTGCGCTGGGAGCTGTACTGGCCGCGAGTTGCCTATTGCCGGGTGGCTCGCCGTTGTCGTTGGCCGGTGCAGCCGGTGCAGCCGTACGTGCCACACCCGGTACACCCGGCACACCCAGTACACGCGGCACACCTGCGGCACCCGCCGCGCGAAAGCTGTTCCCAGCTGGGAAGCCTGGCACCTGTGGGCGGACATCGGGGCCCGGTCAGGCGCCTTGGCCACAGTTTGATGCCGTCCCGCTCCATTCGGGTGATGGTGTAGGCATTACGGGGCCTGCGGCCACACTGCGGCCACGCTGGCGGTCGGTGGCGCTCGACGGTGCGGTCTACGGCCAACCAGTTGTGGCAGGCGGGTGCATCTTCGTGGCCACGGAGAACAACACGGTCTACGCTCTAGACGAGGGTACAGGTGCCGTGCGCTGGCGCGTGCACGTCGCCACTCCGGTCACGAGCAACCTCCCATGCGGCAACATCGACCCGTCGGGGGTAACCGGGGCTCCGGTCTTGAACCCGGCGACCGGGGACCTGTTCGTGGCGGTCCTCACCTACCTGCACGGCACGCCCGGCCATGAGCTCGTCGTGCTGGCGGCCTCAGACGGCCGCGTGGTGCGCGAGCAGCCTTTTGCCGTCCCAGGCAAGAACCCGGCCGCTGAGCAGCAAAGATCGGCCTTGGACGAAGAGGACGGCAACGTCTACATAGCTCTGGGCGGGTTGTACGGCGACTGCAACGCGTACTGGGGCGCCATCGTCTCGGTACCGCAATCTGGCGGTACCCCCGGCTATTGGCACGTACCCACGCAGAACCAGGCCGGCATATGGGAGCCGGGGGGGCCGGACGTGCTGCCCGACGGCGACCTCTTGTTCGCGGACGGCAATGGCGCGGGCGGGCCGGGACAGCCGTTCGATGGTTCAAATGGAGTGTTCGAGCTCTCGCCGGCCCTGCACGAGGTGGGCGTGTTCGGCCCGACCAACTGGGTGCAGCTCAACCAGCAGGACCTGGACCTCGGTTCGAGCGCACCCGCGGTGCTCCCCGGTGGCGTCGCCGTCGTGGTTGGCAAGCAGGGCCTCGCCTACCTGCTCGACTTGGCTCACCTCGGCGGGGTCGGGGGGCAACTTGCCGAGGCCCAGGTGTGCCCGGGCAGCGCCGGCCAGGGAGCGTACGGGGCGGACGCCGTGGACGGGCACACCGTGTACTTCCCCTGCACCAGCGGGCCGGTGGCGGTGCAGGTACACGGCCGGTCCTTGCACGTCCTTTGGACGGCCAGCGCCGGCGGTACGGGCGTCTTGATGGTGGCAGGCAGCAAGTTGTTCGAGGAGGACCGGGACGGCACCCTTTACGCCTTCGACATCGACAATGGACGCGTCGTCCAGGAGATCCATTTAGCCGCCTCCGGCAGCGACTTCCCGTGGGTTATCGCGCTCGACGACGTGCTCTACGCTCCCAACGGCTCGAGCATCGAGGCCTTTTCTGGCCTGTAGGCATCAGCTCTGGGGGTCTACCCGGTAGACGCTCCGGTACCTCACTCCCCAGTCGATGCACTCATCGTACGAGGGTTCCCAGATGTCCAAGTGGTCCCCGATGATGGCGCCACCGGTGTCGTCCGCGGTGCGTGTGCCTACGCCGTCGATGTACAGCTCAGTTCCGAAGGGTATGACGTTCGGGTCTACGGCGACGCTCTCAGGGCCGGCCATGGCGCCCGATGCGGTCTCGCCGGTGAGGTCGTAGCACGTGACCATGAACACCCCGAGGTAGGTGCGCGCGGGTGCCGCCGGCGCCTCGGTGGCCAGTACCGTCGCACGCTGGCCGGGGGAGGTCCGAGGAGTGATGGTCGCCCCGATCAGGTAGCCATGGCCGTCGGCAGTCGGCGCGATGACGTGCGCCGCGGCTTTGCTACTGGCAAAACCGCGGCCAAGGTAGGGCGCCGACCCGAACCGGTATATCGCGCCGTCGGTACGCAGCAGCCAGTAGCCCTGCGCCACCGGGTCCGAGGCGATCGCGGCCAATCGTGTGCCCTGGCTGCGTTCCTTGGTGCTCAAACCTCGAAAGGCGCGGGCAGCGCCGAAATTCAGGACCCGGCCCCCGGCCGTCGCCAGCCAGTAGCCGTTACCCGCGGGCACCGAGGCGATGCCGATGACCGGCGTGCTGAGGTCGTCGCGCGCGTCGACGCCGCCGAAGTAGTGGGCATCGCCGAAGCTGTAGACACGCCCCGACGCAGTGACCAACAGGTACCCGCGGCCGTCCCGTGAAGCCGCCATCCCGACTACGGGCGAGGCCAGGCGGCGGCCACCCAGAGACCCGTAGGACCCGGCGTCACCGAAGGCGAACACGCCCCCGCCGCCCGACGCGAGCCAGTACCCATGCCCGTCGGGTGTGGCGGCGATGGCTACCACGCCGCCGCTGACCGGGTGCGGGTAGAGCGAGCCGTAGGACCGGCTCGTCCCGTAGGCGTAGACGGCCCCCCCCGTGGTGGCCGCCCAGTAACCGTGGCCGCCGTCGTCCGCGACCCCGGCCAGGTACCTGCCGGTCGGGCCACCCAGCTGGCGGGCGTCGCCGAAAGCGTCAACGATGCCGGGGCGGGTCAAGCGCGGCACCCGCGGGCGCGCCCCGCGCGCGGGCCACGCTGCTCGCTTGGCCTCCCGACCCGGCCGGGCGCCCTGGTCCTGCGTTCCCCGCCCCCCTGCACCACGCCCGCCGGTACCACGCTCGCCGGTACCACGCCCGCCGGTACCACGCCCGTCTCGGGCGGCCGCTCGATCGCTGCACCCGGTCGGGGTAGGAGCCGGTAGCGGGCATATGGCTGCCGCCGGCCCGAGGTCCACCTCAAGGCCGAAGGGTTGGGGTTGGCCATACGGGCTCGCCGAGCGGGCGCCGGCCGTCGGCGTGGCATGCGCCGCTGCCACATCCCCAGTGGCCGGCGCGCGAACTCCTGGAGTGCTCGTTGTGACGCTGAGAGCAGCCAAGGGGAGTGCCAGCGCAATCAGCCGTGGGCCCGGACGGCGGCGCAAATTGCGCGCCCGACCTGGGCTCATAATCGCGGCCGAGGATAATCGCCGCGACGCCGGCCCGCGCGCGAAGTGGCAACCGTGCCCGGGCACGACGGCGTCATTTCCGGCGGGTGCAACAGGCGCGAGAGTGCTCTCCGCCGGCATGGGCTGCGGATAATTTGGGACGCGCAAATGCGCGCTCGGGTCGTGCTTTGGCACTGGGTGCTCTCCTTGCGGTCGCGCGCTCGTTGCCGTGGCCGGCGACCGCCGGAACAATGCCATGAACAGCAACTATGCACGTAGCCCCGCGAGCCTGTACCAGGCGCGAGGACGGGTGCCCAAACGCTCCCGCATCTCGCGTAAAGCTCCCTCCCGCCCAGGAAAGGAGCAATTCGCGGCGGGTGCGCCCGAACAATCTGGTGTTGGACAAACACATTAGGGCCCGTTTTGGCCTTTGTCAAGCCAAAAGCAGTAATTCGCATTCTGACCAGCCTTTACGTGCGTCGCGAATGCGAATGATATGTGTGCACCGGGCGCCGAAATGGTGTTGCTATCGGCACGCAAAGTGACAGCGAGGCGTCGCCGCCCTTGTCCGCGCCCCGGGGCGGCCAGGCCTTGCCGGCGGGCCCGGCAGGCCGCGCGCCGACCGCCTCTTAAGCGGGCACCCTCCAGCTGGCAGTGTTCACGAAGGAGGCCGCACTACCGGTAATCAGCGAAGCATGCCCGCCAATGAGCGGTGGCGGCGCTTTAGGGCGCGCCGCACAGGGTGGCGGACGCGGCAAAGCGGCTCTAGGCGGACAGGCTGAGCGCCGATAGTTACCTATTATGGGAACCATGACCGAGGCCAGCGCAGAACTGGAGGACATCACCGCCGCAGGAGCAATGGCCTGCGCAACGGCTCCCAGTGCCGACGAGGTAGCTGAAGCCTGGCTGGCGCAGCTCACGGACCAGATCGCCGTGCCCGCCTCCGACGTGCAGGACCACCTTCTCGACCTGTGGGGCGCCCTCGAGCAAGGGCCCGCCCGCGAGGAGGTAGAGCGTTGGTTGACCGAGACATTGCGGCGCAACCTCTACTCGGTCACTGACATCAACGAGCGCCTCGAGACACTTCTGCCCGCCGAGTGAGCACCCCGGGAGGGTGCCGCCTCGCCTGACGCCCGGGTGAGCTTGTCGCTCAGCGCGGCTCGGGTGTGCGCGCCGTGTCGGTCGATGGCAGATCGGCCTGGCTCGACCAGCGCCCCTGGTCGCACCTGAGGCGCAAACTGACGCCGAAACAGTCGCTCAACGCTGCGGCCGTGAGAACTTGGCTCGCCGGACCAGCTACCAACACGCGCCCTTGCCTGAGCAGCAGGGTGTGCGTGAACCCCGCCGGTATCTCTTCTACGTGATGGGTGATGAGCACGACCGGCGGCTGTCCTCGGTCTGCCGCGACCGCCGTGAGCCGCGCCAGCAGTCGCTCCCGGCCGCCCATGTCGAGCCCGGCACACGGTTCGTCGAGCAGCAGCAGGTCGGGCTCCGGCATGAGTGCCCGCGCCAGCAGCACCTGCTGGCGCTCTCCCTCGGAGAGCAGGGCGAAGGACCGTTCCGCGAGGTACGCGAAACCGCTGGCAGCGAGGAGCGTCTCTGCCCGGTCACGGTCCGCCTGGCTGTAGGCGTGCCACCACGGCTCGAGCGCCCCGTGGCGGGCTGAGACGACGACCTCGCGTGCTGTGAGGTGGGGCACCACCATACGGCTGATGCTGCCCGAGACCATAGCGACCCGTTCTCGCAGTGCGCGCACGTCCGTGTGCCCCAGCCTGCGGCCTAGCACGTCCACCGTTCCCCGGGTCGGGTGAAGGAACCCGGACGCCAGCAGCATGAGCGTCGTCTTGCCTGACCCGTTGGGCCCGAGGACGGCCCAGCGCTCCCCGCGACCGACCGTCCAATTGATGCCGCAAAGGATCCGCAAGACCGTGGCGTTCGCCCGGTCGAGATCCACGTCGACGAAACGTAGCGCTGCGTCACCCGCCGGGTCCTTGTCGGCCATGGACGCCATGACGTTAGCGGTTATTGTTTGCGGCCCGGGCAACTTCGCCGCCACTATAGGAGGATGCCCGGGCTCCAGTCGCTGATCGAAGCCGCTTTCTTGCCGGTGTTCGGCGAACTTGCGCCGGGCGTCGCCGCCGCTGTCCGGCCTTCGGCGCGGGCCGATTTCCAAGTCGACGGTGCGATCGCCCTCGCTCGGTCACTCGGGCGCCCCTCGCGAGACGTGGCCGAGGACGTGGTGTCCCGGGCCAATGCGCGCGGTTTGGGCCTGATCTGTGCCAAGGTCGAGGTCGCCGGGCCGGGCTTCATAAACCTCACGCTCGCGGACGAGTTCTTGGGGGACCAACTGCGGCGCTTGGCCGCGGAGCCGGCGAGGCTGGGGGTGGAGCGCGCTCTCCCGCCACAGCGCGTCGTCGTCGATTACGGGGGGCCGAACGCGGCCAAGGAGATGCATGTCGGCCACCTGCGTTCCTCGATCATTGGTGATGCCCTCGTGCGGTTGCTTTCACTGGAGGGCCACAGCGTGCTGCGCGAGAACCACATCGGGGACTGGGGCGCACCTTTCGGCATGCTTATCGAGCACCTGAAGGACATGGACGCGGCCGCAGCTGCTGAAGAGCTCGCATTGGGCGACCTCGAGACGTTTTACCAAGCAGCTCGGGCTGATTTCGACAATGACCCCAGTTTCGCGGAGCGTGTCCGGGAGCGGGTGGTGCTGCTCCAGTCTGGCGACCCCGACACGCTACGGCTCTGGCGCTTGCTGGTCGAGCGCAGTATCACTCAGTTCGACCAAGCGTTCCGGCGCCTGGGGACCAAGCTAACCCGCGACGACGTCGTCGCCGAAAGCCGGTACAACCCCATGCTGCAGGGCATCGTCGGCGAGCTCCAAGCCAAGGGCCTCCTGGTCGAAAGCGACGGCGCATGGTGCGTCTTCCCGCCCGGCCACACCAACCGCCAGGGGGGGCCGTTGCCCCTCATCGTCCAGAACTCTGTAGGTGGCTATACCTACGCGACGACAGACCTCGCTGCCGTCAAGGACCGGACGGGTCGCCTGGGCGCGCAACGGCTTTTGTATGTCGTCGGCCTGCCTCAAGCCCAGCACTTGTCGATGGTCTTTGACGTAGCCCGCATGGCTGGCTGGTTGCCACCGGGCACCGAGGCTGTCCATGTGGGTTTCGGTAACGTGCTCGGGCCTGACGGCAAGATGTTCCGCACCCGCCAAGGGGGTACGGTCAAATTGGCGCAACTCCTCGACGAGGCCGTCAGCCGGGCGCGGGCCGTCATCGTGGCCCGAGCCGACGAAAGCGGCCAGGCTGTCGAAGGCGACTTGGACGCCATTAGCGAGGCAGTTGGGATTGGTGCGGTCAAGTACTCCGACTTGGTGACGGACCGCACGCGCGACTACCGCTTTGACTGGGACCGCATGCTCGCTCTCGATGGCAACACTGCTCCCTACATGCAGTACGCGCACGCCAGGATCTGCAGCATTTTCCGCAAAGCGCGAGCAGGCGCCCATCAGGGCGCGGCCGGCACTGCGCAAGCAATTGGCTCGGGAGCGATCACGGACAGCGCTCATTTGGTTGCCGGCCCGGCTGCGGTGCGCCCGCCGAGCGGGTCCGAAGAGCGCGAGCTTGCCAAACGGCTGCTTGGTTTTGCCGACGCCGTCGCTGCCAGCCTGGCTAGCTACAGCCCTCACAAGCTGTGCACGTACCTGTTCGACCTGGCGGGCACGTTCACGACGTTTTACGAGCATTGCCCGGTGCTACGGGCCGAGACCGAGGAGTTGCGCGACGCTCGGCTGGCATTGTGCGCTCTGACGGCCGCCGAGCTGCGCATGGGGCTCGACCTGCTGGGCATCGCCGCCCCCGAGCGGATGTAGCTCCTGCGGGCTCGCTCGTTACTGCGGTGGGCTGATGGCGTCGAGGCGCTCGGCGAGCTCGCCGGTAACCAATGGGACCACGTCGAGGGCGCCCAGATTGGCGCGCAATTGGCTTGCCTTCGACGCCCCCAGGATGACCGAGGACACGTGGGGGTTGCGTAGGCACCAGGCGATAGCTAGCTGCGACATTTCGCAGCCCACGCTTGTGGCCAGGGTTTGCAGCTCGCGTGCTTTCGTGGCATTGTCCGGGTCGAGCAGGCGGTCATGCAGCCACTCATAGCCGGGCAGCGTCCCTCGGCTCCCCGCGGGCATCCCACTTAGGTACTTGCCGGTTAGGAGGCCGCTGGCCAACGGGCTGAACGACGTGATGCCGAGCCCGACATCATCGTAAAGGCGAGCGTACTCTCGCTCCACTTTGTCCCGGGCGAGCAGGTTGTACTGGGGTTGCTCAACCACGGGCCGGCGCAGGTGGTGGCGCTCGGCCAGCTCGGCCGCAGCCCAGATGTCCGCTGCCGGCCACTCCGAGGTGCCCCAGTAGAGAGCGCGGCCCGAGGCGACGATGTCGCTCATCGCCCACACCGTCTCCTCGATGGGCGTGTTGGGGTCGGACCGGTGGCAGTACAGGATGTCCACGAAGCTCACCCCGAGGCGCTCGAGCGAACCGTCGACCGCCTGCATCAGGTACTTGCGGTTGAGCGTATTGCGCATGTTGGTCTCGTCGTGAAGGCCCCAGAACAGCTTGGTGGTGAGAACGTAGCTGTGGCGCGGCCACGCCAGTTTGGCCAATATCGCGCCCATGACCTTCTCGGACTCGCCTCCGGCATAGGACTCGGCATTGTCAAAGAGATTTACGCCCGCATGACGCGCTACCTCCATGCACTCGAGCGCGCTGTCGTA
>DATJST010000091.1:0-19737 GCA_035503975.1 Acidimicrobiales bacterium | reverse complement strand
CCGGGCTCTTCTTTGGTGGTGGCGGTGGCCCGTCGGTTTTCGTCATCGGCGCCATGGTGATCGGCGGCTGCGTGGGAGGGATCGGCTGGGCATTGGTGCCCGGTATCCTGCGCGCCTTTTTCAAGACCAACGAGATCCTTACCTCCCTTCTTCTCAACTACGTCGCCGGGTTTATCCTGACCTACCTGATTTTCGAGAGCGAGTCTTTCTGGCGCCAAACCAAAGGTTTTAATGCGACAGTCTTCCCTACGGGAAAATCCCTCCCGAGCTCGGCGATATGGCCCAGTCTCCAGCTCCACGTGCAAGGGGGGATAACGGTCCCGCTCGGCGCTTTCCTCGCCCTCGCGGCGGCCTTCGTGCTCTGGGCACTGTACAAGCGGACCCGTTTTGGCTTCGAACTGCAGGTCATGGGCGACTCCGAGCGCGCCGCACGTTACGCGGGTGTCCGGATGAGGCGAAAGATCCTCGCGGTCATGGCGGTGTCTGGCGCCATCGCCGGTATTGGCGGCGCGAGCCAGGTAGGCGATTTTAGTCACTCCCTCGACGGCGACCCGAACGGCCTGCAGAAAGTCGGCTATGGCTACACAGGCATCATCGTGGCTGCGCTCGGCCGGTACAACCCGTTCGCTGTCGTGCTCATCGCTTTTCTGCTGGGCGGGCTCGAGAACGCTGGGAACACGCTGCAAGGTCCTGACTTCCCCGCCGGCCTGGTCGGGGCGGTCCAAGGCATCATCCTCTTTTCGGCGCTCGGCGGTGAGCTCTTGGCACGCCATCGCATCCGCATTACCCGTAATTCCAGGCCCACAACCGCGATCGCGGCTCCCGCCAAGGAAGTAGCCGCGTGAACAACGCTCTGGTCGTTGTCGTTATCGCCTCGGGCGTGGCCTACGGGACGCCGCTTCTGTTCGCGGCGCTCGGCGAACTGCTCACCGAGCGCTCGGGTGTGCTGAACCTGGGCGTCGAAGGCATGATGCTGGTGGGTGCGGTTATGGGTTTTTGGGGCGTCGAGCGGGTGCACGGCAACACTGCCGCCATCCTCGTCGCGGCCTTGGTCATCGCCGCCCTCGCCGGCGCCGCGATGGCCGCTATCCACGCTTTCCTGGTCATCACGCTGCGGGCCAACCAGATCGTGTCGGGACTGGCGCTGACACTCTTTGCCGGTGCCGTCGGCCTCTCCTCGTACCTCGGCAACAACCTCAACCTTTCCGACCTACCGGCTAAGCACAGCTTTGGCGCGTTCCTACCGCAGAGCCTGCAAAACATGACGATCGTGGGCCCGATTGTCTTCAGCCAGAACATCCTCGTATACCTTTCCTGGGCCTTAGTGGTCGCCATCGGCCTGTACTTGACGCGCACGC
The DNA here is from genome assembly GCA_035503975.1 of Acidimicrobiales bacterium. GTDB lineage: Bacteria > Actinomycetota > Acidimicrobiia > Acidimicrobiales > Palsa-688 > DATJMJ01. Next base: position 18,379 of record DATJST010000091.1, on the reverse strand, counting down.
GCCCGGGGTTGAACCTGCGCGCAGTAGGAGAGTCACCCGCCGCAGCGGACACGATGGGTATCAACGTGACGGCTTACCGCTACGCGCACACGATCGCCGGCGGGGCACTCGCCGGCCTGGGCGGCGCCACGATCACGCTCGCGATCACACCCCAGTGGGTTAGTGGGATCACCGAGGGCAGCGGGTGGATCGCCATCGCCCTGGTCATATTCGCCTTCTGGCGGCCGGACCTGTGCCTTGTCGGGGCCTACTTCTTCGGCTCGCTGCAAGCCTTGGCGCCCGAGCTCCAGGCACGCAACATCAGCCTCGGCCCAACCGTCCTGTGGACGAGCGCATTGCCCTATCTGATGACGGTGTTCGTCCTTGTGGTCGTTTCCTCCGGCACGGCACGTCGCCGTCTCGGGGCGCCGTCTGCACTGGGCGTGGCCTATGTGCGCGAGGAGCTGTGATGGCCGGCCGCATTCCTGCCGTCTCGATGCGAGGCATCACCAAGCGGTTCCCTGGCGTAGTCGCCAATGACCGCATCGACTTCGAGGCTGACCCAGGTGAGGTGCACGCCCTCCTCGGCGAGAACGGTGCCGGCAAGTCGACGCTCTCGCACATCCTCTCGGGTCTTTATCGCCCAGACGGAGGTGAGATATACCTCGCCGGGCAAAAGGTCTCTTTTGCCTCGCCGCGTGACGCCATAGACGCCGGCGTCTGCATGGTCCATCAGCACTTCCGCCTGGTGGCGCGCTTCACCGTCAGCGAGAACATAATCCTCGGCGACAGGCGTGGGGCAGGGCGGCGCTTCCGGATCCGTGCCGACGCCGTCGAGAGCCAGGTGCGCGCGCTCTGCGAGCGCTACAACCTCCCCGTTGACCCCCGCGCCCGCATCTGGCAGCTATCGGTCGGCGAGCAGCAGCGCGTCGAGATTCTCAAAGCTCTCTACCAGGATGCACGCGTGCTGATCCTGGACGAACCCACCGCCGTGCTGACCCCTAACGAAGCCGACAGCTTGTTCGTGACCCTACGCGAGATCGCATCCGAGAACAGGACTGTGATCTTCATATCTCACAAACTGAACGAGGTGGAGGCAGTCTCTGACCGGGTGACCGTCCTGCGGGGCGGTCGGCACATCACAACAGTGCGGACCTCTGAAGCCACCCCGCAGTCGCTCGCTGACCTGATGATCGGCCATGACTTCGCGGCAGCGAGCCGGCCAGGGAACGGCCATCAGATAGGTGCCGCAATGCTCGAGATCGATGGCCTGTGGGCCGATGGTGACCGCGGCGTACCAGCTGTGAAAGGGGTCTCATTGGCCGTTCGCGCGGGGGAGGTAGTGGCCGTCGCCGGCGTCGCCGGCAACGGCCAACGTGAGCTCGCCGAGACGATCGCAGGTGTGCGGCCGGGCACCCAGGGCCAGATCCGTCTGGGCGGTGAACGTCTCAAACGGGGCGACCCCCGGGCTGCGTTTGACGCCGGCGTCCGGTACATACCTGAAGACCGGCTTGGTACAGGGGTGTCCCCCAGCCTTTCGGTGGCGATGAACCTCGAGCTGCGATCGTTCCGGGACAACTCTTTCGGGCCCTTTCTCAAGCTTCACCAGATGAGGGCCAAGGCCGAAGAAGCGATCACTAAGTTCGGGATAAAGGCCTCAGGTCCCGATGCTCAGTCCGCCAACCTTTCTGGTGGCAACATCCAAAAGGTGGTGATCGCCCGCGAGTTCGCAGGTGCAATGAAGGTCCTCGTCGCGGCATCGCCGACAAGGGGGCTGGATGTCGCGGCGGTGGCGATGGTGCACTCCTATCTGCTTGACGCGGCCGCAAAAGGCGTATCGGTGCTGCTGCTGAGCGAAGACCTGAGCGAAATCCTCGCCCTCAACGACCGGATCGTCGTCATGTACGAGGGGCGGCTGGTCGAGGTCGTGGACCACGACGACGTTGGAGAGATCGCGTTGCGCATGGCTGGTCGCTCCCCGGAGACGAAGGCCCCCGGAGAAACACAACTACCCTCTGGAGAAGAGGAGCCGTCAGGCCTTGACGGCAATAGGATGCGGGCTTCGGGAGGAGTAGCCTGAGTGGCCGTGACGAAGCAAGCGGCCGTGGTGCTCTGCGCAGGTGCCGGCAGCCGCTACATCGGCGCACAGGGCGAGCACAAACTGCTAGCCATCTGGCGCGGCCGCCCCCTCGTGAGCTGGGCGCTCGGCAATGCCGTCGCCGCAGGGCTCGACTTCACCGTCGTGGTCACCGGAGCCGCCCAACTGGCAGATGTTTTACCAAAATGCGGGGTCATCGCGGTCGCGAACCCTGACTGGGAAGAGGGACTGGCCACTTCCTTACAGTGCGCCATCGCGGCCTGCCGGCGGTTGGGCGCGGCAGCCGCAGTCGTGGGGCTCGGCGACCAACCCTTGGTGCCACCCGAAGCCTGGCGGGCCGTGGCGGCTTGCGGCGCGGCCGTGGCCGTCGCGACTTATGGCGGTAGGCGCGGGCACCCGGTAAAGCTGGCGTGCTCGGTGTGGGACGACCTGCCGGCTTCGGGCGACGAGGGCGCCCGGGCGCTGATGCGGCGCCAGGCGGAGCTCGTTGAGGAGGTCCCATGCGAGGGCGACCCCGCAGACTTCGACACCGCAGGGGATTTCGCCGTTCGCTTCGGCTCGCCAGCACGATGAGCGAGCCAGCACGCTGAGCGAGCCAGCACGATGAGCAGCCCTTTGGGTGCTGAGCCTGTTGAGCTCGTGGCAGCGGGTGCGGAGCTGGTCGTGACGATGGACGGGGGCAAGGAGGTGCCCGGGGGTTGGGTGGCCGTCGACAGAGGCTTCGTCGTCGGCGTAGGCCCTCGGGGGAGCGAGCCCCTGGCCCGGCGGACCTTGCGTGCCGACGGGTGCCTCATCACACCAGGGCTCATCAACACCCACCACCACATCTACCAGAACCTCACCCGCGCCTACGCGCCGGCCGTGCGCTCCAGCCTGTTCGGGTGGCTGCAAGCGCTATACCCTCGCTGGGCTCTCCTCGACGAAGAGGCGGTCTACCTATCGGCCTTCGTCGGTCTGGCCGAGCTTGCCCTTGGCGGTTGTACGACCACGAGCGACCACCTCTACGTGCACCCGCGGGGCGCAGGCAACCTCCTTGGCGCCGAGGTCGCGGCGGCCCGTGAGATCGGGCTGCGGTTCCACCCGTCACGCGGCTCCATGAGCCTCTCCGAAAAAGATGGTGGGTTACCGCCCGAAGAGGTCTGCGAGGACGAGGAAGCGATATTGCAAGCCAGCGAAGCGGCGGTAGCTGCATATCACGACCCCTCTCCTGGTGCCATGGTCCGGGTCGCGCTCGCCCCGTGCTCACCTTTCTCGGTCAGCCGGCGCCTGATGACCGAGACGGCCGAGCTCGCCGCGCGCCTCGACGTGAGGCTCCACACGCACTTGGCAGAAGATCCTGACGAAGATGCCTTCTGCCTGGAAAAGTACGGTTGCAGGCCCGTCCAGTTGTTCGAGGAGGTGGGCTGGCTGACCCAGCGCGCCTGGGTGGCCCACTGCGTCCACCCCAACTCCGACGAGGTGGGCCGCCTCGGCGGCGCAGGCGTGGGTGTCGCCCATTGCCCAAGCTCCAACCTGCTGCTGGGAGTGGGTCTCGCCCCCGTAGCCGAGCTTCTGGCCGCCGGAGCCCCTGTTGGCATCGGCTGCGACGGCTCAGCCTCGACCGACGCAGCGTCGCTCTGGCTGGAAACCCGCAACGCCCTTCTTCTTGCCCGCCTCCGCGGGGGGGCTGCCTCCACCGGCGCTCGCCAGGCGCTCGAAATGGCCACCTTGGGGAGCGCAGCCTGCCTCGGGCGCCAAGGAGAGCTGGGCGTGCTCCGCCCAGGGGCAGCCGGCGACTTCGTCTGCTGGCGCTTGGACGGGCCTGCGTTTGCCGGAGCGCTGACCGACCCCGTCGAGGCACTCCTGCGCTGTGGTCCGGCATTGGCTTTCCACACGGTGGTGGCTGGGAGGCCGGTCGTTGAGGGTGGTCGGATCGTGCACGATCAGCTTGAAGACCGGCTGCGCCGCCACCGTGCGGCCGCCGCGCGCACACAAGGTGTAACTCTATGACTCGCGCTCTCCGGCCTCCCAACAGCCCACTTCTTCGAGCAGGCCTGAGCGCCTGGTGCCGTCGATAAAGGCGGCGGAGACAGCGTTCTTTGCGAGCCGCGCCACTGTGGTCCGGTCGAGGTCGAAGGTGCCAATGAGCTGACGGTAGTTTTCCCCGATGTAACCGCCGAAGTACGCCGGGTCGTCCGAGTTGATGGTGACCAGTAACCCCCTTTCGAGCATATTTGCGACCGGGTGGTCAGCCAACCGGCGGACGACGCCGAGCATCACGTTGGACAGGGGGCAAAGCGTAAGGGGTACCTCGTCGGCGACCAATCGCTCGACGAGAACTTCGTCTTCGATGCTCCGGTTGCCGTGGTCTATTCGCGCCACGCCCAGGACGTCGAGGGCTTCTTGAACATACTCGGGCGGGCCTTCTTCCCCGGCGTGCGCCACGCACCGTAGGCCCGATGCGCGGGCGTACTCAAAGACGGATCTGAACTTGGAGGGCGGGTTACCGAGCTCGGACGAGTCCAACCCGATCCCGATTATCGGCGCACCCAGGTGCAGTACGCGGGTCAGCAGTTCCATCGCTTCTTCGGCTGGACGGTCGCGCAGGAACGACAAGATCAAGCCGCTGGTTACCCCATGCTCACGGGCGCCCGCCTCGAGGGCGCTGGTCACGCCGCCAAGCACCGCCTCGAGCGCGACGCCCCGGGACGTGTGGGCCTGAAGGTCGAAGAAGATTTCGGTATGCCTAACATGGTCCGCGGCAGCACGCGCTAAGTAGGCCTTGGTCAGGTCGTAAAAATCGGCCTCTTCGCGAAGAACACAAATGTTGTCGTAATAGAGGTCCAAGAAGTCCTGCAGGCTCCCGAACCGGTAACGCGACACAAGCTCTCCAACGTTTGCCCAGCGGAGCCTCATTTTGTTCCGCTCGGCCAGCTCAAATATCAGCTCCGGTTCGAGCGTCCCTTCGATGTGGAGGTGCAGCTCGACCTTGGGCAGTCCCGCCAGGTCAATATCCTGGACAGAAGGCATCAATACCAAACCATACACCACAATGCGAGCGCGTGAGCTCAGCCGCCGCGGGTGAAGGCTAAACCCCCGACGGTGGAGCAATTGACTTCCGGCCTGGGAAGGAGCAAAGTGGCGCGATGGGCGACGTTACCCCGGGCATGGTCTGCGGCCATCACCATCTTTACTCGTGCCTCGCCAGGGGAATGCCGGCCCCTCCAGTACAACCGAGGACTTTCCTCCAGATCCTCGAGCAGATCTGGTGGAGGCTCGACGTGGCCCTGGACCTCGAGATGGTCCGGGCCTCGGCACGCCTGGGTGCGCTCGAGGCTCTCGAGTGCGGGACAACGGCGATCGTCGACCACCACGAGAGCCCGTCAGCGATCGAAGGCAGCCTCGACGTCATTGCCGATGCGTGCCGGGAAGTGGGCGTGCGCGTGGTCTGTGCTTACGGGGTGACGGACCGCCACGGTGCGCCGGGTGCTCAGCGAGGGCTGGACGAGAACGAGCGCTTCATCCGGCGAGGCGGTCGGGGGATGGTCGGCGTGCACGCGGCCTTCACATGCAGCGACGCCACCCTTGCAGCGGCAGCAGGACTTGCCGAAGACCTCGGGGTTGGCGTCCACATCCACGTCGCGGAGGGCACGGTCGACAAGAACGCGGGCGAACGTCTCTCGGGATTGGCAAACGAGGCATGGCTGCTGGCTCACGGTGTTCACCTCGACCGGCCGCTCCCCGGTACGCTCGCTCACAACCCTCGCTCCAATATGAACAATTCGGTCGGCTACGCCAGCCCCTCCTCATGGTCAGGCCGCGTGGTCCTGGGTACCGACGGGATAGGGGCAGACATGCTCGAGGAGTTCCGTCTCGCTTATGCCCGCTCGCGAGAGGCTGACGTGCTGAGCGACCCGGCGCGGGCCTGGGAGTGGGTGAGCGCAGGGTGGGAGCTCGTCCCCGAGGCTCGCAACGACCAGGTGCACTGGTCCTACGAATGGGCCGACGACCCTTGGCGGCTGGCGTTCACCCCAGGCGTCAGGGCCGAAGACGTCTGGGTCGAGGGGGAGCACGTCCTGGCGGCGGGGGCCCCGACAAGGGTTGACCCTGACGAGGTACGCCGCCATGCCGGCGAGCAGGCTGCCAGGCTTTTCGCCCGCCTATGAGCGTTCGTCGGCCTCCGCCGCCGACGAGCGCATGGGAAGGGTGGTGCGCCATTTGCCGTCCAAGTCGCGAAGGGCAGCGGCAACGGCGCCAGCGGTGGGGACGAGGCCGATCTCCCCCATCCCTTTGATGCCGTACGGCGAACGCGGCTGGGGCACCTCGACGAGCACGGTCTCGATCGGGGGGACGTCCTTGGCCCGAAGGATCCCGAGGCTGCGCAACGTCTTTTTGGTCGGCCGCCCCTCGGCGTCGGAGGGGAACTCCTCCGACAGGGCGTAACCGAGGCCCATGTGCACAGCACCTTGGACTTGGCCTTCGCACAGCATTGGGTTGACGGCACGGCCAACGTCGTGCACAGCCAGCACCTTTTCGATCTGGCCGCTCTCGCGGTCGATGACAACCATTTGAGCGGCGTAGGAAAAGGCCGAATGGATCGTGGGGTGCTCCACGCCCGACTCGATCGAATTGGTCCAGTCGACGCGGTACTCACCCATGTAGTCGACCCCCGGACGGCACCCGTCGGCCCTAGCCCGCCGGCAGGCGTCGGCGATGGCCCCGGCCCCCATGAGCGTACCCCGAGAGCCAGTTGTCTGGCCGGCGCTCAGGTCCCGCGTGGTGTCCACCACGACGCGGACCCTGTCCGGGTCGACCCCGAGCTCTTCGACCACGACTTGGCGGGCCACGGTATGGATCCCCTGGCCCATCTCGGTCCAACAATGGCGGACTTCGACGTCGCCGTCCACCGAAAAACGCACCACAGCCTTCACGATCTCGAGGAACCCGTTGCCCAGCCCGGCGTTTTTCAGGCCCAACCCAAGGCCGACCGCCTTCCCCGACGCGACTGCTGCGTCGTAGGCGGGTTTCACTGCCTCCAGGCACGCTCGCGCGCCTGCGCAACCGTCGTCCATCACCTGGCCGGGGCCCCACACCACTCCCGGGAAGATGACGTTGCGCGCCCGCATTTCCCACCCGCTTATGCCCACCTTTTCGGCCAGCCGGTCGATGACGCCCTCCATGGCAAACTGGGCCTGGTTGGCGCCGAAGCCTCGGAACGCCCCACAGACCGGGTTGTTGGTCCGCACAGCCACCGACTCCACGTCGATCGCGGGCAGTGCGTATGGTCCCGAAGCGTGCCCAGCGGCGCGCTCCAGCACCTTCATGCCGACCGAGGCGTAGGCGCCCGAGTCACCGACCATCCGCGCTTTGAGAGCCGTCAGTTTGCCCCCCTCGTCACAGCCGGCCCAGTACTCGAGGCGTACCGGGTGTCGTTTAGCGTGGACCAGGAACGACTCCTCGCGCGAAAACGTGCACTTGACGGGCCGCTGGAGCAACCAGGCGGCGAGGGCCGTCTGGGCTTGGTTGGACATGTCCTCCTTGCCCCCGAACGCCCCCCCATTGGAAACCTGCTCGACGACGACCCGCTCGGGGGCGATACCGAGCACCGACGCGATCTGGTTGCGGTCGTCCCAGGCTCCTTGTCCACCCGAGTAAACCTTCAGCGTGCCGTCCTCCTGAGGCACGGCCAGGGTCGACTCGGGCTCTAGGAAAGCGTGCTCGACCCGCTGGGTCTGGAAAACCTCGTGCACAGTGTGGGCAGAGCCGGCGAGAGCGGCTTCGGCGTCACCGCGCTTGTAAGCCGAGCGGGACAGGACGTTGCCGTCCAGTTCCCAAACGGCGTTCTCGGCGTCATCGAGCGCCGCCATGGGGTCGGTGAACGGCCGCAGCGGGCGGTACTCGACCTCGACCAGTTGAGCGGCGTGGCGGGCCACCGCCCGCGAGCCGGCCACGACGAGGGCAAGCACGTCGCCCAGGTACGAGGTGCGGCCGCCAACGGGAATGAACACGGGCCAGTCGGTGTGGATGATCCCCACCCGGAGGTGGCCGGGCACGTCAGCAGCAGTGAAGACCGCCTCCACACCGGGCACCGCGAGCGCGGCGGCGGTGTCGATAGCCAAGATGTCGGCGCGGGCGTGGTCGCTGAGCCGCAAAGCGCCATGGAGCAGGCCTGCAGGCCGGAGGTCGTCCACGTAGCCACGCTCGCCCAACGCGAACGCAATGCCCTCGTACTTGGCCCCGCTGGTCCCGATGCCGCCGCCCAACGTGACTGCCGGGACCTCTCCGCGCGCGAGCAGCTCGACGGCGTCGAGGATCTTGGAGTAACCCGTACAACGGCAGAGATGGGCGCCGAGGTGACGAGCCGCGTCCTGGCGGGTAAGGTCCGCTCCTTTCTTGTCGAGGAGCGCCTTCAACCGCACGACAATGCCAGGGGTGCAGAAGCCGCACTGCAGCGCGCCTGTCGCGGCGAAGGCCGACGCGAAGCGCGCCCGCTCGGCTGGGTCAAACCCCTCGAGCGTGGTGACCGCCTTGCCAGCGGCCTTTTCCAAAGCTGTTTGGCAGCTAACGATGGCCTTGCCGTCGACCAGGACCGTGCAGCAGCCGCACTGGCCCGAGGGTGAACAGCCGTCTTTGGCCGAGGTCACTCCGAGCTCCTCCCGGAGCGCGGAGAGCAGGTGAGGGTGCGCGTCCCTCACCTCCACGGCTTTACCGTTGAGACTGAACGCGGTAACCGTGCAGCTGTTCTTTGCCAGGGTGTCTGCCATATGACTGGCCCTCCTGCAATCTATTTGTTCCGGACTCTAATAGGGCTGTCCCTTACCGGGCTGGTCTCGGCGCTCGCGCGACGTAACGGCCCCATCCTGGCTCGCCGCAGAACTGCCCGTCGCGAGCCACGACGCGGCCCCGGCTGAGCACGAGATCGGGCCAGCCCAGCGATACGATCTCCTCATACGGGGAGTGGTCCGTGGCCATGTGGAGCCGCGCCGCTGTCAGCGGCTGGGCCCGCTCCGGGCCCCAGACCACGACATCGGCGTCAGCGTCCCGGGTGAGCGACCCTTTTACCGGCCAAAGCCCGAAGATCCTGGCTGGCGCCTCGCAGCACAACCGCACCCAGTCGGCGGCTCCGATCCTGCCTGCACGCACGCCCGCCCACATGAGCGCCATGCGTGTCTCGACCCCGGGGAGGCCCCCTGGTAGCTCTGTGAAATCCCGCGCGCCCTCGGGCCGCGCGGCCACCCCGGCACGGCGGTCGGCGCGCCAGAACGGGCAGTGGTCGGTCGATACAGCCTGGATCTCGCCTTGGGCCAAACCCTCCCAGAGCGCTTCGGCGTGCACGGGGTCGCGCAGCGGCGGGGTGCACACGAAGTCGGCTGCGTCCGGCCCCGCCAGCTTGGCCGTGCTCAGGTAGAGGTACTGCGGGCAAGTCTCCGCCAACACGTCTGCACCGCGGTCGCGGGCGGCGCGCACGGCGGCGAGCGCCTCCGCCGACGAAAGGTGCACGACATAAATCGAGGTACCGGCCACTTCGGCAAGGGCGGCGGCACGCGACACCGCTTCGGCTTCGAGGACTGGTGGGCGTGTCCGGGCGTGCTCGCAGACCGAGGTCCGCCCCGCGGCGAGCGCTTCACGGCGAAGCTCCTCGATCGCAGCGCCGTTCTCGCAATGGAGGGCCACGAGGGCTCCCTGGCGCGACGCGTACCTCATGAGCCGAAGGACCGTCCCGTCGTCCACTTGGAGCCGGTCGGGGTAGGCAAGGTACAGCTTGAAAGACGTTATTCCCGCCGCAACACCTGCGGCGACGACGCTTTCCGGCACGGTCTCGGTAAAGGTGAGGTGCAGGCCCCAGTCAACGACCGAAGGCTCCGCGGCGCGCCTCCACTCAGCCACCGCGGCCATCGGGCCCTGCCCCCGGACGACGTTGACGTAGTCGATGATCGTCGTCGTGCCGCCGACAGCGGCCGCCCGGGTGCCTGAGGCAAAGTCGTCCGATACCCGCACCGATCCCACCGGGAGCTGCATGTGCGTGTGGGCGTCGACCCCGCCCGGGAGGACCAGCTTGCCCGTGGCGTCGTAGATCTCTTCGTGTTCGCGGGGGACCAGCTCGTCCCCCACTTGTTGGACGCGCCCGTCTTCGCCGGTCCTCAGATCTGCCCGGCGGTCCCCTGCCACGTCAATGACGCGACCTCCACGGATCAGCACGCGGCCCCTCTCGTGCGACCCCAGCGGGCCAGGACGGCACCAGTACCGCCCACTACCTGCGCACGGCCGCGTCCAGCCACTCCTGCCAGCGACGCAGCCGCCTCCCCCGCTCGGCAACGAAGCGCTCGATGGCGCAGAGGATCTGTTCGGGACCGAGGTGGGCTTCTGACATCACCTCGTCCACGGTCCCGCCTGTCCTCCACCTGTCGTCGAAGTCGGCGGAGAGGGAGTACTCCCTCGCCAGCGGCCCGTCGGCCCAGTCCCGCATCAACTTGAAGGCCCCGCTCGTGACCACCATCGAGTCAACGGCGTCCGCCGGCGACCGCACCGACTCGCGGTAGGAGGCGTCCTGAGCACGGAACAACTGCGGGCTGACGGCGGCTACGACTTTCACGTTCAGGCCGCTCCGTGCCAGTTCGGGGAGGGCCCGCAACAGGTTGTGCGTCGGCATCGTCCCTCGGACGAACACTGTGCCCGCTTTTGGTTGCCCTTCATCGAAGGGGCGCAGCACATAGGCCCCGCGGGCGGCGGCGAAGTGAGATGGCAGCCCGAGCGCGGCCCGGTCCGGGATCTCGATCGCCGGCCTGGTGAGGTGGAGAGCCACGATCGGCACGTCGAGGGCGAGCGCCGCCCCGAGGACGACCGGGACTTCGTTGTACTCCCAGGGGTGCAGGTCGATGACGTGGCCTTCGGGGAAAAGCTGCGTAACACCCGTCTCCACGATGCCGAAGTGGGTACGCGAGTCTTCGGCGGTCTCGGGGCCGGAGTGCCCGGCGACCCACAACAGCTTGCCCACCTTTAGCTCGGAGTCCTGGGCGAGCTGGCTGAAGAGCCGCATCGGGCCGTACTTGAGGTAGGAGAACGAGCCGTACGTGGAACACGTCCCCCAGAAACCGTCGAACGAGGCGAAGGGGTCGTCAGCCATGTTCACCGTCGCCATACCAGCGACGAGGCCGGCATTTGTGAACTCCGTGATCTCGGTCGGGAGGAGCGCGCCGTCCGGGCGCGACACCCGGTCGTACCAGCCGAAGCCCTCGACGCCCCCGAAGTCGGCTGCGAACCCCGAGATGTTCGTCGAGTCCGCCAGGTCGGCCGAGCAGGCGATGAACAGCGGGCGCCCATAATCACGCTTGGCAAGCGTGTTCACGTACGCGCCCCAGGTGCCGAGGGCGGCGCGATTGGGCGCCTTCTCGCCTGGGCGCTTCCAGATCAGTTCGGGGTAGTGCTCGAAGTCGAAGAGCCGCTTGTCGCTGAAAAGAGCGGCCGTCCCGCTGTTCAAGCGCAAGCTCTTGGGCTCCCGGGGTACGGCAGCGGCAATGGCCACGAGGCGGTCAGAGAGCCACTCCACGAGGTCCTTGTCCTGGCGCAGCACCCCCATGACTACCCGCAGGTTGGCCTCCTCCTGCAAGCGCGCGGCATCGCTGTCAGCGGGCAGCGGCTCGTCCACGCCCTGGTACTCGACCCCGTAGCGGGCCATGAACTGCTTGCGGAGCGCCCAGAACTGCTCCGAGTTGGCTGGCCAGGGAACGCCATGGCTGGCGGCGTCGTACTTGCCGTAACCGCGCCCTTTGCGGGTCTTGAACCAGGCGGCACTCGGCAGACCGTCGGGGTTGGCACCGCAGGCTGCGTTGAGCACTGCCTCCGTCACCGCACCCCACTCCGAGCCATGCTCGGTACCTGCGACCCTCCAGCCGTACGGTTCGAACCAGTCGACTGGCGAGCCGCTCACGACGCTCGAAGCGGGCCTCGGGTCGATGCCGTAGTCGTTCCAGTCGACCAGGAACACCAGGTTGGACAGCCCGAGCCCCCAGGCGGTGTTCTTGGCCTCGTGCGCGCCCCCGGGAGTGAGGCCACCTTCACCCTCGATGACGAAGACTTTCACTTCCTCAGCTCCCGCGAGCTTGAGTGCCAGGGCTTCGCCGGCCGCTGGGCCGAGGCCGTGCCCAGACGGGCCGGTGTTGTACTTCAAAAAGAGGCTCCGGCCAGCCATCTCGGCGTGCCCGGGCAACCCGCCCCGGTGCCGCAGTTTGGGCAGTAGCTCCCAGGTGAGAGCGAACCGGCCGTCGCTCGGGAACGCGTACCTTTCCAGACCGGTGTCATCGTGGCGCGCCCGCAAACCCTCGTTGAGAACAGCCAGAGTGGCGTACACGAGCGGCACGGTGTGCCCGGCCGAGAGGACAAAACGGTCCGAAAGCCGCAGCCACGGCCGCCGCAAGTCCCACCTCATCGCACCCGAAAGGACGAGGGAGAGCAGCATATGGACTTTGGAGCGCGACCCTCCCGGGTGGCCGCTCTGGCGGTAGTTGAGGGAAATGTCGATGCACTCGTCGACTAGGTCCTTCAGCACCTCGTAATGCGCGAAGTCGGGCTCTGCGGCCAGCAGGAGGCGCCTCACCTCAGCTTCGCTGCCCGGCCCTACCCTGCAAGCGCTCGACCCGAGCGCGACATCAACGGTCGTTCTCATCTAAGACCTCCAGCACGTCCTCTGCGACCTCTCTCCATGGCGCTGCACCACGTACCTCCTCCGAGGCCCCTCGGCTCTAGGGCTCAGGGTACGGAGCGCAGCAAGATCATGCGGCCGCGCCTGGCCCTGCAACTAGGGCTTTTGGTCACGAGCGCGGTTGTATGCTTCCGGCCCAGGGGCGAAGGCCTTTAGTCCCTTTCCCGGGGGTACCTGGGGGGTTAGCTTCCTCTTCATGACAAAGCTCGCGTCACGAATGGGACGCCTCGGGACCGAATCGGCCTTCGCCGTGCTCGCCCAGGCTCAGGCACTGGAGCGTAGCGGGCGCAAAGTTGTCCACCTCGAGATCGGCGAGCCCGACTTCTCGACCCCCGCGCACATTGTGGAGGCCGCACAAGCAGGGCTGCGTGCCGGCCACACTCACTACGTGGCCGCGCCCGGCACCGTCCGGCTGCGCGAGGCCGTGGCCGCTTATCTCGAACGCAACGGAAGGATGCGCGTGCCGCCCGAGCGGGTCGTGATAACGCCCGGGGCCAAGCCGATCATGTTCTTCACGATCCTCGCCACCTGCGAGGCGGGAGACGAGGTGCTCTTCCCGGATCCCGGGTTCCCGATGTACGAGTCGATAGCCGGCTTCTCGGGGGCCGTCCCCGTGCCCGTGCCGCTGCGAGAAGAGAACGACTTCCGGGTGGACCCCGCGGAGGTGGAAAGCCTCATTACACCCCGCACGAAACTGCTTATCCTCAACTCACCGCACAACCCCTGCGGGAGCGCACTGACAAGTGCTGACTGCGAGGCGATCGCCGACATCGCGGTCCGTCACGACCTGACCGTGCTCTCGGACGAGGTCTACTGGGCGACCCGGTACAACGGTCGCCACGTGAGCGTGCTCGACTTCGATGGCATGGAGGAGCGGACGGTCCTCCTGGACGGCTGGTCGAAGCCCTTTGCCATGACGGGCTGGCGGCTCGGCTTCGGGGTCTTGCCAGCCGACCTCGTCGAGCCGGTGACGCGGCTGATCGTCAACTCTGTGTCTTGCACTTCGGCGTTCAGTCAGGACGCAGCCGTGGCGGCTCTAGAAGGGCCCTGGAAGCCGGTCGAGGACATGGTGGCGGAGTTCCGCACCCGACGCGACGTCATCGTCGCCGGGCTCAACCGGGTACCCGGCATAACCTGCGCCACCCCCCAGGGGGCCTTCTACGTCTTCCCGAACGTGAAGGCTCTCGGGATGGCGTCATCGGTGCTCGCAGCCCGCCTCCTCGAAGAGGCGGGCGTCGCCTGCCTGTCGGGGACGGCTTTCGGGTCTTGGGGAGAGGGCTACCTACGCCTCTCGTACGCGAACTCGGTCGACAACATCCGCACCGCTGTGGCGTCGATCGAAGAGTTCTGCGGGGCGCACAGGGCGCTCGCGCATACCTGAAAAGGAGAAATGACATGAGCTATGCCAACGACGTCATAGCTTCCGTCGAGGAAAAGAACCCCCTTGAAGGGGAGTTCATCCAGGCCGTACGAGAGGCGTACTCCTCTCTGGCACCGGTGGTAGACGTCAACCAGGTGTACCGCAAGGCGAAGATCCTCGAGCGCATGGCCGAGCCCGAGAGGGCAATAATCTTCCGGGTCCCGTGGGTCGACGATTCGGGCGAGGTCCACGTCAACCGGGGCTTCCGGGTGCAGATGAACAGTGCCGTAGGCCCGTACAAAGGCGGGCTCCGCTTCCACCCCACGGTCAACCTCGGCCTGCTGAAGTTCCTAGCCTTCGAACAAGTGTTCAAGAACGCACTCACGACGTTACCGATGGGAGGCGCCAAAGGCGGCTCGGACTTCGACCCGAAGGGGCGCAGCGACGGCGAGGTCCGCCGCTTCTGCCAGTCCTTCATGAGCGAGCTTTACCGCCATATCGGCCAGTTCACCGACGTGCCGGCGGGCGACATCGGGGTCGGGGCGCGCGAGATCGGTTACCTGTTCGGCGAGTACAAGAGGATCACGAACCAGTTCACTGGGGTGCTCACCGGCAAGGGCCTCGAGTGGGGCGGCTCGCGCGTGCGCAAGGAGGCGACCGGCTACGGCACCGTCTATTTTGCTTCCGAAATGCTGGCGACCCGGGGGCTCGACCTGGAGGGAAAGACCTGCCTGGTCTCGGGGAGCGGCAACGTGGCCCAGTACACGGTCGAGAAGCTCATCGAGGTCGGCGCCCGGGCTGTCACTCTGTCAGACTCCCACGGCTTCATACATGACCCTGACGGGATCGACGCCGAGAAGCTCGCCTGGGTGAAAGAGCTCAAGGAAGTTCGCCGGGGCCGGATCGCCGAGTACGCCGACAAGTTCGGGCGTTCACAGTTCGTGCCCGCCAGCAAGGGTGACTTCAACCCGCTGTGGGCCATCCCTGCCGACTGCGCTTTCCCAAGCGCCACCCAAAACGAGATCAACGGCAAGGATGCGGCAAACTTGATCTCCTCCGGAGTGATCGCGGTCGCCGAGGGTGCCAACATGCCTACCACCCCAGAGGGCGTCGACCTTTTCCTGGCGGCAGGCATTCTCTACGGCCCCGGCAAAGCTGCCAATGCCGGCGGTGTGGCCGTCTCCGGCCTCGAGATGACACAGGACTCCGAACGCGTCCAGTGGAGCCACGAGCTGGTAGATGAAAAATTGCATTCGATAGTACGCTCGATCCACACCACCGTCTCCACGACTGCCGCGCAGTACGGCCAGCCAGGCAACTACGTCGCCGGCGCCAATATCGCGGGCTTCTTGAAGGTGGCCCGTGCGATGATGGACGAAGACGTCGTTTAGCCCGCAACCCGACAGGAGAGCCCGCCATGCCGACTTTGGGACTGGAAGACCACGTCGTTGACCAAGGCGTCTACGACCGCACAGTTCAGCGCTTCAGGGAAGCGAAGATCTTATTGCCGACCTTCGCAGAGCTGACCGAGCCGAGGACAATTCCGGCTGCCGTCCGGCGGGCTCTCGCTTCGGTGAAACCCGACGAAGCCGACCCGCTCAACCTCTTCCGGGTGCACTGGTACAACGGCACCGACCGCACCAGCCTGGCCGACCTCCCGGCACATGTGGTCCTTGGGGAGGAGCTCACCGGCGTGCCGGCCAAGATCGTCGTAGCACTTGGCGATCGCTTCCCGATGATCCGGGCTCACAAGGTGCTCGCCGCTTACGGGTGCCTAGCGCCGCGCGTCATCACCGGCCAGTTCGACCCGACCTCGCACCGGGCCGTGTGGCCCTCGACAGGCAACTACTGCCGGGGCGGGGTTGCCATCTCACGCCTTATGCGGTGCCGGGGTGTCGCCATCCTGCCGGAGGAAATGAGCAAAGAACGCTTCGACTGGCTAAGGGATTGGGTGAGCGAACCAGCGGACGTCATCGCCACCCCGGGCTCGGAGAGCAACGTCAAGGAAATCTACGACAAGTGCAACGAGCTCACGTCGGAACCGGAAAACGTGATCTTCAACCAGTTCGCTGAGTTTGGCAACCACCTCGTGCACTACCTGGTGACAGGCACGGCGCTGGCCGACGTCTTCGAGCACCTCCGGCGTAGCGAGCCCGGGCTCGGGCTGGCGGCTTTCGTGTCGGCTTCGGGCTCGGCAGGCACCCTGGGTGCGGGTGACCGGCTCAAGGAAGCCTACGGCGCCCGTATCGTCGCCGTCGAGGCTCTCGAGTGCCCCACGATGCTCTACAACGGCTTTGGCGCCCACAACATCCAAGGCATCGGCGACAAGCACATCCCGTTCATCCACAACGTCTATAACACCGACCTCGTCACCGCGGTCAGCGACCGGGCTACCGACCACCTGGCACTGCTCTTCGGCACACCAGAAGGTCTCGCCTACCTCGCGGACCGCCGTGGCGTCCCACAAGAGACGCTGGCTGCGCTCAGCTCGTTCGGGCTTTCTAGCATCTGCAATATCGTCGCTTCGGTCAAAGCCGCCAAGTACCTGGGCCTCGGGCCAAGCGATGTCATAGCCACGGTGGCCACCGACGGAGCAGAGATGTACGACAGCGAGCGGGACAAGATCAGCGCCCGCGACTTCGCAGGAGGTTTCGACACCGTCGCCGCCGGAGAGACGTTCGGCCACTGGATGCTCGGCGCCGGCACGGACCACCTCTTGGAGTTGAGCACGCGGGACCGGGAGCGGGTATTCAACCTCGGCTATTTCACCTGGGTGGAGCAGCAGGGCATCTCGGTCGAGGACTTCGTCGCCAGGCGTGACCAGTCGTACTGGACGGCGTTGCACAGCAAGCTCGCCAAGTGGGACGAGATGATAAAGGACTTCAACGCACGCAGCGGGGTGACCGTCGGATGAGCGACCCGGCGAGCCGCCTCGCCTGCTCGGGGTGCGGCGCCTCGCCGCCAAAGGACGAGCCGTACCCGTTCCGCTGCCCACGCGCAGGCGACGACGACGTCGACCATGTGCTTGTGCGGTCCGTCGGCCCGGCCCAGGTGAACTTCACCGCCCACGCTGGTTCGGGCGAGCCTTTCGCCCGCTACAGAGAAATGCTGCACAGCTACCACAGGGCCATCTCAGGTGGGCTCAGGGATGCCGACTTCGTCGATATGGTCGAGCGTCTCGACGGGGCGGTGGCGGCGGTTGAGGGGCATGGTTTTGTTGCGACGCCCTTCCAGTACAGCGAGAGCCTCTCAAGGGCCCTCGGCTTCGAGGAGGGCGGTGGGGTATGGGTCAAGGACGAGACCCACAACGTTTCAGGCTCCCACAAGGGGCGCCACCTCATGGGAGTGTTGCTCCATCTGGAGGTAGCTCGGCAGCTCGGCTTGGCCGACCGTTCCGAGCGGCCGGTGCTGGCGATCGCGAGCTGCGGCAACGCAGCCTTGGCGGCTGCGGTCGTGGCTGCAGCTGGCGGCTGGCCGCTACGGGTGTTCGTCCCGGTGGACGCCGACGCCGGCATAGTGGCGCGCCTCGGAGACCTTGGGGCAAAGGTGGTCACCTGCCCCCGCCAGCCAGGTACAGCCGGTGACCCCGCCTACGCCGCGCTCCGCGCCGCCCTCGCCGCCGGTGCGCTCCCGTTCACTTGCCAGGGCAACGAAAACGGGCTCGCGATCGAGGGCGGTGAGACCCTCGTTTACGAGATGGTCTCGGATCTCGCTGAGAGCGGTACGACGCTCGACCACGTCGTCGTCCAGGTAGGGGGTGGAGCACTGGCCAGCGCGTGCGCACAAGCCTTCGCCGAAGCCGTCGCGCTGGGAGCCCTCGAGCGCGTCCCGCGCAACCACACCGTTCAGACTTTGGGCGGGCACCCGCTCGAACGGGCGTACCACCGCGTGGCGCAGCTCCTGCCCTCCAACCCGGGCACAGAAGATATCGAGCAAGCGCTCCGCAAGGCCGCCACGCAACGTTCTGGGTATATGTGGCCTTGGGAAGTTGAGCCCAAGAGCATCGCGGGAGGCATCCTCGACGACGAAACCTACGACTGGCTGGCCGTGGTCGGGGGCATGCTGAGATCGGGCGGGCGGCCCGTCGTCGTCTCCGAGCAGCGGCTGGCAGAAGCTTTGGTGTTGGGACAGGCAGCGGGCTATCGCGCGGATGCGACAGGCTGCGCGGGGCTCGCAGGGCTCCTCGAGCTCGTGGCCGGAGGCACGGTGCGGCCCGACGAGAAGGTGGCCGTGCTGTTCACGGGGGTTGAGCGCCAATGAGAGC
>DATJST010000090.1:0-8598 GCA_035503975.1 Acidimicrobiales bacterium | reverse complement strand
GAGCGTTGTCACGGGCTCCATCATGGGTGTACCTCCTCTATCGTCTGGCGATTACCAGTTCCTCATAGGTCTTACCTACTTCCAGCGCGGCGCCCCGGACCGGACTGCCAGCCCGGACGGTCTCGGTCTCGGCCTGTCCATCGTCGCCGAGATCGTCGAAGCCCACGCGGCCCGCCTCCAGGTTCGTGCCCGGTCCGAAGGCGGCCTGACCGTCACGCCCAGCTTTTCGGCGCACCCGCTGTCCGCCGCCCAGGTGGAGGGGCAGTTCAAGGCTCCCGCGCATTAGGGTGCCCGCGCGTGGCGACCAGGCCAGCGAGGAGCAGTCCGGCCGCCTCATCGGCTGCGACGAACGTCGCCGGCGGCGATCGCCTCAACGATTGCCAAGTGGCGCTGGTCCTCCTAACGAGATCCACCCAGCGATGCCGTCGCGTTGTGCACCCGGGTGAACCGAAGCGGTTTGTGCTCTCCGTTCGCCACGAGGCCGTTGACGAAAGCGAACGGGTCCCACCCCGGGTCCCGGTGCCATTCCAACTCGACCCTGTCCGCCAAAGCGGAAGCCAGTTCTTCGGAGTGCATGCTGGCAATCAGGGCCAACGTCATGTCCATGCCCGCTGCAACGCCAGAAGACGTCCAGCGGTCGCGGTCTTCTACCCAGCGGGCCTTGGCCACCCAGTCCACGTGCGGGCCCTGTTCTTTTGCCCAGCCGAATGCGCGCTTGTTGGAGGTGGCACTGTACCCGTCGAGGAGGCCAGCTGAGGCGAGAACCGCCGAGCCCGTGCAGACCGAAGCCACGATGTCGGCCTGCGCCGCCCAGCCGGCGAGCCAGCTACCGAAGGAGCTGTCGTGTACGAGAGCCCTGGTGCCGATCCCCCCTGGCACGAGAACGATATCAGGGACCTCGGCTTCGCCGTACGTAGTCGCAGCGAACACCGACGGCCCCTGGGAACTACGTACCAGACCGGCAACGGGACCGACCAGGTCTATCTCGAAATACTCGGAGAGGGCCCCGAAGAGCTCGAGCGGGCCGAACACATCGAGCAGCTCGAAGCGGTCGAACAGGACGGCAGTCACACGGCGCCTTTGACGTTTCTCGGTCATGCCCAAGGCCTCTCTCTACGCATTCGCCAATCCTATGTATTCGTCCACCGTCCGACAAGTATTATTGTCAAGGCAGTTCTAATTGTCAAATGAGCCAACCAGGCGAGGAGGTGCCGACATGGCACAAGAACTGGCAACGAGTGCACCGTGCTCGCGGGGTACCTTCACGACTACCGGCTCACGCTCGAGCTCAAGTGCGCCGGCCTCGACGGCAAGGCCATGGCCTTCCGTTCGGTCGAGCCCTCCGACCTCTCGTTGCTCGGCCTCGTGCGCCACCTATCCGACGCCGAACGCTACTGGTTCCGCCAGCTGATGAGCGAGGCTTCGCCCAAGCGTCGAAAAAGGCGCCGCGGCGTGCGAGGCCCTATTTGTCTCCGCCCCGCTCCGCAGTGACACGGCGCCGAGACATCGAGAGGACGTTACGGGCAGGTATCCGCAGTGGTCTGTACCCGGTTGGGACGCGTTTACCCTCCACCAGGACCCTGGCGGCCGAGTTCGGCGTTGCCCGCGGGACCGTCGTTAGTGTATATGCCCAGCTTGCCTCTGAGGGCTGGATACGGACCCGGGCGAGAGGCACAACCATCGTCGCGCCGAATGCCGGACATGCTCTGCACGTCCCCGCCAGCGCCACGCCGGCACAGCGCGTTGCGCGTTTCGACCTTCGTCCTGGTGCTCCTGATGTGACCGAGTTCCCTCTAAATGCCTGGCTCGCTTCCTTGCGCAGGGCACCCGGACGGCGGCCGACGATCTTTGGGTATAGCGACCCCCGCGGGAGCATCGATCTGCGCAACGTGCTGGCCACTTACTTGGCTCGAGCACGTGGCGTTACCGTCGACCCCCGGACATCGCCCGCCCTTACCAGGACGCTGCTGCTGCGGCCGGGCACTACGGCTTGGTCCTGGTAGGTAAGGCTCAGGAGCGCACCAGTTCCTGGCGGGGCTACGTCGGCCCTTCCCACGCCAGCCATCGCCCCGGGCACCCCCACATCTCCTGGCGGCGGGTGTCCTCGTTCCCCGACCACTGGTACTTCTACTTTGCCGACGCCCAATGGGGGCCGGCGTTCATAAAGCTGTGCTCGTACGCGCCGTACGCACTATGGGGTTGTGCCAACGGCTATGAATGGGCCAAGGCCCAGCTGGCCAAGGCGGGGGTCGGCTTCCAGCCCCTCGATAACGGCTTGCGCTCTGTCGAGGGCCCCGCCCTCGCCTGGCGCACCTGCGCCCGCCTCGGCTTGGGCCACCTCCACAGCCTCCTCGGGCGCATGATGGGCGTGGTCCCCAGCCCGCTCACCATCGACGACCGCCGCGCCGGCTTGGACTGGTCGTTCTCTATAGCTCAGCTGGAGGTCTCCGACACGGCCGTTTTCGACCAGTCCCGCCGCGCCCGGGCCTGGTCCGAGGCCGCCATCGGCGCCCATCTTGACCTCGGCCGTCCCGAGCGGGCCAGCTTGGTGGTCAACCGCACCATCGTCAACCGGGGCAAGCGCAAGACCCCCGGGCGCTTTGCCACCGAGGTCATTACCCCCGACGTTGCCCCCGAGCTCCAGTTCCACTACAAGAGCTCCAAGGCCAAGGCCTACCTGAAGGAGGGCAAGGCGCTGCGAGTGGAGACGACCCGATCGTCTGGCCCCGGGCGGCCTTTCCCTCTTCGGTGATGTAGACGGCGCGACTGTGAGGAGAAGGGTGTAGCCAGCCGGCTTCGGTCATGGCGCCGAGCAGGTTGCGTCCGAGAAGGCCCGCTGGGTGGCGGCGCTGCTCGCTCCAATTCCGGCAGCACCGAACGCTGATCTCGCCGGTCTTGGCCGGAGTGAACGCAATAGCGGCGTCTTTGGCGGGCTCGGTGCGAGGGTAGAGCCCCAGGATGAGCCAGCAGCCGTGAAGGAACGTCACCGTCGTCCCGTCGGGCGTGGTGAACGCTGGCGTACGCGGTCTCCGGTGATGTGCGATCAGGTCCCGCGAGTGTCGTGGTCGGCCCGGTTGGCGAGCACTTGGTCCATGTGGTCTTCGGCCCATTGTTTGACGGCATGCATGAGGTGATGCAGTGACAGGCCCAGGTCGGTCAGCTCGTAGGTGACGGTGACCGGCACAGTGGGCATTACGGTTCGGGAAAGGAGGCCGTCGCGTTCGAGCGAGCGCAGGGTTTGGGTGAGCATCTTTTGGCTGACACCGGCGAGGCGTCGCGATAGTTCGGAGTAGCGCATCGCCCGCGGCTCGCTGCTATTGCCGCCGGCCGACGGGTGTGAGCCGCCGCTACCGAGAGCGGCCACGATCAAGGCGACCCACTTATCGGAGATGCGGTCCAGTAGTTGCCGGCTGGGGCAATTGGCGAGGTACGCGTCGTAGTCCTGCTTGGCCTGCGCCCGCTTCTCAGTGACTGTCCGTGCCGGCATGCACCTCAACTTACTACCTCATGGCGGCATACGCACCTTGAGGTGCCTTCTTCCCATCAGAAAGTTACCTCTCTACAGTGATGTGCATGCCGCCCATTGCCAGCAAGTAGGAGCCACACATGACGAGATCCACTTTCCGTGCTGCGGTCGTCCAAACCCCCGAGGGACCCGATTCGATCGAGATCGTCGACGTCCCCCTGACCGAACCCGCGCCTGGCCAGGTGCGTGTCTCGGTCGCCGCGGCCCCAGTCAACCCGGTCGACCTCGGGGTCGTCAACGGCGTGTTCCATGCCCGGGGATTGATCCATCAGCCCGAGCGAACGGGTCTGGGCTGGGAGTTCGCCGGTTCCGTCGATGCCATCGGGCCAGGGGTAGACGTGCCGCTTGGCGTCGAGGTGGCCGGTCTGATCGACGGATTCGACCGTGATTTCGGCACCTACGCCGAATACCTGGTGATCTCGGCCGCCGACATCGCCCCGGTGCCGGACGGCCTCGATTTGATCAGGGCCGCCACCGTGCCGCTGAATGGGCTGGCGGCCATGGAGGTCCTGGATCTGCTTGGTGATGCGCCGGTCGGAGCGAATCGGTTGCTCGTTACTGGGGCGGCCGGGTCACTGGGCGGGTACCTGCTCTCGCTCGCCCCTGGCCAAGGCTGGGATGTGACCGGTCTGGCCCGGACCGGGGACGAAGCGTTCGTTCGTAGCCTCGGTGTCGCGTTCATCGATCAGGCCGAGTCGGGCTGGGATGCCGTCGCTGACGCAGCCGTCCTACAGCAACAAGCGTTGGCCTTGGTTCGCGACGGTGGCAAGTTCGTCGGCGTGCAGCCCGGCAACGAGCCGGCCTCAGAACGAGACATCACCGTCACCGCTATCGTTACCCGCCCGGATGGGTCCCGATTGGCCGGACTGCTTGCCCGCGCTGCCTACGGCCGACTCCCGACCCGTGTCCGTGCGGTCTTGCCGCTCGAACAGGCCGGCGACGCGCATCGCGCAATGGCCAACGGCGGGGTGCGCGGCCGGTTCGTGCTCACGCCCTGATCTGCTGGAGTCGAGGCCTTGCTAATAGTCCGCTTCAGACCAAAGTCGCGCGCAACCTCAATCACTTCGACGGCCGTTGAGACCGTCTTCTCCGCACGTCCCGATGCCTGCAGTGCAACCGCAATATCCCGACAACGGTCACGGCAGGCTAACGGTCGGCGACAGTGTTTAGCCGAAACTCGAGGAGGGGTGCTCAGACCAGGGCGGCGAGATGGGCGAGCTTGGCTGGGTCGGCGGTGGCATCGATGTCGACGACGACATCGCCTCGCGTGGCGAGGACCATGAGGGCATAGAGGCGCCCGGCGACGAAACCAACCACGACGGCAGGGCCGGCGCCCGGGATCTCGACCAGCGTGGTCCACGATCCGAAGTAGCGAAGGAGGTTTCGGGCGACCGGGCGGGCTCCGCGAACGACGACGCCGCTGCGCCGGTCTGCGAGACCGAGATCGACCGTGCCTTCGACGTCGGGTGCGAGCACAGAAAGGAGGCCGTCGAGGTCACCGTTGGCGCAGGCGGCGATGAACTGCTCGGTGACAAGCCGCTGCTCGGCCGGGCCCACTCCGCTCGTAGCGGACCGTTCGGCGCGGATAGCGAGACGAGCCCGGTGGGCAAGCTGGCGGCAAGTTGGTGCCGGTCGCCCGAGGGCGCGGGCCACGGTCTCGAAGGGGAGTCCGAAGACGTCGTGAAGCACGAACGCCACCCGTTCGGGAGGGGAGAGGTGCTCGAGGACGACGAGCAGGGCGAGACGAACCTCGTCATCGAGGGTTACGGAAGGGCGGGACCTGCTGCTCCTTCTCTTCGTGCTCCGCCACATGCTTCGCGACCGTTCCGGGCCGCACCACCCCCGAATAGTGATGGAGGCCATGCCCCGCATTGGTAATAGAGACGGTGCAATCGTAGCCATTGCCGCCCAGCACCTAGCCGCCGGCATCGGGGTTCCAAGATGTCAGCGGTGCTACTACAGCCTCCGGATAGGTCCGCCGTAAGTCCGCTATGTACGTATCCAGCTGCACGTAGGCCCTGCCTGGCGCATAGTACTGCTTAGCCGCGGACTTGATCTCGCCGACATAGATGGTCATTTCGTGGTCCTCTTCTTCGCCCTCTTCGTGAACAGCGACCAGGTCGGCCCGACGGCCACCAACCGCGGCTGGGTCCCGCGACTGCGTGTTGCATCCGGTGTAGAGCCTGTAGCCCTGGACCTCGCTGTCGAGGAAGGCATGCTGATTTACTCGTGGTACGACAGGCACAACGAGTTGGACCACCTCGTGGTCGCTATAAACCCTTGGCAGTACCCCGAGGTTTCGGGCTGGGGTGAAGTGCGCCCCGGGACATCTAACGAGAGCTGGGTAGAGCGCGGTTGGACCTGGTCCGCGAAGGACAACGAGTACATAGCCAAGGAGTACCCAGACGCCGTCGCCTGGCTCTTGCACATCAACGGCGGCATCGTGGTGTCTAGCTATTAGGGAACGACCGCAGACCATTGACCTCGGGTAGTCGTAGAGGTTTCGTGTCTGCTTACTGGTGGCGGCGAACTTGAGGACGTGTGAGAGTACAGCGTCGAGTTCCTGACCAGCCACGATGCCGCACCTTGCACTGGGGACACCTGTGGACATCCTGCCTGATCACGTCGCAGGCATTGGCGACCGCTAGTGTCGCGCGTCTGAAGTCCCTTGACGGGCGTGGGCCAAGATGTCGTCAGTGGTCTTTGTCCAGCTCAACGAGCGGCAGCGGTCGTTCCACCCGTCGATGAAGATAGCGAGCCGCAGCTCAGCTGGGCGGCGGGGGCTCATGGGCCCCTCTTCTTCAGGCGGGCGATGGCCTCGATGTCGTCATAGGGGATGCTCAAGAAGGCGTCCACGGCGTCGGACCAAAACTGTGTGCCGGACCCTTCGCGGACCCGTTCGAAGGCCGGGTCCAGGGGCATGGCGCTGCGGTAAGGCCGGTTCTGGGTCATGGCGTCGAAGGCGTCGCACAACGGGAAGATGCGTGCGCCGAAGGGGATCTCCATCCCCCTTAGGCCGCGGGGGTAACCGGTGCCGTCCCAGCGCTCGTGGTGGCAGTAGACGATCTCTCGGGAACTCGATCCCTTCCAGGATGGAGCGGCCCTTTTCGGGGTGGGCCCGCATGACCTGCCATTCGGCGTCTGTTAGGGCCCCGGGCTTGTTGAGCACGATGTCTGGGACCATGAGCTTGCCGACGTCGTGGAGCAAAAAGCCGTACTCGAACTGAGGGTCGTCGGCGTGCTCGGGTGCCACGACTGCGGTCACCAGCATCCCGTAGCGGCTCACCCGGTGGAGGTGGCCCCCGGTTCACTCATCTTTTGCCTCAACGGCCAGGGCCAGGCCCTCCACGGTCGCCCTGTAGGTGCGCTCCAGCACGCCCAGGGCGTCGGCGAGCTGTTGAGCACGGTCGCGCTCGGCCTGGTAGGTCGAACGGAAATCGAGCGCGAAGGCGTCCAGTTGACGGCGCAGGGCGGTGAGCTCATCAGCTCGGTGGCCGAGGGCAGACAGTGCCCGGGACCGGTCCAAGCTCAGCGCGATCATCTCGGGCAACTCTCCGAGCCTTTGCAGCTCCACGGGCAAAGCGGGATCTTCCGAGGGCAGGCCGGTGACCATCAGGACGCCCAGGATTTCGCCGTCAACCTCCAGGGGTAGGCTGAGATACAGCTCGGCACGGCCGCACAGGCGCTGGTCCGGCCCCCGCACCACGACTGACAGGACCGGTTGGCCGGCTCTGAGCGCCGAGCGTGCAGCTTCGGTCAGGGCCTCTTTGGCCCACGCGCCGGGGTCACCGTTGGTCGTGAGGGCGTCGAGCGCGCCGTCAGCACCCAGGACAAAGATGGCTCCGTCCGTAGCGGCCAGAGCGGCGACCGCCCGGACGAGCAACTGGTGGCACTTGGCGTTGGCACGCGCGGTAGTCGACAGGTCGAGGGGCCTCAGTCCCGCCAGGGGCTTCTCAGCGGCCCGAACGTCAGCCTTCTGCATCCGGCTCCCCTTTTTCGTGTTAGTCGTGTTGGGGGTGGCAGACGGCTGCGCCCGGCACCTGCCCGTTGGCTCGTTCGCCTGCTAGCGCCTGGGGCCGTCGCCGGGGCTGTCTCTGGTAGACCTAAGCTACATTTTGTCGTCCTGTCGCCAACGTCGGCCCGTGCGGCGGTGTTCCCCAGCGCGCCATGGCGACGGGTGCGTGCGTCGCGCCCTCGGTGCTTGTGGGCGACACAACCTCTGGTGCGATAGACACCATCCCGCGCACCGGAGGCGCTCCTTGGGCCCGTGCCCGGCCTTATGAGCCGGGCTCCAATTGGTAGGGTCGCTCCGCTGTGAAGATCCTCCGCTTCGACCCTGAAGTGTCGCTACCCGTCTTAGAGTTCGGCTCGCGGTGCAAGACTGGCGTGCTCACCGGGCCGGAGGCCAGTGCCCAAGTGTCGGTCGTGCACCTCGAGGCCGGCGGCTTGGTGGGTAGGCATGAGGCAACTGCTCGCCGGCTGTTCGCCGTTGTGGCCGGATCGGGATGGATGAGCGGGTGTGACCGACGTCGCCGTGACCTCGGGCCTGGCTACGGCGCATTGTGGGAGCGGGGCGAAGAGCACGAAGCCGGCAGCGACTGCGGCATGACAGCGGTGTGCGTCGAAGGCGACTTCGAAGTCATGGCCGTAGTGGTCACCAAAGACATCGTCGTCAGTGACTACAACCCCGCTTGGCCCCGCTGGTTGGACCAAGTCCGTCAGTATGTGTGGCCTGCGGTCAACGACATTGCCCTAGGGGTCGACCACGTTGGTTCAACCGCCGTGCCGGGGCTAGCAGCGAAGCCCATCATCGACATGGACATAGTGGTGGCCTCCGATGACGACGTGAGGCCCGTCATAGAGCGCCTGGGTGCCATCGGCTACCGCTGGCGGGGCGACCTAGGGGTCGCAGGACGCGAGGCCTTTTCCCTTCCCAGCCAGGTCGACCTTCCCCCTCATCACCTCTACCTGGTGGTCAAGGACAACCGCGCGCACCTCGACCACTGGTTGCTCCGCGACTTACTGCGGGCCGACCCCAAAGCGAGAGAGGAGTACTCGGCCCTCAAACGCCG